>JBGQHM010000199.1:0-12018 GCA_041497995.1 Binatia bacterium | reverse complement strand
CGTGAGCTGGTCGGTCAGGGGCGACTTGGGCAACTCTACTACTACGATTCGGTGCGTGTGAATCTGGGTCTGTTTCAGCACGATCTGAACGTGCTCTGGGATCTCGCCGTGCACGACCTGTCGATCATGGACCATGTCTTGGGTGCAGAGCCCACCGCGGTAGCAGCGATCGGCGCGGCGCACGTGCGTGGGCAACCTGAGGACGTGGCCTACCTGACATGCTTCTTCGATGGCAACTTGATCGCCCATCTCCACGTGAATTGGTTGGCGCCGGTGAAGATTCGGCGGACGCTGATTGGCGGCGCGCGACAGATGATTGTGTACGACGACCTCGAACCAAGCGAGAAGGTCAAAGTATACGATAAGGGGATCACGCTGAACGACGGGTCGGAGGATGTCTACCAGATGCTCGTCGGTTACCGCACCGGCGACATGTGGGCTCCGCAGGTGAGCCTCACGGAGGCGCTGCAGGTCGAGGCGCTACACTTCATCGAGTGCATCGAGCGGGATGGTCAGCCTCTGTCGGACGGCGTGGCGGGCAGGCGGATCGTACGCATTTTGGAAGCCGCCACCGAGTCGCTGGCGCAGCGTGGACGCGTGATCGAGCTACAGCCATCGTAGTGCCGGGTATGCCTATGTTGGCCAATCAACGCGTCTTGCTCACCGGTGGTGCGGGCTTGGTGGGGTCCCACATCGCCGATCTGCTCGTCGGACTCGGCGTGGGGGAAATCATCGTTCTCGACAACCTCGTGCGGGGCAGGCGCGAGAATCTGTCTTGGGCGATGGATCGCGGCCCGGTGCGGATTGTCGAGGGAGATATCCGCGACCGCGCCCTGCTGGGTGAGGTCATGCATGGCGTCGATGTGGTGTTCCATCAAGCGGCGCTGCGCATCACGCAGTGCGCCGCAGAGCCACGCCTCGCCCTCGAGGTGCTGGTCGACGGCACCTTCAACGTCCTCGACGCCGCGGTGGAGGCCGGGGTGGCCAAGGTGGTGGCTGCGTCATCCGCTTCCGTGTACGGATCGGCTGACGCCTTCCCGACGACTGAAGCGCACCATCCGTACAACAACCGCACGCTGTATGGCGCCGCGAAGACGTTCAATGAAGGGCTGCTCCGCAGTTTCCATGAAATGTACGGGCTCAACTACGTGGCACTTCGGTACTTCAACGTCTACGGACCACGTATGGACATCCACGGCGTCTACACCGAGGTCCTGATTCGTTGGATGGAGCGCATCGCGGCGGGGCAGCCGCCCCTCATCTTCGGAGACGGGTCGCAGACGATGGATTTCGTCTATATCGAAGACGTGGCGCGTGCCAACGTGCTCGCTGCACAGGCGGATGCGACCGACGCGGTGTTCAATGTCGCCAGCGGCGTGGAGACCAGCTTGCAAGATCTGGCCATGACCTTGCTCCGCGTGATGGAAGCGGAGCTGCCGCTGGAGCACGGTGAGGAGCGTCAAGTGAACCCGGTACCGCGGCGCCTTGCCGACGTTAGCCGGGCGCGGCAGCTCCTGGGCTTCGAGGCGCAGGTGTCCTTGAAGGTGGGGCTGCAGCGGCTCGTTGCATGGTGGCGCGAGCAGGTGCGCGAGCCTTGAAGCGTTGTCGCTGGGATACAACGGATGGCAGTGCCTACGGATGTTCCCGGCCCCCGCGCCGTGTTGGTGACCGGCGCATCGGGGTTCGTTGGCCGTGCCGTCGTTGCACAGCTCAGTCGACGTGGCCACAGGGTGATTGCAACCGCTACTGCGGGGGCGCAGTTGCCCAGCGCCGCCGGGCTGGAGTGGGTGATCTGGGATGCGACGACGGCACCTCTGCCGCCAGTGGATTGGAGTGAAGTGGAGGTCGTGCTCCACTTGGCGATGCCACGGGGCGTCTTCGACTTCCCGGAGCATGCGGGGCCTCTCTACGAGCTCGCAGTGACGGCGACGTATCGCCTGTTGGACACCGCCTACAAGCGCGGCGTGCCGCGCGTGCTTGGCGCGTCGACCGGTGACGTGCTCGGGGCGACTGGGCACCCGCTGGACGAGGACGACACGACCTATGCGCCCAGCAGCTTTTACGGAGCAGCGAAGGCTTGTGCAGAGCTCTTGCTCCGTGCCTATCAGGGCCAGTTGTCGACTGGAGTCCTGCGCTTCTTCCACCCGTACGGGACAGGTGGCGATCGTTTTCTCGTCAACCGGTTGGTGCGCGCTGTGGCGGAAGGCGAGGCGGTGACGATCGAGGGGAGGGACGGAATTGTCTTGAACCCGGTATGGGTGGAGGATCTTGCGCTGGGCGTGTGCGCGGCGGTGGAATCTCATCACACCGGTGTTTTCCACTTCGCAGGGCCTGAGACGGTGACGCTGCGCGAGCTGCTAGAGACCATTGGAGTGCTACTGCAACGGCAGCCGGTCATTCGGATGAGCGCGAGTGCGCCCGTTCAGCGGCACTGTGGGGCCTTTGAAGGTACCACGCGGCTGCTCGGTTACCAGCCGCAGGTTGGAGTCCACGAAGGCCTGAGCCGCGTCGTGGCGTCGTTGGGCACCCTACCGGCGTGAGCGAGATCACACATGCCGACGCTCACGGTCATCGTTCCTGCATACAACGAAGCGCAGAACCTCCCCGTCCTCTATGAGCGGCTCCGCCGAACGATGCAGTCGCTGGGACTGGATTGGGAGTGGATCGGTGTCGATGATCATTCCGGTGACGAGACTTTTCCGGTCCTAGCGGAGATGGCACGTGCCGACCCGCACGTGCGGGGGATCCGCCTGGCGCGAAACTACGGCTCACATACCGCGATCGCCTGTGGTCTGCATCATGCCACCGGCAACTGCGCCGTAATCCTGGCGGCCGACCTGCAAGATCCCCCCGAAGTGATCCCCGAGTTGGTTGCCCGTTGGCGCGAGGGCGCGCAGGTCGTGTGGGCGGTCCGCGGCAGGCGCGAAGGGGAGACCGCACGGACGGTCGGCTTTGCGCGTCTCTACTACCTGCTCATGCGTCGCGTGGTCGGCATCAAGGAGATGCCACCCACCGGAGCCGATTTCTTTCTTATCGATCGGCGCGTCATCGATGCGCTGCGCGAGTTTCATGAGAGCAACATCAGCCTTATGGCGCTGATTACCTGGATGGGCTTCCGACAGACCAGCATCATCTACGACAAGCAGGCGCGGCTGCACGGCCGATCCGGGTGGAGCTTGGAGAAGAAACTGAAGCTGGTGCTCGACTCGGTCACCTCGTTTACCTACCAACCCATTCGTATGATGTCTTACGTTGGGGCCACCGTCGCCTGCCTCGGGTTCCTCTACGCCGGTGTCGTGGCGGTCATCGCCGTGACTACTGGTCCACCCCAGGGATGGTCGTCGCTAATGGTGGTGATCCTGGTCATCGGGGGCATCCAGATGTTGATGATGGGTGTCCTGGGCGAGTACCTGTGGCGGGCCTTGGATGAGGCGCGGCGCCGGCCGCGGTATCTCATCGAGATGACCACAGCGGAGCTGCCACTTGAGCGCGCTGTACCGCCACCGCCAGCGGATGTTTCATGAGCGAGCATCCCATCTACCGCCTGCTGGAGTTTCCCTGGATCTTTCGCCTCCAGCAGAGCCTGCTGGCACCCGGCAGCGAGAAAGCGTTCGTGCGCAAGATCAGCGAGCTGCGCGCGCAACTGCCCGCCGCCGATCTGATCCTCGATGTCGGATGCGGTCCTGCGTCGTGGCTCTTCCGTGTCGGTCTCCACCCGGTCGGACTCGATCTCTCCGTCAGTTATGTGCGTGAGTACGGCGGACACGGCGAACGCGCCGTCGTAGGGTCGGCGAGCGAGCTGCCGTTTCCGTCGCAGCAATTCGACGGTGTGTGGAGCGTCGGTTTGCTGCACCACCTGCCGGACGACAGCGCGGCGGCGGCGGTCAAGGAGATGGTGCGAGTGTGTAAACAGACGGGTTATGTTGTCGTCCTCGACGCGGTCATGCCGACACGTCCGTTGCGGCGACCGCTGGCCTATGTTCTGCGCCGGCTGGATCGTGGCCGTTTTGTCCGCGCCGAACCAGTGCTGCGGCAGATGTTTCCTCGGCAACTCTACTGGCAGTCCAATCGCTTCACCTTCGCTGCAACTGGTCTCGAGGCACTGGTTTTCTGGGCACGTCTCGACGCACCGGCCTCCCGGGTTCCGACCCCGTCGGCGGCAGCATCCGTGCCGCGGTGATTCCGCAGGTCGATCTCAAGGCGCAGTATGCCGTCCTCAAGCCCGAGATCGACGCGGCGGTGGAACGCGTACTCGACGTGGTGCCGCGAGCGCTTCACAGATGCGGCGACCAGCCGGTGCGGGGTTGGTTGGGTCGCACATCGTTGGTCTGCTCGTGGCCACGCCCGATGACAGGTCTCCGCGGGAGATCGTGGTCCTTCAACGTAGCGAGCGGCACAGAGACGAGCCTGGCAGAGCTAGCGCAGGCGTTGCTACGCATCATGGGGGCCCCGCTGCAGCCGGAGTACGGACCGGGGCGTAAGGTGAATCCGGTGCCGCGGCGTCTCGCTGACACGCGAAAGGCGGCGCGACGTCTCGGCCTCCGCGCGCAGGTGTCGGTTGAAGACGGGTTGCGTCGTTTGATCGAGGGTTGGTGTCGGGAGCAGCACGGCGTATGATTCCGGTCGCCAAACCGTGGATCGGGAGCGAAGAAGTCGAAGCGGTCCAGCGGCCGTTGTTGTCAGGCTGGGTCACGCAGGGCCCCGAGGTTGCCGCGTTCGAAAGTGAGTTCGCTACGTTCGTCGGAGCCCCGCATGCCTGTGCGGTTGCCAACTGCACCGTTGCCCTCCACCTGGCTCTCCGCGCGGTCGGCGTTGGGCCAGGCGATGAGGTGGTCACCGTCAGCCACTCGTACATCGCCACGGCGAACGCCGTCCGCTACTGCGGCGCCATCCCGGTGTTCGTGGATATCGAGGCCGATACCTTCAACATCGATGCACGCCTGATCGAGGCGGCCCTCAGCCCGCGCACGCGGGCCATCATGTGCGTGCACCAGATGGGCATGCCGTGCGACCTTGCGGCCGTCGTCGCGGTCGCGCGCCGTGATGGGCTGCCACTCGTCGAGGATGCCGGGTGCGCCATCAGCAGCGAGGTCCGCTGGGACGGAGCGTGGGAGCGCATCGGCAAACCGCATGGCGACATTGCGTGCTTCTCGTTTCATCCGCGCAAGCTACTGACGACCGGTGACGGCGGCATGCTTACCACGGCGAACGCTGCCTGGGACGCGCAGTTTCGCCTCTGGCGGCAGCACAGCATGAGCGTGCCCGACACCGTCCGGCACCAGGCGAAGCAGGTCGTCTTTGAGGTGTATCCGGAGCTGGGTTACAACTATCGCATGACCGACATTCAGGGCGCCGTCGGCCGCGTGCAACTGCGGCGGTTGCCCGAGCTTTTGGTGCGGCGACGGCAGCAAGCGCAGCGCTATCGCCAGCTGCTCGGCGATGTCCCCGACATCCTGCTGCCGACAGAACCGGAGTGGGCGCGCAGCAACTGGCAGAGCTACTGCGTGCGTCTGGCGGACCGCTGCGACCAGCGTGAGGTCATGCAGGCGATGCTCGATGCCGACGTGGCCACGCGCCGCGGCATCATGTGCGCGCATCGCGAGCCGGCATACACCCGTGAGCCATGGACGTGCGGTATCCCACCGGGCACCTGTGCCTGCCCGCCCAGTTCCTGCGCACGTCTGCGAGAGAGCGAACTGGCGCAGGATCACGCCATCGTGTTACCGCTCTTTCACGCCATGACCGACGAGGAGCAGTGCACGGTCACGCACAGCTTGCGGACTGCCTGCGCGCTGCCGGCCGAGTGGCTCGCGCGGATATGATTTCCGTTATCCCCCGCCTACAACGAGAGCGGCAATAGCTGTCACTCGATCTACATGCTGATTGCCTGGCTGGGTTTTCCGCAGACGCAAATCTCGTATGTGAAGGATGCCCGGTTGAGCGGGGTCTCCAAGTGGACGTTCTCAAAACGCTTCAAGACGGGGCTCCTGTGCTGGTCGCAGCCACAGCTGCAGGCCGCTTGATCTATCCGCCAGCACCTGGCGACGGTGTTGCGAGGACGCTTGAAGATGGCGGATCAGGAAGCACAGTCTGACGCGCTGGCCACGGGTCGAGGAAGCCCACACGGCCGTGCGCGACGTCGCGACCGACCGATACGTTCGGCCCGGAAAGCGCGGTGCGGTCTCTGGCGACGAGATGCCACGTGCGGTTGTTGCCCGCCTGCGCGTCGGGAACCAGAGTGCCATCCGGCATGCGGCGCTGGTAAGTGTCAGAGCCGCCGCAGTCGAGGAAGAGCCCAACCTGCGTCACGTGGAAGCCGAAGGCCGCCGTCCGTCCCGGCTTTACGTAGGTGTCGTCCTGGTCCACCTGGGCTAAACCTCTCCCGTCTTGGTTGAGGATGTACGTGTCGTCTCCACCTTCATCGATGAAGTAGGCGTTGCTTCGCTTGGTGGCCATGGCGATCGAGTCGAACTTGGCGTCGTAGCGGTCGTTGCCCTGGCCGCGATCGATCAGAAAGCTGTTGACGAGATCCCAGCCAAACCCGAGCGCCGCGCCGGCGGTGTCGCCGAGGATGTGCGTGTCGTCGCCGCCCTCGTCGATCAGCGCGCCGATGGCGAAGTGAGCCCCGGAGCCTTGCGTGTAGTAGACGCTGCGGTACTCGTCGTTGCCGCCGCCGTCCCACACCAGGCCGGTTCCGTACCAGTAGCCGACGCCGAGCGAGAAATTGCCGGCGTGGTAGGTGTCGTTCCCGTCGACGTCGATCAGTGCTCCGAGCCCGCCGGCCCACGCGTGACCGTCGGAGCCGTCGCCGCGGCGACCGAAGCCGGCGCCCTGCGCGTTGTTCGCTGCGACCTTGAAGTCGGAGTGATAGTCGGCGCGTCCCGCTTTGGCCGGGTCGGGCTCGGCGTAGTAGAAGTCGTCTCCGGAGCGGTCGGCCAGGACACCGATCCCGCCTGGTCCCCCGAAGCCCTCGCCGTCTCCCTCTTCCAGCACGTAGCGGTCGTTGCCTGCGGCGTCGAGGAGCAGACCTGCACCGAAGAACGCTGCGCCCATGCCCACCGAACGCATGCGGTAGTTGTCGTCGCCGCCTTCATCGATCAGCGCGCCGAGGCCAAACAGGCCGGCACCCATGCCCCAGTCGTGCGTGCGATACACCGTCGACTGATTGCCAGCGGCGTAGAGGATACCGCAGCCCAGGATGCCGGTCGCCAACGCGCTGCTGTTGCATTGCCGCAGGTCGTCGTCGGCACCACACCCCACGGACTGGGCGCTGTCGAGCAACAGGGCGACGGACAATGGCCGCCGCCTCCCCGTGGCGGCGATCACACCGCGCAGCGCTCCGGGAGAGGCAACACGAACAATCAGGAACGGGTCGTCGATCTGCAGGTCACTAGTTGCCCGATGATCGAACAGGACGGTGCCCCACGGCGATAGGAGTCGGAGCTCGAACTCCGGCCAGCCATCGGTGGGGGCGGGGATCGCGTACAGCTCGCGGCGCGCGTCCTGCGTTGCCTGCACGGCCTTCAAGCAGCCGTACCACAGCGAGTGCTCGTCGATGAGTCGCGCGACGTCATCGATCGCGGGGAAGTAGCGGCTGCCGTCGGGCGTGCCTTCCGATAGCTGCGGTACAGCGTCGAAGACGGCGTCGCGCAGGTCCTGTGGCACGCGCCGCAGGCCACGATCGATCCATTCGCGTGCCTCGAGCAAGTTGAGGAGGTACTTCGCCAATGGCAGGTGCAGCACGGCGGGTACTTTCGCGAGCTCGTCGCGCAGCGCGGCCACCGGGTCACCATTGCGCTCGGCGGCAGCCTTACCAAAAGTTACGCCGTGCCCGAGCGGGTCTCCCGCTCGCTCGAGCAGCGTGCTCACCGCCCGCAGCAACGGTTCCGTATCGGCTGGATGGGGATTCAAGTTTGCGCTGTAGGCACGGAAGCCACCGATGCGCCGTTCGGTGCCGAGGACCACGGTGAGCCGATACAACGCCTCCGGCTTTTCCAGCAGTGACTTCGGCGTCAGCGCATCTTCCACCGCATTGCCCAGCGTGCGGGTAAACTCGTAGGTGTCGAGCGGCGTCGCAAACAGATCGGAGAAAAACGGCATCACGTACGGGATTGTGTTCGGATGCGGGTAGCGGTTCCAGTGACCCAGCGGCCGATAGCCCAGGTCCGATTCCTTGAGGCCCATATCAGTCAGCGCCTGCGCGAACGCATCGGGCTGCGGCTTCTTGGTTTCTGCAGCGGTGGCTCGTGCTGCTGGGAAAAGGAACCAAAGCATCAACGCAGAGGCGCAAAGACGCGAGGGCGACCGCCGATACACGCCGATCGACGCCGATGAAGACAAGATTGAATCGTGAGTCGGTGGGCGCGTCTCGGCGTTCATGAACGGGTTCGCCGTCTTTAGCGCAAAGCTCCGACAATCCGAAATCCGCAATCCGCAATCCGAAATTCCCAAGAGTTTCTGTTTGACAAACAGATCCAGCCCCGGCTAGTGTTCAATCGCTGAACGTTCAGGGAATGAACGATGGATAAAGAGCACCGTCTCCTCGACGCGTTGTCCCGTGACGCCGGCTTATCGCAACGCCAAGTTGCCAAAGAGACTGGCCTTTCTCTCGGTATGGTGAACCTGATCCTGCGCCGGTTGGTGAAAACTGGCGCCCTCAAGGTCGTAAGTCTGGACGGCCGTACTGCGCGCTACTTGCTGACCCCCGCCGGGGTGGCGGAGAAGACGCGCCGCGCTTACGAGTACCTGCATCGTACAATGGACACGTTCCGCGATCTGCGCGTCCGCATCGAACAGCTGATTGCCGAGTTGCATGCCGACGGTGTGCGCGAGTTCATCATTCATGGAGAAGGCGAGGTGGCGGATATCGCGGAGCTGTGTTTGTCGCGCCGGATGCTAGCCGACGTCAGCTATCGGCGGGAGAATGGTGACCCGCCGGCAGACGACGTGCCGACGCGGGCCGTGCTGCGCTGTTCCATGCAACCGCTCGGCCGCGGCTACGTCGGCATCTCCGTGCTCGAACGCTTGGTGCACGGAGCGGGGAGAGAGGAAATTGCGAATCTCGCGTTGCGAACCGCGAATGTGGAAGATGCTGCACGCCCCGGCGTGAAGTGACCGACCAATTCGAAATTCGCAATCCGAAATTCGAAATGTCTTTGTTGGATGCGGCACGGGAGTGCCGCTGAACGGGCGGAGCTATGCAAAAGAACATTTCGGAATGCGGAATGCGGAATGCGGATTTGAAGAATTCCGAGATCTCAAATCGGAAATCCGCTCGTATGCCGCGTTGAAGGAGACGATCCTTGGACTCGGCTTCTCCAATTCCCAATTCGCAATCCGCAATCCGCAATCCTCTGCAGGGCAAGCGCATCACCGTCACCGGTGGCGCCGGCTTCCTCGGCTCGCACGTCGTCAGCCGGCTGCAAGCGCGAGGTGCCGACGTGTTCGTCGCGCGCAGCCGCGACTACGATTTGGTGTCCGGTGATGCGGTGCGCCGTCTGTATCACGACGCGCGTCCGCAAGTGGTCATCCACCTGGCGGCACAGGTCGGCGGCATCGGCGCCAACCGCGAGAATCCCGGCCGCTTCTTCTATGAGAATCTGATGATGGGCGTGCAGCTCATGGAGGAAGGGCGGCGCGCCGGCGTGGAGAAATTCGTCGCCGTCGGCACCGTCTGTGCCTATCCGAAGTTCACGCCCGTGCCGTTCCGTGAAGACGACCTGTGGAACGGCTATCCGGAGGAAACCAACGCGCCGTACGGGCTCGCCAAGAAGATGCTGCTGGTGCAGGCGCAGGCCTATCGCGAGCAGTACGGATTCCTTGCGATCTATCTGCTGCCGGTGAACCTCTACGGGCCGCGCGACAGCTTCGACCCGGCCAAGTCGCACGTCATCCCGGCGCTCATCAAGAAGTGTGTCGATGCCATCGCGCGCGGCGACCGCGAGGTCGAGGTGTGGGGCACCGGCAGTGCGAGCCGCGAGTTTCTCTACGTCGATGATTGCGCCAACGCCATTGTCCTCGCCACGCAGCGCTACGAGAAAACCGACCCGGTAAACCTCGGTGCCGGCTGCGAGATCAGTATCAAAGATCTGGTCGAGCTCATCGCGAAGCTCACCGGTTTCCGGGGCGCCATCCGCTGGGACGCCTCCAAGCCCGACGGCCAGCCCCGCCGCTGCCTCGACGTCTCGCGCGCCGAGCGCGAGTTCGGCTTCCGCGCCGAGACGTCCTTCGAAGATGGCCTCAGGACGACCATCGAATGGTACCGAGCGGAAGGACTTGCGAATCTCGAATCTCGAATTTCGAATTGAGAGATCGGATGGACAACAAGGAGCTGGAGCGGCGCACGAAGGCATTCCCCTTGCGCATCGTTCGCTTCGTGGCAAGCCTCCCTCGAAGTAAGGTAGCGGATGTCGTCGGGTACCAGCTGCTGAAGTCCGGAACCTCGATTGGGGCGAACTATCGCGAAGCCAATCGCGCCGAGTCGAAGGCCGACTTCGTGCACAAGGTGGGAATCGTAGAAAAAGAAGCCGCCGAAACGCAGTATGGGCTGGAGCTGTGCGAGGAAGCTGCCGTCGGTGATCTTGGTGAGCGGCGATGGTTGGTCGCCGAGTCGGGCGAGTTGCTCGCAATCTTCACGACCACGGGACGGACCGCCAAATCACGTGGGCTGCGATAGGAAGCGCCAATGTCTTCACCCAATTCGCAATTCGCAATTCGCAATTCGCAATCTCCGCCGGTCCCCACCCTCGTCATCCAGCCCTCGCGCGGCTGGGTGTCGCTGCGGCTCGGCGAGCTGTGGGAATATCGCGAGCTGCTGTATTTCCTCGTTTGGCGCGACGTGAAAGTGCGCTACAAGCAGACCGCCCTCGGGGCGGCGTGGGCGATCATCCAGCCGTTCTTCACCATGGTCGTCTTCAGCATCTTTTTCGGCCGGCTAGCGAAGATCCCGTCCGACGGCGTACCGTATCCGATCTTCAGCTACGCAGCGTTGGTGCCGTGGACGTTCTTCTCGAACGGCCTGACGCAATCGTCGAACAGCCTGGTCGGCAGCGCCAACCTGATCACCAAGGTCTACTTCCCGCGGCTGACGATCCCGATCGCCACCGTGTTATCCGGTATCGTCGATTTCCTGCTCGCCTTCGTCGTGCTGCTCGGCATGATGCTGTACTACGGCGTGCTGCCCACGGTGAACGTCTTGTGGCTGCCATTGTTCCTGTTGCTGGCGTTGGTGACGTCGCTCGGCGTTGGCTTGTGGCTGTCGGCGTTGAACGTGGAATATCGCGACGTGCGCTATGTCGTACCGTTCCTCACCCAGTTCTGGCTGTTCGCCACACCGATCGCGTATCCAAGCAGTTTGCTCGCCGAACCGTGGCGCACCGTCTACGGCCTCAATCCCATGGTCGGTGTCGTCGAAGGCTTCCGCTGGGCACTGCTCGGCACGGACACCGCGCCAGGGCCGATCATCGCCGTCTCCTCTGCGGCTGCGCTGCTCATCCTCGTGGGCGGCGCGTTTTACTTCAGGCGTATGGAGAAGACGTTCGCCGATGTTGTCTGAAGACCGGATATTGTAACGCTCGCGTGACAGGTGTCCCGCTGCGCCACGTCATTTCCTGACAGACTGCCGGCAAATCGCAAGAACTACACAACGTCTGTTGTCATTCGGCGCCATACCCGTACTCTGAGCGGTAACGGATCTGCACGCTCGCACGGGGCCACAACGGCCCAAATCTCACACGAACGAGCCCAGTCGGCTGACAAATGCAGGTGCGCCAGTTCCTCGACGGATTGGTACGGTCCGGCATCGACAACGTGCCAGAGGCAGGCCGGGATGCACGGTCTGGACCCCGTGGTCGCTCCACGCGGAATGGCACATCCCTGGCTGCATCGTAGGCGCTATGAGAACAGAGAACACCGCACTCACCTTTCCCCCAGCGCGGATCACTGGCCGCATCGGCGCCCTCGTCGCGATCTGTATCCTCGTCGGTCTGCCCCTGACGGCTGAAGCCCGCCGCAGCGACG
>JBGQHM010000198.1:0-12038 GCA_041497995.1 Binatia bacterium | reverse complement strand
GTCGCGACGGGGACACCAAGCACGCGACCCCGAGGGCTAACGGAGATGGAACGGGATGGCGTCGGCGGCTGAAGTTGGATACGTGGCGCGCCGGAGGGCTCCCGACCCTATGGCACAAGCCGTTTTGGGGGCGCCGTGGGGCGTGGCGCCTGCCGGCGGCCTATGCGGCCAACGACATCCTTCGAGGTGTTCGTCGCGCATCCCAACACGGGTCAGCATGCCGGCAGCGTCGATCGTCGCCTCCACCGACGACTTGGTAATGTCCGTCTCATCGAGAGTCACCGAGCCGGTTACCGTGCCGAGCGTACCGCGGACGGTTGAGGTCCTGGCGAGGCAAGCCTCGCGCTTGTAGCTGATGGCGTGTCGCTGATGGTCGGACCACAAGTCTTTCGGAGCAAACCTACAGAAACCGGACGCGATTGCGCAGATTGTTTCGGCGGCGTCGGCTGGCAAGAACCGCGAGTCGGCGAACGATCTCGCCGAGTGAATACTGCCCCTGATGACAGTACACGATGCCGGCATGCGGCAGGTTGCGCTTGTGGAGTCGCAAGAAGTCGGCGTCGTGCGTGACGAGCACGCGCTCATCTGTGCGGGCGTACAGCAGTTGCTCTTCGTCGGAAGCCGCGCTGAGGCCGGCTTCTACGGTCGTTGTAACGTCGATGCCTCGGCGCCGAAGCCCGACGGCGATGGCCGGCGACACGTGCTCATCGAGATGCAGCCGCATCTTTGCGGCCATGCTTGCCGTTCCCGACCGGCTTGCGGGCGCGACGAGCGTCGGCCTTCAAGGTATCGGCGAAGGCGACGTCCTCGGCGATCTGCCGGTCAACGTGGTCGCGGTGATCGAAGTAGTAGGTGAGTGCGGCGTGGACATCGGCCAAAGACAGCTGAGGGAACTGTTCGACAATATCGTCCGGCGACTGCCCCTGGCGCTCGTGCCACGCGACGATGTCTTGCACGCGGATGCGCGACCCAGCGATGCGGGGCTTGCCCCCACAGACCCGTGGGGTCACGTCGATGTGATCTGCAACACGTCTCTTCCGTGCAGCAACCGCCATGACCGGAGATTCTAAGCCCGCACTGTACGGCGGAGCAAGCCTAACGGGACGATCTTCGCGCAAGATGCCGTACACCCTGGCGCCCATTGACGAAGCGAGGCGCACAGTGCGAGTCATCTGCGCGAGCGTCAAGCAGGACAAAGTGATGCGGTCCAACGAACGAACCAATGAAGCTGATTCGTTGAGGAGGGTCACCTGATGCACATCGTCGCGCTTGTCGTCATCGTCGCTGTCGTCGCGGTCTCCGCCTGGGCTTGGCGGTTTGCGCCGGGGAAACTGGCCGCCGACGAGTTCCGACGCATCTGGCAAGGTGGGCGATGGGGCAAGCAGTTGCTCGTCGACTTCTTCGGCCTCGAAGCTGTTCTCACCTTGTGGATGCTGACCGATGCCGCCGCGCACGGTACCTGGATCTTGGCCATCGGTTGCATCGTCACGATGCCCGTCTTCGGCTCGATGGCCGCCGCGACGTATTGGCTGCTGCGCGGCTGATCCGTGGCCATTGCACCGGCGCGCCAGTCAGCATAGCTACTGCACCGATCGGCAGAGCTTCGGCGACGGCAATGCTACGAACGGTGCGATACCTACTTTGGACCCTGGCGATCTTCGTTGGCCTGTTGGTGGCTGTGCTCGGCATCGGATTGCTGTCGGGCCGTCACGATCCCATCGACGTCGTTGGCGCAACCGCGCGTCGCGATGGCATCGAGCTTGATTCGCAACTGATCCCCACCAATGGCATTCGGCTCCACGTCGTCCAGGCGGGGCCGAAGGATGGGCCGCCGGTCGTGCTGCTGCACGGCTATCCCGAATTCTGGTGGGGCTGGAACCAGCAGATCGCACCGTTGGCGCGCGCCGGCTTCCGGGTCATCGTTCCGGACCAACGCGGCTACAACGCGTCCGACAAGCCCGCCGGTATCGAGGCCTACCGGGTCGAGACGCTGGTGGAGGACATCGTTGGATTGATCCAGCACCTCGGCTACGAGAAAGTCGATCTCGCCGGGCACGACTGGGGTGGAGCGATCGCGTGGTACCTGGTGATCGAGCATCCCGAACACTTCCGCAAGCTCGTGATGTTCAACTCCGGGCACCCACTCGCGTGGGTCGACGCGCGTCAGGGCGCAGCGAAGGAGCAGACGATCAACTGGTTCCGCACGTTCTTTCAGTTGCCGGTTATACCGGAAGGCACAGCGCGGCTCGGCGACTGGTGGTTGCTGACCAAGAACCTCCGCGACACCAGCCGTCCCGGCACATTCCCAGATGACGACATGGCCTACTACAAGTACGCGTGGGATCGCGACGGCGCCATGGGCTCGATGGTCAACTGGTACCGCGCCAGCTTTCGCTACCCGCACCACGTCACGGGTGATGGCATGGTGCGCGTCCCAACGCGCATTGTGTGGGGCATGCAGGATCGCTTCTTCGAGTCACGCATGGCGGGGCTCAGCGTCGCGCACTGCGCCGGCGGCACGCTGGTGGAGGTCCCTAACGCCGGCCACTGGCTCCTGCACGAAGAGCCCGCGCTCACCAGTCGACAGATGATCGAGTTCTTCACCGCGCAGTGAGCTGAAGGAGATTCACGTGCGCTACGGCATCTACGTCCCCAACTTCGGCGACTACGGCGATGCGCGGCGGCTTGCGGCGCTCGCACGCGACGCAGAAGACGCGCGATGGGACGGCTTCTTCCTCTGGGATCACGTCGCGCGACCGTTCGCGACCGACATGGTCGATCCCTGGATCGCATTGACGGCCATCGCGATGGCAACCAAGACGATTCGCATCGGCGCACTGGTTACGCCATTGCCGCGCCGGCGGCCATGGAAAGTTGCGCGCGAGACGGCGTCGCTCGATCAGCTCTCGGGTGGACGCTTGGTATTCGGGGCCGGCACGGGGAGCGCTGGCGGACGCGCGGTCGAGTGGGCGAGCTTTGGCGAACAGATGGATGCGCGGATGCGTGGCGCGATGCTCGATGAAGGCCTGGAGATTTTGACCGGACTCTGGAGCGGCGCGCCGTTCCAGTTTCGGGGGAAGCATTATCACGTCGATGAAGCGCTGTTCCTCCCGCGTCCGGTCCAGTTTCCACGCATCCCGATCTGGGTCGCCGGCTACTGGCTTAACAAACCACCCTTCCGGCGCGCGGCGCGGTGGGACGGTGTGTTTCCTTTGGCGCAGACGTCGGCGTTCGTACCACCCGAACAGCTTCGCGAGATCGTTGCCTACGTGCGCGCGCAGCGAGCCGATGCCTCGCCGTTCGATGTTGTTGCGCTGGGTGTCACCAGTGCCGGACGGGCCGACACCGATCGCGTGGTTGCGACGCGCGCCGCCGGCGCGACCTGGTGGTTGGAACGGGTCCACGGCGACCGTGGCTCGTTCGAAGAGATGCGGGAGCGGGTACGACAAGGCCCGCCGCGCGTGTGAGGAGGACGACATGACGTACGACACACTAACGATTGAGCACGATGGACCCATCGCCCGCATCTGGCTGAACCGGCCGGAACGTCGCAACGCGGTGAATGCGCGCGCCCTCGAAGAGCTTGCTGCAGCGTTTACCGACCTGCTTCAGCGCTTCGACACGACCGTCGTTGTCTTGGGCGGGCGCGGCGCGGCGTTTTGTGCGGGCGCCGACCGCAAGGATCCACCGGCACGAATGGCGAAGGGATCAAACGCCGGCGCTCGGGAACGCCGCTACACGTCGCAGGTGGGCCGGCGCGCCATCGAGGCGATCGAACGTGTAGAGGCGATCACTATCGCGCGCCTGCACGGCTATGCTATCGGCGGCGGGCTGGCACTAGCGCTCGCGTGCGACCTGCGGGTAGCGGCCGCCAGCACGATCTTCCACATCCCCGAGGTCGATCTCGGCATACCGCTCTCGTGGGGGGCGGCGCCGCGTTTGGCACGCGAAGTGGGCATGGCGCGGGCGAAGGAGCTGATCCTGCTCTGCGATCGGTTCGATGCGCTCACCGCGGAGCGCTACGGGATGCTCAATCGTGTGGTGCCGGACGACGAGCTCGACGCCGCGGTCGATGCATGGGCGCAGCGCCTCGCCGCCAAGCCGGCCTGGGCGCTGCACATGACCAAGACTCAGTTCCGTGCCTACAGTCGCTCGATCGTGCTCGGCGACGTCACCGAAGGCGATGGCGACATGATTGCGCTGGCGAGCGCGGAGGATCCGACGCGGTTCGCCTTCCCACCCAAGAAGTGACTCAATCGAGCTTTCACTGATGCCGCTCTCGTCACAGCTCGTCGGTGCAACGACGCGGCCCATCACGCACGATGTCGATGCGCGCTGGACAATGGCGTACGCGGCGGCGTTGGGCGACGCGCTGCCGTGCTACATGGACACGGGTCGGGCCGATGGCGTCGTGGCCCATCCTTTGTTCCCCGTGTGCATCGAGTGGCCCGTTGTCCTGGCTGGCCGGAACCTGCGAGACGATGGGGTTCTCACCGCCGCGGAGAGCATGCGCGCCGTGCACGCAACGCACGACGCGCTCATCCACCGCCCGATCCGGCCGGGCGACCGGCTGACGACCCAGCTCACGATCGTCGGTGTCGAACGCCGTGAGCCTGGAGCGTACGAGGTCACGCGGCTCGACACCACCGACGCGATGGGCGCGCCGGTCTGCACGACCTGGATGGGCGCGCTCTACCGCGGCGTCGACGTGAGCGGACCCGACCGTCCCACCAGCGGCGCGCCGCCGGCTCCGCTCGCGTTCGATCCGCAGTGCCCGCCCATTGCGGAGTATCGCGTTCCGATCGCTGCCACGGCGGCGCACGTCTACACGGAATGTGCGCGCATCTGGAACCCGATCCATACCGACGCAGCAGTTGCCGTCGCTGCCGGGTTGCCCGGCCTCATCCTGCACGGAACCGCCACGCTCGCACTGGCCGTGTCGCGTGTGTTGGAAGTAGAAAACACGCCCGCCGCAGGCGTCCGCCGCATCGCTGGCCGATTCGGTGCCATGGTGCGCATGCCCTCCGAGATCGTGATCGCCGTCCTCGCCAGCACGATGGATCACGTGCGCTTCGAGGTGCGCAATGCGGCAGGCGAGCGCGCCGTGCGTGACGGCCTCGTCGTGATCCAGTCCGGCCCGAGCTAAGGCGCATCGCTCCGACCGGCTGGTACCGTCCTATTTCCGAATTTGGCGCTCGTAACATGAAGCGCTCGAACCTCTCCCCCTGCCCCTCTCCGAGACGGAGAGGGGAGCATTCTTCCCCCTTCCCTCGCAGGGAAGGGGGCCAGGGGGTTAGGTTCTGGATGCCAAGTGGGACACTACCAACCCGCTCCCTGCGTTTGCCCGCGCACCGGGGCCAGTGCTAGTGCGGGGCGCGGACAGCACGTGCATGGTTCCCCCGACACCAGCGGCCGAGCCCACGCCCGAGGGCGAGCGGCGCCACCAACCCGAATGGGTAGACTGGCCGGACGAGAAGCTGCTCGACCTCCGTCTGTGCGATCTCGATCTGCACATCGAAGGGACGGACCTGGGGGAGCACATCGCCGAGTTGTATCGCGAGCTCGAGGCGCATCAGATCCACTTCCGTCCGTTCTTCTGGCTGTCGGACGAATGGTTCACTCCCGACAATGTCCCAGGAGTCGCCGTGCCGTTCTACCTCGCGCACCCGCGTCTGGCGCGGCTCGAGCAGAATCAGATGTTGGAGGTGGAAGGCGGCACCCCCGAGTGGTGCCTGCGCATCCTGCGCCACGAGACCGGCCACGCGCTTGACAACGCCTACAACCTGCGTCGTCGCCGCCGTCGGCAGCAGCTCTTCGGACCGTCGTCGCAGGAATACCCCGAGCACTACACGCCACGCCCGTACAGCAAGAGCTTCGTTCTGCACCTCGAACCCTGGTATGCGCAGAGCCATCCTGACGAAGACTTTGCGGAGACCTTCGCGGTCTGGCTGAGCCCGACGTCGATGTGGCGCGAGCGCTACGCCGATTGGCCGGCACTGAAGAAGCTGGAGTACATGGACCGGCTGCTGCACGATATCGGCCTGCAAGACCCGCTGGTGACCTCGCGCCGCCGCGTCGACCTGCTGTCGCGCCTGCGCACAACGCTCCGCAAGCACTACCAGGAGAAACGGGAACGCTACGGCGTCGACTTCGGGAACGTCTACGACCGTGATCTGCGTCTCCTGTTCTCTGACGCGCCCGAGTGCAAGCGCAATCCATCGGCGGCGCGCTTTCTAGCGCGTATCCGCAAGGACGTGCGGCGCACGGTGGCGCGTTGGACGGGTGAGTATCAGTACACGATCGATCAGGTGCTCGATGACATCATTGGCCGTTGCCGCGAGCTGAAGCTGCGGCTCACCGAATCCGAAGAGCAGACCAAGCTCAACTTCACCATCGTGCTGACCGTGCAGACCATGAACTATCTGCACAGCGGCCAGCACCGCGTGTGGCTATGAAGAAGCTCCGCATCCTGGCGTTGATGCACGCGGAGCTCGTGCCGCCGGAGGACGTCACCGGCCACGATGTCGCCCACGCCGAGTGGAAGACGGAGCACGACGTCGTCAGTTTCCTGCGCACCGCCGGGCACGACGTCCAACCGCTCGGCACCGGCGACGACCTGCGCGCCATTCGTACGGGCATCGAGGAATGGAAGCCGGACATTGCCTTCAACCTGCTGGAGCACTTCCACGGTATTCCGATCTTCGACCAGAACGTGGTGAGCTATCTCGAGCTGCAGCGCACCCCATACACGGGCTGCAACCCGCGCGGGCTGATGCTGGCGCGCGACAAAGCGTTGTCGAAGAAGCTGCTCGCCTATCATCGCATCCCGGTGCCCGACTTTGCCGTGTTCCCGATCGGGCGCGCCGTCCGCCGCCCCAAACGGATGGGCTTCCCATTGATCGTGAAGTCGCTCACCCTCGAAGGGTCCACCGGCATCTCGCAGGCCTCGGTGGTCGATGACGACGCCAAGCTGGAGGAACGCGTCCACTTCGTCCACCAGACCCACGGTACGGACGCGGTGGTGGAGCGTTACATCGAAGGACGGGAGCTGTACGTCGGCATCCTCGGCAACCAGCGGCTGCAAGTGTTGCCGGTGTGGGAGATGCTGTTTACGAAGATGCCGGAGGAAGCCAGACACATCGCCACCGACCGCGTGAAGTGGAGCAGCGCCTACCAGCAGAAGCACGGCATCATAACCACCGCGGCAGAGAACCTGCCCGAGGGCGCGGCGCAGGCAATCCAGCGCATGTGCAAGCGCGTTTACCGCACACTCGGCTTGAGCGGCTACGCGCGCATCGACCTCCGCATGGACGAGCAGGGCCACCCCTACGTGATCGAGGCCAACCCGAACCCGCAACTCGCATACGGCGAAGACTTCGCCGAGTCGGCGGAACGCACCGGCATCTCGTACGCGGCGCTGTTACAGCGCATCGTCACCCTCGGCCTGAGCTGGCGCCCGGCGTGGTAGCGTAGCAACGGCCACTGGACTGGCAGCCTGTCGGACTTGGCAGCCCAGAGCGACCAACGGGAGCGGACCATAGAAATGACGCCGACCGCAGGTCCCGCCGGCGCTCACTTGCTATAGTGGGCCAGCGAATTCACGTCGAAGAAACTGGCCGGAAAGGTGATGCGCCCATCGAAGCCTCCCTTGGGGTTCGATTTGATCCCCGCGACCGTCGCCTGGTTGCGCTTGAGGTTCTCGGCGCATTGGAAGGCCATGTTCGACGCCTGATTGTAATCCACCTTGCCGTCGGGTCGCTTGAATGCTTTCGGGAGGTACGCCATCACCTGCATCGTGTTCAGCAACTCGCCCTGCCAGCCGAACTTGCGATTCCAGGCGCCTTGGAACGTTTCCTTGTCGATGTAGAGCTCGAGATGGCCGTAGAGGTAGTACTTGTCTTTGGGTACGCCCTCCACGACCAAGAAACGGCGCTTGGCGAGGGCGCCGCTGATCGGTGCCCATGCGACGCCCTTCCAGTTCGGATCCATGTAGCCGAGGAACTTGAGGTCGGGCCAATTCCCACTCCAGCCACCCGATGGGAGCCACGACGCGTCCGACTCTCCCTTCAGGCTGAGCGGGTCAACCAGCCGGAGTTGGTCGACGTCGTCTTTGAGCGTCCACGTGAAGTCCTCCGGTTTGCCGTCGAAGAACGGCCCGTCGTCTTGGCTCATGTCCGAGCCGAGAAACCCGTCTGACCGGTTGGCCGGGCTGATCGCGCGTACCCGCCGCAGCGCGGGCACGAACGCCCAGTTCGAATCGCGCTTGGTCGCATCGCGGTAGCGCCAGCTCAGCGCGGCGGTGCCATTGAGATCCGTCGGTGACACGACGACAGTTAGAAACCGGACGCTAAAGTTCTCAGGATTAGACAGTCGCTCCGATTCGGGCACGCCGTCGTAGTATTCAAAATTCGCGATGACGTCGCTGCGCCGCTCGAGTTTCTTCGCAGCCACCCAATTGAGCTGCGACTCGGCACGCAGCGTCCCGAAGTACCACGTGCGATAGAAGAAGTTCCACACTGCCTTGGCCCCGGCCTTCGGGTCATTCTTTTCGATGATCGGAAACGGGAAGCCGATGATATACGGGGGCTGTTTTCCCGATCCCTTTTCAATGATCGTCCCGACGGGATCGACGTCGAGCTGCCCGGCGTTCTTCTCGCTACCGGCACGGAAGTCCGGCGGCCAGTCAAACTTGCCGGCGGGCCAGTCGACGATCGGATTGACGTAGTCGCCGTTCTGGTAGTGCTTGAGGATCTCCTCAGGCAATAGGCCTTGCGCCTTTTGCCAGGTCGTCTCGTTGAGGACGTCGCCGGGCTTGAGGTCGCCCGCTGCTGCCGGCGCCTGTGCCCATACGGGGCGTGTGATCACGACCGCCAGCGTGGCGGTGAGAAGGACTCGCGAAATTTTACGCATCACTTGTCTCCTTCCATGGTTCGTTAAGGCACCCATCGAGCTCATGCTCCCAGCGACAGCACTGTGCGAATTCCGCGGCTCGCCTTCAAGTCGTCCATCGCGGCGTTGATCTCCACCAGCGGGCGGCGCGCGGTGACGAGACCTTCCAGGTCGAGCCGACCAGCTTGCCACAGTGCAACCAGACGGGGGATCTCGCGGAGCGAATTGGAGCTGCCGAGCGCACAGCCGAGCAATTTCTTCTCGCTCACGACGAACAGCGCGGGCATCGCAATGGTGATGGTATCGTCCATTGGCGGCGCGCCGACACAGACGGTCGTGCCACCGGTGCGCGTCGCAGCCAGGCCCGTCTGGATGAGGCTGCCGCACCCGACTGCATCGAACGCGTAGTCCACGCCGACGCCGGTGAGCTCCATCACCCGCGAGAGAATATCCGCGGCCGTCGGATCGATCTGATCGGTGGCGCCGAAGCGAGCGGCCGTCGCGCGCCGCCCGGCGACCGGGTCCGAGACGATGATGCGTGATGCTCCCGCAAGCCGCGCGCCTTGCACGATGGACAGCCCGATGCCGCCGAGGCCCATGACCAACACCGTCGCACCCTCTTCGACGTGCGCCGTGTTGAGCACAGCACCGACGCCGGTTTGCACGGCGCAACCGATGACGCACGCAACATCGAGCGGCACGTCAGCGGGAATCTTCACCGCGCCGGTTGCCGGCGTGACGACGGACTCCGCAAACGCGCCCAGCCCGACGCCGCGGTAGACGACGGCGCCGTCGAGCGCCAGGCCCGTCGAGCCGTCGGGAAAGGTGTTGGTTTGAATGGCGGTCGCGTTGACGCATACGGTCGGCTCGCCACGCACGCACCAGTAACACGTGCCGCACGGCGGACACGGTGTGAGCACCACGTGGTCGCCCACCTTCAGGTCGTGCACGCCTACACCGAGCGCATCGACCACCCCCGCAGCCTCATGTCCAAGGACGATCGGCAACGGACTGGGAAACGTCCCGTCGACGATGCTGAGATCCGAATGGCAGACACCGCAGTGCCGGACGCGGACGCGCACCTGGCCTGGCGCGGGATCCGCGATCGTAATCTCCCGCACCCGGAGCGGTTGCCCGGGAGCTTCGAGCAGCGCTGCCTTCATCGACGCACTCACGCTGCCAGGCGGTAGAAGCGGCGCGCGTTGGCGCCGGCGATCTTGGTGCGCACAGCCTCGCTGATGTCGCGGCGCTCCCGCAGCGGCTTCGTGCTCTCGGGCCATGCGCCGTCCCAGTGCGGGTAGTCGCTGGCATACATGATGAAGTCCGCGCCCAGGATCTCCGCCACAGCGGGCAGGATCGGCTCCTCGGGTTCGCAGCTTACCCAGATGTTCCCGGCTTCAATGTATGCGCGCGGGTCGCGCCGCCAGCCGTTCGGGATCCAGGCGCCGCGTTTCTCGTAGTGCTCGTGCATCCGATCGATGAAGTACGGCACCCAGCCGACGCCGGCTTCGAGGAAGGCGACGCGCAGCTTCGGGTGGCGGTCAAAGACGCCGCCCGAGACCAACGCGGTCATGGCGGTCATCTGATCGAACGGGAAGCTGACGCAATGCACCTGGATGTAGTTGTCGAAGCGATCGACCCCGATCTTCGGCAGGTGGATGCCGGGCGCGCCGTGCACGCCGAGCGGCATGTCGAGCTCGACGGCGGCGGCGTAGAGCGGATCGAGATCGGCGTGGTCGAGATTGCGCGTCTTGAGCGCCGGCGGGATCATGCCGCAGACCAGGCCGAGTTGCTTCGCCGTGCGGAGAATCCGTACGGCGTCGTCGACGTACTCTCCGGGCAGCACCGCGACGCCGTGAAAGCGTCCAGTGCCGCGCCGGCACCAGTCGGCGATCCATTCGTTGTAGAGCTCGGCAAATCCTGTCGCGATGGTGCGCGACTCGATGCTGGGGCCACGCAGTCCAAAGCTGGGGAAGAACACCATGTGGTCGATGCCGTCGCGATCGGCGTCCGCGAGCGTCCCTTCGGGGGTGAACGGATTGATGCCCTCCGCCTTGCTCAGCCCGTGCTCCGGGGGACAGCCGGCGCCCGGTCCCTTGTCCTCGGGATAGCGCCGGCCTTCGGTGCGGATTTCCGGGACCACGCCTTCATGCAGCGTGAAGACCTCGGGCCAGCGCCGCAAACATTCGCGACCCAGATCCACTTCGACAACGTGCGCATCCGCATCAACAAACTCGACGCTCATCGTCTATCTCCTCCCGGCAGTCTCGGGGCAGTGGGACGCTAACGCGTACGCGAAATGACATTCGTCAGTCAAGCGCGGGAAGCCGGCAGCATCGGCGTCAGCGGTCCCCCACCAGGATGACGAGGCCGCCTGTGATGATCAGCGCGCCGCCCACGAGCAGCGCGCGCGACGGCCGCTCGCCGAACGCCACTGCGCTGATCACTTGGCTGACAACGAAGAACACCGCGATGTACAGTCCGAGCAGCTTCCCGAAATCGATGGCGGGGTTGCCGTTCACGACAAAGCCATAGGCGCCCAACAGCCCAATCCCGGCAGCCAGCCACGGCCACTGTGAGCGGACGAGGCCGTTGCGAATGGCAGCGTCACCGCCGATCTCCAGCACGGCGGCGATCACGAGGAATCCGATGGTCTTGGTCATGCGAAGTCTCCCAAGGAATAAACCATAGATGCCGCCCTTTGCACCAACGGCATGACGTCTACGCGCGACCGTCTGGCAGAACACACCGCTGGTGCATGCGACCGTCGTTTGCTCGCGCGGACGAAGCTGGCTAGATGTGGCGCGCACCAGGGGCTGTGCGTGCCCCATGCAGTTTCTATGGCGAACGAAGCCGACACGTGCCGGAAGTACGTGGTGCCATTACTCCTAGCTGCTGGCTGGGACGACGAGCCCCACTCCATCGCCGAGCAACGCAGCTTCACCGATGGACGCATCGTCCCCCGCGGCAACAGCGCCCGGCGCCGCCCGGGCAAGCGTGCCGACTACCTGTTGCGCTACACGCGCGACGTTCCGCTCGCTGTCGTCGAGGCCAAGCCGAGTAACAAGTTGTCGGGTGACGGCCTGCAGCAGGCCAAGGACTACGCTGAGATCCTCGATTTGAAATTCGCGTACGCTACCAACGGCGCT
>JBGQHM010000197.1:0-12061 GCA_041497995.1 Binatia bacterium | reverse complement strand
CCGGCTTCCTCTGCAGTCAGCGCCTCTTCGAGACTGGAGACGCCAGCGATCTGGACGCGCACCGGCATGCGGCGGCCAATCTGCCACATCCCTCCCTGTTTGTCGCGCCGCCGACCGACACCCTCGGTAACCCCTCAGTCTTAGTGGCGCTGAAGGGCAATCTTGCCTCTCCCGCGCATCATCTCAGCGTGGGAGAGGCCGCAAATCCGAGCTGGGCGCCACGAGGCGTTACCACCCTCGTTGCAACTGCGTATCGTCTGTGTGAGACATCCAGAGTATGCGCAGTCGTCTCGGTACGCGCACTTGGCTGGTCACGGCATCATTGGTGGCCGTCTCAGCATGCGGTGGAGGCTCGGGCACAGCGGCACCGTCGGCGGCCACCCGATCGCCGACGCGAAGCCCGACACCAACGGCGACCATCACGGCCACAGCCACACCAACACCCACGCCGCGAGGGACGCTGGTGATCGACGCCTCTGAGCAGGTCGGGATTATCGAAGAGACGCCGGGTGAACCGATCAAAGGCGGGGCGCCACGCATGCCGGCGCAATACCGTGTGACGCAGCCCGATGAAGTACGTGTCGAGACGTTTGTCAGCGGCTTGGAGGTACCCTGGTCGCTAGCGTTCGCACCGGATGGACGGCTCTTCATCAGTGAACGCCCCGGCCGCATCCGCGTGGTAACCGCGGGAGTGCTGGCCGGGACACCGTGGATGACACTCAACGTCACCACCGACACCAGCGAGGGCGGGCTGATGGGCTTGGCGCTCGACCCCAACTTCGCGAACGATCCGTGGGTCTACGTCTGCTACACCTTCGACGATGGCGGAACGCCGGAGAACCGCATCAGTCGGGTGCGCGAGACAAGCGGGCACGGCGGTACAGAGCAGATTCTGCTCGATCGATTTCCCGGCGGGCCCGTCCACGACGGTTGCCGCTTGAAGTTCGGGCCGGACGGTAAACTCTACGCCACGACCGGGGACACCTTTCAGCGCTCGCTGGCGCAGGACCTCGGATCGTTGGCCGGCAAGATCCTGCGGTTGAATCGCGATGGAAGCGTACCGACCGACAATCCGTTCGGGCCGAGCTCGTTCATCTACAGCTACGGCCACCGCAACCCGCAGGGGCTGGCGTTCGATCCGCAGAGCGGCAGGTTGTTCGCAACCGAGCACGGTCCATCAGGCGAAGTCGATTTCGGCAACTACGATGAGGTGAACATCATCGTCGCCGGCGGCAACTACGGCTGGCCGCTGGTCGTCGGCGCGCCGGGCCTGCCGCAGTATCACGACCCCTTGCTGGCGTTCCCGGATGTCGCCGTGCCGCCGGCGGGCTCGACTTTCTACTCAGCGGCGCTCATCCCACAATGGACGGGCAACTTCTTTTTCACCAGCCTGCGCGGCCAGCATTTGCAACGCGTCGTCCTCGACAGCAGCCGCGAGCAAGTCGTTGCCATCGAGCGGCTCTTTGAAGAAAGCTTCTACAGCGGTGTGTACGGTCGCCTGCGCGACGTGATTCAAGGCCCAGACGGGGCGCTCTACGTGGCCACGAGTAATCGTGATGGACGTGGTCAACCCGCGCCAGACGACGACCGTGTCTTGCGCATCGTACCCTCGAGCTGACTCACCGACACCCGTGCAATGCGGCGTTCACCGCTTCCACGATCTCGTTCACGGTGATGTGGCCATCGTGGTTCCGGTCGCCGGCGAGGCATGACGTCACGGCGGCGTTGTCGAGCGCCACGTTCACCAAGGTGATGATCTCCCCGACGGTCACCTCACCTGACAAATTGCAATCGCCGGCACAGGCGGGGGTCGGCGTCACCGTCGGGGCAAGGGTCGCGGACGACGTCGGTGTGCTCGTTTCGGTCGGCGTCTCGGTCGCCGTCGACGTATCGGTCGGCGTCGGCGTATCCGTATGGGTCGGCGTGGGCGTCGGTGTTGCCGTCGGCGTCCTAGTCGGCGTGGCCGTCTCCGTGGGCGTCACGGTCACCGTCGGGGTGCGACTCGATGTCGGGGTGATCGTCGGCGTCGGCGACACCGTTGGTGTGCGAGTGCGCGTCGGGGTCGGCCCCGAAACGTGGATGGTCAACACCTTGGTGTGGCTGTCGCCCTTGCTGTCCGTGGCTTTGACTTGAAAGAAGCCGTCGCCGCCAAAGGCCGGCGTGCCGGACAAGACGCCTTGTGGGCTGAGGAGCAAGCCGGAAAAGCCGCCGCCTTCCAGACTCCAAGTGAAGGAGCCACTCCCACCGGTCGCGGCGAGCGTGAGACGGTACAGCGCCCCCGCTCGACCGTCGAACAACGGATCCGTGGTCGTGATGGTGGGTGGCTGCGCCGTCGGATACAGGAAGCTGACGCCGTTGATATCGTCTTCCCGCACGTCGGCACAGCGTCCGTCGAAGTGCGCCATGAAGAACATCGTCGCATCGAGCAGGACTGGGTCGGTCTCGTTGGCGTTGTCGGAGGAGTGTGCAAAGCCGATGGCGTGGCCAAGCTCATGGGTAGCGATTTCCGCAAAGTTGCACGGCGTCCACACCTGGCATCCGTTCCACCCGTTGGCGAACGCCACCTTGCCGCGCAGGGCCCGCTCGAAGGTTCTGCCGTTGAACACCTTCGACTCGAACGAGCTGGTGCACGGCCCGCCGAGACTGGTGATAGCGAGGACGCCGTGACAATTGACCGGGTCCGGGATCGCTTCTTCCGGATCGTCGAAGAGGATCATGTTCGGGCCGGGGCACGGGCTCGACAGGTCACCCGTGAGACCGCCGTCGGCGAGAATAATCGACGCGCTGGCCACGTTCGTCCACGCAGTGAAAGCTTGGTTGAGGGCTGCGCGGGAGGCCGTCAAGCCAAGAGTCGAGTCGCCGCGCTGGTCGATGAGAAAGGCGATGGGCGTCCCCTCGTCGGCCTCGAAGAAGCGCCCGCTTGGACCGAATTTGAACCGCGCCGCTGTCTCTCGAGGTAGCGACGGGTCCGTGGCCTCGGCCGGTGCTGGGGCGAATGTCCCGGCAGCGGCCGCCGCGCCCCCCGTCCGCCGCACGGCCGCCACGAGGTCAGCGAGGGGCGCCGCGATCGCGCCATCATTGCCGATGATGGTCGCGTCGGACGCAATATCCTGACGCGCCTGCGGCATGCCCGCTGCGCCGGCTTCGATGCGGAACTTCCCGAGCGAGAGATGATTGGTCCGCAGGCTGCCGTCCGGACGCACCGTCAGGAAGAGCAGGACACGCTCGCCGATCTGAAAGCTGGGCGTCCCGAAAACCACCTCGCGCTGGTCGGCGACAGCGCCGCCATCCTCTTTCAATGTGATGACGGGCTCCACGCTGGCGCCCTTGATCACCTCGTCGACGGTCAGTTGGACCAGCGTGACAACCCTTCCGCGGTCCGTCCGCACGCCGGCGATTTCCTGCACCGTGCCGATCACCACCGCCTCGGAGCTACTGGCGAGCTCCTCCACCGGCATCGGGATCAAAGTGGTCGCCGTAGCACGAACGGCGAACAGCCCGGCTAGCAATGCCAACAAACAAGAACGGAAACGCAAAGAGACTACCTTCAGAAGAGGATCACCTCGACGTCGGTACCTTGTTCAATCCCCTCCGCACTCGCGGAGATACGTACCAGACCGTCGGCTTTGACGAGGTTGAAGATGGCGCCGGATTTGCCGGCCATAGGGGACGCGACACGCTCGCCGTCCTGTTCTGAGACGGTCACACGCACGTAGTCCTCGCGACCAGCTTGCGACGCGATGTTCTGACTAAGCCGGGCGCGGACGGTGCGCGAGGGGTTGAAGATGGTACGGGGATCCTCGCCACCAAGGACGCGGAGGAGCGGCGCACCGAAGAGGTCGAAGATTACCAACGCCGACTGCGGGTGTCCGGGAAGTCCCAGCACCGGCTTGCCGAGGGCGCGTGCTAGAATCGTTGGCTTACCAGGCGCGACAGAGATGCCGTGGAAGATGATCTCCGAGCGCGGAAACGACGTGATCACGTCGAGAGTAATATCTTTGGTGCCGACAGAGCTACCACCTGAGATGAGTACGGCATCGTGGCGCGAGAGCGCCCGCGCCACGGTCCGCTCCAGCGCCGCGCGCTGATCGCGCACGACACCGAGGTTGGTGACCACGGCGCCCGCTTCCGTAGCCATGGCGATCAACGAGTACGCGTTGATGTTGCGCACCTGCCCGGGCCGGGGAGTCGTTGCGGGCGGGACGATCTCGTCTCCGGTGGAGATCAGCGCGACACGGGGACGCCGGAACACAGAGATGCGGGTGATGCCCACACCGGTCAGCGCCCCGAGGTCACGAGCGCGCAGACGCCGGCCGCGGGCGAAGATGGGTTCGCCCTTGGCGATGTCCTCACCAATGCGCAGCACGTTCTCCCATGGCGCCACACTGCGATATGCCTCGACGCTACCGTCGCCGACCTCTTCGGTGTATTCGACCATCACGACGGCGTCGGCACCGGGCGGCAGCATGCCGCCGGTCGCGATGCGCATCGCCTCCCGCTTGCGGAGAGGCCGCTTCGCTTCGCGGCCCATCTGCACGGCGCCCGCCAGCTTGAGATATGATGGAATGGTGGCCGAGGCACCGAAGGTGTCCTGGGCCCGTACCGCGTAGCCGTCCATGTTCGCGCGATGGAAGTGTGGCAAGTCGACAGCCGCAACCAGGTCGCGCGCCAGCACACGGTCGAGACCATCCGCGACGCGCACGGTCTCCGTCGCGACGGCATCAAACGCGGCGATGCGCGCCCGGGCTTCGTCGGTTGTAACGACGCGGAAGAACGCCCTGACGGTGGCGCGACCAAGCCCGGCTGCCGCCGAGTCTAGCGGGCGAGCTTGACGTGGACGAGGCATGGAAGTTCACGGCGCACGCGATCCTGATAGTCGCGGTCGATCTCGGCGCAGATGACCATCTCGCGGTCCGCAGCGCGCGCCGTCGGCGTACCCCAGGGATCGACGATCATCGAGTTGCCAAAGTCCTGCACGCCGCTCGGGCTACGGCCGATTTGATCCGGCGCAATCACGTACACCTGATTCTCGATCGCACGCGCGCGCAGCAGCAGCTCCCAGTGCGCTGCACCGGTTGGGAAGGTGAACGCCGACGGCACCGCGATGATTTCGGCGCCGCTCATCGTGAGCTGGCGATAGAGCTCGGGGAAACGCAGGTCGTAGCATATGCTCATACCGATGACGCCCAACTCAGTCGGCGCAGTGACCACGGCGTCCCCTCCCATGCGTGTATCGGACTCACGGATCGTCACATGCTCCGGAATGTCGACGTCAAAGAGGTGGATCTTGCGATAACGCGACACGATCTGACCGTGCGAGTCGAATAGGACGCTGGTGTTGAAGACCTTCGGCCCACCGCTCTCTTCAAGGATTGATCCGGCGAGAAGATGGATCTTCAGGCGGCGGGCCAATTCCCCGAGGCGGTTCGAGCTTGGTCCGGGAATGGATTCCGCGGCGGCATGTTCTTCAGCGCGCGGCCCGCGCCACAGGAACACTTCCGGCACGACGACCAGACGCGCACCGTAACGTACGGCCTCCGCGGCAAACGCCTCGACCTTGTCGAGATTGGCGATCTTGTCGGAGCCGGCGCACAGCTGGACCGCGGCGGCGACGTACTGACGTGTACTCATGTTCGGCGGTTTCGAAGCTAGCGAGGGGGTCCGCAGAGGTCAACGGCCAGAGCGGAAGCGGTCCGAGCGGTGGCAGCTGCTTGCCCTCGACGCGCAGGTATTGGCTAGCGATTGTTGTTGCAACCTTGCTTAAGCGCATGCTATGAAGCCACCGGGTTTCGAGGCGAAAGGCTCCGAGTGGTAAAGGTACAAACCGGCGGCCAGCGGCGTGACCTCCGCTCCTGCTTGAACGGACGGGCCTCCACTATCGGCTTTCCCAGAAACACACAGCGCAACGAAAGGGGGGACAAGCGATATGGTTCAAGGCGTCGTCAAGTGGTTTAACGGTCAGAAGGGGTACGGCTTCATCACCAAGGATGATGGCCAGGACGTATTCGTCCACTACTCGGCAATCGCGGGGCAGGGCTTTCGCTCGCTGGAAGAGGGCCAGCGCGTGGAGTTCGAGATCACGCAGGGTCCCAAGGGGCTCCAGGCAGCCAACGTCTCGAAGATTTGATCGACTGTCAGACCAACGCGAAGGCCCCGACTCCCGCATGGGAGCCGGGGCCTTTCTTTTTCCACGATCACACCAACCGTCAATCAGTTCGCTGACCTTCCGATGAGCGCACCGGTCCTGGCCGCTTGGGGAGTGCACCTGTACACCGCGTCCGGCGCGGTGCTGGGGTTCCTCGCTTTGGAGGCCACGTCCGTCGGCAGCTACGGATGGGCGTTCTTCCTGATGGCGGTGGCCACGTTCATCGATTCCACTGACGGCACGTTAGCGCGGCGGATGCGCGTCAAGCAGGTGCTGCCACACTTCGACGGCGCACGCCTGGACGACATCGTCGACTATCTCAACTACGTGGTGGTGCCCGTCGTGCTCGCGTATCACGCCGGGCTGATCCCTCACGGCCCGATTGGACTGTGCATCGGGTCGTTCCCGTTGCTCGCCAGCGGCTACGGATTTTGCCAGCTCGATGCAAAGACCGAGGATCACTTCTTCAAAGGCTTCCCTTCATACTGGAACATTGTCGTCTTCTACTTCTACACGCTGGCCAGCCCGGTCTGGTTCAACAACGCGGTCTTCATTCTCCTGTCAATTCTGGTTTTCGTGCCCATCCGCTATCTCTACCCCAGTAAGAACCCGACGGCGCAGCGCACGACGTATGCCCTCGGCGGGATCTGGGGGGTGTGTATGTTCGTGCTCATGGCGCAGTTCCCCACGCCGTCGCACCGACTCGCCGCGTTCTCGCTATTCTTCCCGATCTACTATTTCGCGATCTCGTTCCACCTGCACTTCCGCAAGCGATGAGCCGGCGGCCGCGCGGTCACTTGCCGGGCGGCATGGGTAGCGGCACGACCCTGGCGTTCGGGTCTGGATGGAAGTAGCTTCGCGCTTCGGGCAGCCATGCACTGATGTCGTGCTGCCGCGTCCCGGAGCCGGGGTGGGTGGAGAGAAATTCGGGCGGCGGCGAGCTGTTTCCTTTGTGTTCGAGCTTCTCCATCCGCTGCCAGAGCGCGAGCGCCGCCTCGGGATCGTACCCCGCCTTCGACATGAGGATCAGACCAATATGGTCGGCTTCGGACTCTTGCGTGCGGCTCCACGGCAGCAACACACCCACCTGAGCACCGAGGCCGTACATCTGCATGATGGCGTTGGCCGTCTGTGGGTTGGTCCCGCCGAGTCCCACCGAGAGCACCGTGCCGACGACCTGAGCGCCCATCGCCTGGCTCGTCCGTTCCGCACCGTGGCGCGCGATGGCATGTCCTATTTCGTGCGCCAGCACAGCCGCCAGACCGGCACTGTCCTGTGCGACCGGGAACAAGCCGGTGTAGACCGCGACTTTCCCACCCGGTAGGGCAAAGGCGTTGACCGTTTTGGGATCGTCAATGACGCGAAACTCCCACTTGTAGTCCGGCCGGTCGGCGACCCGAGCGATGCGCTCACCCACCTCCTGCACGATCGCGTTGACCTTCGGGTCGTTGTCGATCTTCGCTTTCGACAGAACCTGATTGTAGGCCTGCGCCCCCAACGTCGCGTCTTGAGACTCAGACATCAGCATGAGCTGCGATCGATGTGTATACGGTGCGCTCGTGCAGCTCGCGGCAAGCATCGCCAACAGCCCCAACGCGACGGGCCGCCCCGCAGAATCGAGCCACGGTTTCATCGGCTGCATTCTAGAAAAGACCCGCCGCGCACGGAAGGGCTGCGCGCGGGTCGTTGACCCACGCGTGCACGGTGCTAAACCAGACGACGAAATACGCAGCAAGCTGGCGATTCCGACTCTCTTCGAAAACCGGTCCTGAGCGGATTAGCAAACGACTGTGGAGGAGTAAATGAAATTCGAAGGTGCAGTTGCTCTGGTAACCGGCGGTGCATCCGGTCTCGGCGAGGCCACGGTGCGCGCCTTTGTCGCCAAAGGCGGGCGGGCGGCGATTCTCGACCGGCCCAACTCAGCGGGCGAAGCGCTCGCCACGCAGCTGGGCGCCGCCAAAGCCATCTTCGTCGCGGCCGACGTGACCAGCACCGAGCAAGTCACGCAGGCGATTCAACAGACCGTCAGCAAATTCGGCGGGATCCATATCGCGGTCAACTGCGCCGGCGTCGGTGCGGCGATGAAGACCACCGGCAAGCAAGGGCCGATGTCGCTCGACATGTTCGAGATGGTGATCAAGATCAATTTGATCGGTACCTTCAACGTCATTCGGCTGGCGGCAACGGAGATGCTGAAGAACACTCCGAATGACGACGGCGAACGCGGCGTGCTCATCAACACGGCGTCGATCGCGGCCTTCGACGGCCAGATCGGTCAGGCCGCGTACTCGGCGTCAAAAGGTGGCGTCGTTGGGATGACCCTGCCGATCGCCCGCGACCTGTCGCGTGATGGCATCCGCTGCGTGACCATCGCGCCGGGCACATTCGACACACCGATGCTGGCCATGCTGCCCGAGCCGCAGCGACAGGCTCTCGGGGCGCAGATCCCCTTCCCGTCGCGCCTGGGCCGTCCGACAGAATACGCCGCGCTGGCCTGTCACATTGTCGAGAACGCCATGCTCAACGGCGAGACGATCCGCCTCGACGGTGCGCTCCGCATGGCGCCGAAGTAGTCCGGCGCGGGCCTGTCAGGCGGCGAGGGCGCGCCTGCTGGCCGCGGCCGAGTGCTCCGGCCGCGTGTACCACCACGCCCACGCAATGAGGACGGCTTGCAGGGGGAGACGCACCCAATTCCAGACGCCAAGCCCCTCGGCGCGCCCGCCGATCGGCACGTTGTGCAACGCGATGTGAAGGTTCGCGGGGAAAACGGCGATGAGCAACAGGATGATTGCCCATGCCGCCGGCCGCTGGAGTCCTGGAATGAGCACAGCAACGCCCAGCACGATCTCGGCGACGCCGGAGAGATACACCAGCTCCATATGCAGCGGCAGGTACGGCGCCATCATCGGCATGTAGAAGTCGGTGTTGGCAAAATGGTTGACGCCGCCAACAACGTAGAAGATCCCCATCAGCCACAACAACACTCGCTTCGGCAGGCGCATGCACGCAGTGTATCCCGGAGCGCGCGCCGAAAGCGAGTACCCGCCGAACCGTGTCAGACCCATCATTGCTCTTGCGCATTGAGCCCCGGACAGGGGATATTCTGAAGAGAGACGAAGACACACGGATCGGAGCCCACGGGTGCGTCACCATCAGTTCGAGCTGGAGATGCCGTTTTCCGCAGCGCGCCTCTGGGCACTGTTCCAGCGCTATGACCTATGGAAGGAGTATGCCCCGAGCGTTCTCGAGGTCGAGATCGTCTACCAGGGCGACGCCGCCGGCAATGGGCTGCTGCGCAAGGTCATCTATCCCCTGCCCTTCGGTCGGCGTGGTGAATCGTTTGAACTGGTGACCAACGTGAAGCCCGAACGCGGCTACGACTACCTCATGATTCGCACGGGACTGAGCGGCTCGATGTCGCTCGATCCCTTGGGCACCAACCGTTCACGCATCTGCTTTCGCGAATCGTTTCACATGACGACGCCGCTACTGCGCCACTTCGAGGGCCCGATCTACCGCTTCATCAACAAGAAGAACGAGGAATCGATCCGCGGCGCTGCCGCCTGGCTCGCTGCCCATCCTGAGTTCCGTCCGGATCTCATCGAAACAGCCTAGGAGCCTCCCGGACTTGGCAGCCCGCAGCGACCCATCGGGGAGCGGACCATAGAAATGACGCTGGCCGCAGGCCGTAGGAGAGTGAACCGCTTGTTGCGCACGCCACACTTGCTGGCGCTCGTTGCCGTGCTGGCGGCACGGTCGGCAACCGCCGATGTCTCGTTCATCACGCGCGCCGACTTCACGGCCGGCGGCTCCCCAACGGCGGTCGCGGCAGGATTGCTCGACGGTGATCGGCTACCCGATTTGATCGTCGCTGACGCCGGCGGTCTCTCCATCTTCGTAGGTGTGGGGCAAGGAAGCTTCTCCAGTCCGTTGAATGTGCGCACGCCAAACCCACCTGACGCAGTCGCCGCCGGCGATTTCGACGGCGACGGTCATCTCGACGTCGCTTACGTCAGCCGGCGCGCACCCGAGGTTCGCATCCAGCACGGCGACGGGCATACGAGCTTCACGGCACCACTGCTGTACGTGACGGGTCCACTGCCCGCTGCCGTGCTCGCCGTGGATGTGAACGGGGACCGGCGCCCCGATGTGCTCGTCGGGCACAGCGAGGGCGTTTCCGTTCTCGTCAACAACGGTCGTGGCTTTGCCCCCGCGGTGGAAGTACAGACCGGCGTTCCGGGACGAGTGATGCTCACTGGGGACTTCACTGGTGACGGCACAATTGATCTGCTGATCCTCGATGAGGATGGACGGAACGTCGCTGTGTTCGCCGGCGATGGCAGCGGTGCCTTCACCCCGCTGACGGGGTCCGAGGCCGGCTTACACCCCCGGCGCGGCGTCGCACAGGATTTCAACTCCGACGGCAAGCTCGACTTGGTCGTCGTGGATGATAATGGCTTCTCGTTCCTCGCCGGCGACGGCAAGGGTGGCTTCCGACCCGCCCAGCGGATCGAGCGCAACGCCAATCTGCGCAGCGTCGTGGCCGGCGATTTCAACGGTGACGGCCACGTCGACGTCGCCGTCAGCGACAGCCTGCACCTCAGCATCACGCTCTGGTTCGGCAACGGTGCGGGCGGCTTCCGTCAAGGGCCGGCATCGAGTGTCGGCGCAGGTCCGATCGATCTCCTCGCTCGCGACCTCACCGGCCATGGCTTGCTGGACTTGGTCTCCGTGAATCGAATCGGCGACTCGATCACGGTCGTTCAAGGAGACGGCAAGGGCCGGCTGTCGGGGCCCCCAATCCTCAACGCCGGCACCGGCCCGGTAGCGGCGACCATTGCGGACCTCAACGGTGATCACAACCTAGACATCGCGGTCGCCGACGAAGACGCCAACGCAGTCCGCGTGTTGCTCGGTGACGGTCACGCCAGCTTCACGCCGCGCACGGTCGTGCCGGTCGGACGCGAGCCGCGCGCACTCACCACGGGCGACTTCGACAACGACGGGCGGCCCGACATCGCGGTAACCGATTTTGCGGCGGACGATGTGGCCGTCCTTGCGGGTGACGGTACCGGCGGCTTCGCGTCGCCACTGCTGGTGGCGGTGGGCATCGGCCCCAGCGCCATCGTCAGCGCCGATTTCGATCACAACGGCCAAGCAGACCTGGCAGTCGCGAACAGCATGTCCGACAGCGTCTCCGTCCTCTTCGGCGACGGTCACGGCCGTTTTCCCCGGGTGCAGAACTTTCCAGTGCTGCGCCGACCCAGCTTTCTGATGACGGGAGAGATGGACAACGATCATCGTACCGACCTGATCGTCGGGAACGATCACGACGAGCACGTTTCCATCTTGAAGGGACAGCTGCAGGGATTGGCGCCGGCCAGCGTGGGCGAGATGGGCACCAAAGTGCGGCCGCTGGTGTCGGATGATTTCAACCAAGACGGACAGATCGATCTGGCCGTGACCAACGAGGCCGAAGACCGCATTTCCATCCTGCTGGGTATGGGCGAAAACGCCTTCGGTGATCCGATCACGTTCCCGGTTGGGCGCCATCCGGTCGCCATCGCCGCAGGCGACTTCAACGGAGACCACCTCGTCGACCTGGCAGTCATCAACCGCGGTTCACGCACCGTCATGCTGCTCATCAACACCAGCACGCGCAGTATGGTGCGGTCCGTCCCATCGTCGCCGTTGCTGCGCGAGTTTCCGCAGCGGCCGTCTGATCCGTGGGATCAGGCCACGCAGCCTGGACGATGGTGACGCGGCTTTGATTTCACCGGCGGCCTTGGACATAATCGCCGCCCAATGAGCACTCCCGCTGAGCAAGAGTTCACCGCCGAGTTCGCGGTGTCTGTCCCGCAGTGTTTCGCGACCATCATCGACTTCGACCAGTACCCGCGCTGGTTCTCCACGGTT
>JBGQHM010000196.1:0-12090 GCA_041497995.1 Binatia bacterium | reverse complement strand
CCTTGCAGAATGCGGACGGCCCGGCGCGGTACATCGAAGGTCTCTGCCAACAGCTCCACCAATGCGGCGTTAGCAGCGCCGTCGACCGGTGGTGCGTGCACTTGGACCTTGAGGGCATCGCCATGCCGGCCGACGATGCGGTTGCGGGCGGCGCGCGGTTGGAGACGGATCTGCAGTCGGAAATGGGTTTGCACACAAAGCCCATAGGGCTAGTTGAGTGACTGGGCGACCTGATGGAGGCTTCTGACGAGGAAGGTCTGCAAGAAGACGATACCTAACACTAGGACGAACGGCGAGAAGTCGATGCCACCAGTAGAGAACGGCAAGGCGCGCCGGATTCGATAGAGCACCGGCTCGGTTGCGCTGTAGAGAAACCGGACGATCGGATTGTAGGGGTCGGGGTTCACCCAGGAGATCAAGGCCCGCGCAATCACGATGAACATGTAGAAGTGCAACACGTAATAGAGGACCTCAGCGGTCGCCTCGACAAAATTCGCAAGAATGAACATACGCGCGCTCCTTGGCAGCAGATCAGACCGTTCGTTTATCGCGGACATGCCTTGCTCACAAGCCGAGCAGTCAGCGGCTGCGCCTTGACGGGCCGGAGCGGAGCGTTTAAGTCGGGGCGCAGTCATTGATGATTTCGCAACCGGAGCATACCAAGTCGGAGGCCGTTGCCGCGCCGCGCGCGCTGTCTGGCGGCGGCCGCACGCATCTCGTTTCCTGGGCCCTCGTCGTGGGGTTCGTCGCCCTTGGCGTGATGTTCTTCTTCTCCGACGCGCGTAAGCTCTGGGCGACGGCATCGACGCTCGACCGTCGTCTCGTGCTCATCCCGATGCTCCTTGGCGTAGCGAGCTATGCGTTGATGGCGTTGTCGTACCAGGGTATCGCGCAAGCCGCTGGCGCAACGGTGCCGTTCTGGGAGATGCTCAAGATCACCTTCGTGGCCAACACCGTCAACTACGTTGTCTCGACGGGTGGCTTGAGCGGTTTCGCGGTGCGCCTGTACTTCTTCATCCGTTGCTCGATCCCTTCCGGCACGGCGGTGATCATTTCGCTCGTGCAGACGTTCATCACCAATACCATCTTGTTGCTGTTCGTCGTGAGCGGCTTCGCCTATCTGCTGAGCTCGCACGAGCTGCACGGCTACACGCTGGGGACGATTGCCACCCTGCTGTTCTTCTTCGTGCTGGCCGCTGCGGTGGCGATGGCGCTCCTGCTGCATCGTGAGCTGCGGCGCCGCACCTTGTTCATCACGGCCGAGGCGGCGCATTGGTTCATGCACCGCTTCCTGCCACGCCACAAGCCGGCGCGCGTGCGCATTTGGCGTTTCCAGCGTAACCTCAATCGCGGCATCGAGTTCGTGTTGGAACGCAAGCAGCGCATGATCGTGCCGACGCTGTGGATCGTCGTCGATTGGGTGGTCACGATGCTGATCCTCTATACTTCGTTCATCGCCGTGCGCTACCCGATTCCGATGAGCTTCGTCGTCGTCGGCTTTGCCGTCGGGATCATCTTGTCGCTGGTGTCCTTCGTGCCCGGTGGACTCGGCGTGATGGAGGGGTCGATGGCGGCGATCTATGCCAGCCTGTCAGTGCCCTTCGAGACCGCGGTGGTTGCGGTGCTGATCTTCCGCGTTGCCTACTACCTACTGCCGATGATCATCAGCGTGTTCTTCTTCCGGGGCATGCTACTGCAGGGCGCGCGCGCCGCGCCCGATGTCCTCGACGGTCCAGCCCCGTAATGATGCCGCATCTCATTGGATAATCGAGCCTTTCCTGTAACTTTCGGTTGACAAGGCGGGGCGATTGCCGCACACTCCGAACCGGCTTGGAGGGCGATGTGGGGGAGGACGGCATGCGCAACGTGAAACACCTGATACTGCTGGTCGGACTGCTTTTGGTCACGACCGGTGTATCGTCGGCGCGCGCTGCCAGCACACACAACCGATCGGTCATCACCGCGAAGGCCGCCATCCTCGTTGACGATCAAACGGGCGAGGTTCTCTGGCAGCACAACCCTGATCTGCCGCTGCCTCCCGCAAGCACGACGAAGATCGTGACGGCGATGCTGGCGTTGCAGAGCGGCAGGCTGGAAGAGTCGCTCAGCGTCACTGCCGAGGCGGCCCAAGCACCGCCGTCGAAGATCAGCCTGCGGGCCGGCTGGAAGATGCGACTGCGCGACCTCGTGTACGCGGTCCTGCTCAACTCCGCGAACGACGCCGCCGTCGTGATCGCCGAAGGCCTGTCCGGGTCGGTCCGTAACTTCGCCGACCGCATGAACGCCCAGGCGCGCTCCATGGGCGCAACCAATACACACTTCGTCAACCCGAACGGGCTGCCGGCGGACGATCACTACTCGACGGCGCGCGACTTGGCGACCATGTTCAGCTACGGAATGCGCAACCCGCTCTTCGAGCATATCGTCAATACGAAGACGACGGCGGTGTCGCCCTCGTTCGGCACCCACCGGGTGATCAAGCTGCACAATCACAACCGCCTGCTCGGCAACTATCGCATCCACGTGGTTGGCAAGACTGGGTGGACCATCGCCGCGAAGAAATGCTTCGTCGGTGCGGCCAGCACGGATGGCCGGCAGTTGGTGGTGGCGGTCATGGGATCGCGCGATCTGTGGGGCGATCTCAAGCGGCTGCTGGAATATGGCTTCGACGGGGGCACGCGCCCGCTGCCGGAAGCCATCGAGCTCGACACCTGGACGGCAGCGGCACCGGCGTCTGCCGGCGATGATGAAGTTGATGACGCCCCCGCGCCAGCGCCCGTGCAGCAACGCTACGCCGTTCACGTCGCGACCTTCCGACGCAAGAGCACCGCAGCGCATCTGAAGGGAACGATGTCGCGCGACGGGTATCCGGCGCGTGTCGAAACCCTCCGTCACGGACGCGTCGCGCTCTATCGCGTCGCAGTGGGTGACTATTCGAACCGCGAAGACGCTGAGCGGGCCGCCGCGCGAATCAAGAGAGCGCGCCGGGATCTGAAGGCGTCCGTGGTGCAGACGAGCTGAAGGCGGCGCTGTCGCTGCGCCACGTCCGGAACGGACAGGCGCTCTGCGTCGCATCGTTGGTCTGCTCTGCGAATACCTCTACAAGCAGTGCCCGGCCAAGCATCAGCGTCCACACCACCGCAATACCAGATAGTGCGAGCGCGAGGAGTACCAGGAACAACCCCGGATCGATGGTGAGGAACGCCGTCGTCCCAAGCAGGACCAACCAGAACGAGCGACGGCGTCGAGGTGGCATGAGGGCCGGCGGTTCTAGGAACCTGTCGGACTTGGCAACCCACAGCGACCCAGGGGAGCGGACCATAGAAATGACGCTGGCCGCAGGCCCTATTGCAGGCCGATCGCCTTCTTGATCTCGCGCACGAGTGCGATGTTGTCGGAGTGGCCCGTCTTGCGCGCCGTGATCATGCCGCGGATCGGACGCCCGAGGAGATAGACGTCACCCATGATGTCGAGGATCTTGTGGCGCACGAACTCGTCTGGAAAGCGGAGCGTCGTGTTCACCACCTTCTCGTCGTCGATGAGGATGCAGTTGTCGAGTCGTCCGCCGCTGGCCAGTCCCATCGACGCGAGTTGTTTCATATCGCGCAGGAAGCCGAACGTGCGCGCCGGCGCGATGGCATCGCGGAACGATTCCGGACCCTCATGGATGTAGGTGTACTGCTGTACGCCGACTGGATGTGGGTAGACGAGGGTGTACGAGATGCCGAAGTGTTCAGCCGGTTCGATGGCGATGAATTCTTCACCTTCGTTGCCGACGACGATGCGCCGGTTGATGATGATGTCTTCCACTGCGCCACCTTGGTCCACGAGGCCGACGCCCTCGATCAAGCGGCAGAACTCGAGCGCCGATCCATCCATGGTTGGTACCTCGCCTTGCATCTTCACCAGCAGGTTGGTGACGCCGTAGGCGTGCAAGGTCCCCAACAAGTGCTCCACCGTCTTCGCGGTCACGCCGTTGCGGTGCAGCGTCGTGGCGTAGCCAGTTGAGTCGACGAAGTCGACGTGCGCGGGCACGGTCGCATCGGTCGACAGGCTGGTGAACAGGATCCCGCTGCCCGGCGCCAGGGGCTGCAGGATGAGGCCCGTCTTGACGCCGGTGTGCAGGCCGGTGCCGCTGACGACCACGCTGCGCGCGATGGTGCGCTCACTCCAGCGCTGCGGGCGACGGCCGGGCGCCGACAGTGGTTCCGTGCCTTCGGCCGTCGCGTGCGCCCCGCCGCTTTCGTCGGACGGAACCCCCATCTCGGCGCTGCGATGGGTGGCGGCGTGATGGTCGAGCGCACGGTTCACCACGCGTAGCAGGCCGTCGAGCGAGAAGGGTTTCTCGATGAAGTCGAAGGCGCCCAGCTTGGTGGCCTTCACGGCCGTTTCGATGTTGCCGTGCCCTGAGATCATGATCACCGCCGGCGACGGCGCCGCGTCGTGCAGTTGCTGCAACAACTGCAGCCCATCGACTTCCGGCATCCACACGTCGAGGATCACGAGCTCGGGATTCTCTCGGGTGATGACGTCGAGCGCTTGGCGACCGTCTTCGGCTTCCAGGACGCGCAGGCCCTCTTCGGCGAGGATGCCGCGCAGCGACGTCCGGATCTCGGGTTCGTCATCGACGACCAATACTGTTGCCATAGCTCCCCCCCTCACGCCCGTGCGGCGATGCGCTCGGCCTGAAGCCGGTGTCGCGACGGGAAATCGATGATGAAACGGCTGCCGCGCGGCGGATTGTCCTGCACGCGAATGTAGGCCTGGTGATCGGCTATCACTGACGACACGATGGCCAGCCCGAGACCGGTGCCTTCCTTCTTCGTAGAGAAGTACGGCTCGAAGAGCCGCAGCTTGACGTCTCGACTCATCCCACACCCATGGTCTGCCACCTCGAGACGGACGACACCGCGCGCCGCCACGTATGACGTCACGACCTCAATGCGTCCGGCGTCGGGGACACCCTGGCACGCGGCCACTGCGTTGTCGAGCAGATTGATCAGCGCACGCTTGATCGCTTCGCGGTCCAGATCAACGGGCGGCAGCTCTCCCGTGGCGTTGAAGTCAAAGGTGATCTCGGGATGCCCTTGGCGGAACAGGACGAGCGCGTCCTCGATGGTGGCGTTGAGGTCGTGCGGTGCGAGCTGCACCGCCGGCAGACGCGCGAACATGGAGAACTCATTCACCAGCCGCTTGAGCTCTTCCACCTGGCCGACGATGGTACGGGTACATTCGTCGAAGATGGCGCCGTCTTCACGCGCCAGCTGCGCTCCGTAGCGCTTGCGGAGGCGCTGCGCCGAGAGCTGGATCGGCGTCAGCGGATTCTTGATCTCGTGTGCCAGCCGGCGCGCCACCTCACGCCACGCCTCCATGCGCTGCACGCGCAGCAGGTGTGTGACATCTTCGAAGAACAGCATGATGCCACGCTGCACACCCGCGTCGTCGCTCAGCGACGTCACGGTCACTAGCGCGGTGATGATGTGCTCGCCGCCGGTCAGCTTGATCTGTTGCTCCACCTCGCGCTGCGGTGCCGCGAGGGCCTCATTGATGACTTCACCGACCCTGTTCAAGTGCGGCCCCTGGAACACCTCCGTCCAGTGCTTGCCGCGTGCCTGCGCCAGGCGGACGCCGAGCATGCCCTCCGCGGCGCGGTTGAGCATCGTGACCGAACCCTTCTGGCTGAGGGAGACGACACCGGCAGCGATGTTGGCGAGGATGTTCTCGACGTACTTGCGGCGCTCGACCAGCTCCGAATGGATCTGCTGCAGATCGGCGGTCATCTGATTGAACGAGTCGACCAGCACGGCGGTCTCTTCGTCGCTGCCTGCCTCGATGCGATAGCTCCAATTCCCCTGCGCCACTTCGCGCGTGCCCTCCGCCAGCCGTTGCAACGGAATGCTGATGCTCTTGGCTTGTTGGAAGCCAAACCAGGTGGCGGAGAAGATGACGACGAGGGTGATCAACGCGAGCGTGAGAATGTAACCGTTCTTGATCGGCTGCTTCATACTGACCAGCTGTCGATACTCGCGGTACGAGCGCGAGATGTCGCGCGCCCGTTCGCTGACGTTGCGTGGCACCAGGTAGTCAACCGCGACGGCGCCGACCACCGCACCGTTTGCGTCACGCACCGGAACACCGGCACGCACGATGTCGCCCTTGCCGAATGGCTGCGTGCGAGCGATCTCCTGGCCGCCCAGGAGCTCGGTGAGAATGTCTTGCGGCTCACCGGGCACACCTTGCGCTAGCTCCGGGCCGGTGGCACGCGCCAAGCTGGTGCGGTCCGGCGCATACACCTCGAGCCCTGCGAGGTCCATCTCTGCCCGCTTGCTGTCGAGGAACTTCTGCAGCTCCTTGCGCCGGCTGGACACCCACAAGCCGCGACCGTCGACTTGATGCCCAGTCTCGCGCGCGAAGTGCAGCGCGTTGTTGGCCGCGAACTGATAGTAATTCTGCACGACGTCGAGAGAGCCCTTCAGCGAGCTTTCGACGCGTACGTTGAACCAGTTGTCGAAGATGGCGGTTAGAAATCCGTCGGTCACGAAGAAGAGGAGGGTGGTCGGGAACAGCGTCAGTCCAACGAACGCGAGCACCAGGCGCGTCCGTAGCCGCGATCCGAGAATCCCACGGCGGCGCTCGAAGATCAGCTTCACCAGGTTGCGGGTGACCAGAAAGATCAGCAGGACGAGCAGAATCAGATTGAGGTTGATGAGCAGAAAGAAAATGATGTTGCCCGACAGCGACGAGCTGTTGGTGAAGCGTGGCAAGCGCACTTCGAAGAGCGCGAAGAGCGCGAAGAGGATGGCGGTGGCCACGATGATGACAGCCTCCCGCCGGCGTCGCCGGATTTCATCTTCGGGAAGAGTCGGCCGCTGCCCACCCCAAATGTTCCACCAGCGGGCCATGACGATTGACGCATTCTAGGGGGGGACCCCCAGGGGCGCAAGGCGAGGTGGTAGATAGGTGTAGGGGCGAGGCATTTCCCCCTGCACCGGTCGAGGCGTTGGTTGCCACTTGGGGCCGTTGCGATGAGTGGTGGCGGTACCGACGAACCGGAAATGCCTCGCCCTTCGCGGCGCGGCGGGTTCCACGAAGCGTCCGCGGATGTGATCGTGGCTGCAAAGAAGGGCGAGGCATTTCCGGGTGCAGGCATGGGCTGTGGTCGCCGCGTGGGCCAATGCGACTGCGACTGCCAGTGTGAGCGCGAGGGGAAATGCCTCGCCCCTACACCGCACCGCGGACACGCCTTGTCTTTCGTGGCGACGCCGCGCTACGTTCGACGCACCCATGGCCGGCGCACTCCCTTTGGCGGGCATCCGCATCCTCGATCTGGGCACGCGCATCGCCGCGCCGTTCGCGGCGACACTGCTCGGTGACTTCGGCGCCGAGGTCATCAAGATCGAGTTGCCCGGTACGGGCGACTTCATGCGCGGCATCGGCCCGTTCGTCGACGGCTACTCGCTGTGGTGGGCGGTGGAGGGACGTAACAAGAAGTCGATCACGCTCGATCTGCGTAAGCCGCGCGGACAGGAGTTGTTGAAGCGCCTGGTCGCGGTGTCCGATGTGGTGGTGGAAAATTTTCAGCCGGGGACGTTGGAGGATTGGGGGCTCGGTTACGAGACGTTGCGCGCGATCAATCCCGGACTCATCCTCACGCGCGCATCGGTGTACGGACAGAGTGGCCCATACCGCGACCGTCCCGGTCTCGACCGCAACGGCATCGGCTTCGGCGGCCTGCTGTACATCACCGGCTATCGCGACCGCCCACCCGTGCGCCCGGGCATCATCATTTCCGACTACCTCACCGGGGTGTTCAACGCCTTCGCCATCATGATGGCGCTCTACCACCGCGACGTGCACCGCGGCGGCGGCCAGTGGGTGGATCTTGCCCTATACGAGTCCGTGTTCCGGATCCTCGAACACACGGTGACCAGCTACGATCGGCTCGGCATCGTGCGCGAGCGCGAGGGCAACCGCCTGCGCAACTCGGCGCCGCTCGACAACTGGGAAACGAAGGACGGCCAGTTCGTCTGCATCGTCGCTGCCGGCGACGGGCTCTTCCCACGGCTGGCGCGTGCCATGAGGCGTGACGATCTGCTGCACGATCCGCGCTTCGCGACGTTCACGGCGCGGGTCCAGCACGCCGACGAGATCAACGGTATCGTCGGCGACTGGGTGCGCCAGCGAACGGCTGCTGAGGTTGAGGCGATTCTCGTCGACGCGCAGGTGCCGGTGACGCGGGCGCACTCGATTGCCGACATCGCCGCCGATCCGCACTATGCAGCCCGAGAGGACATCGTCGCCGTCGATGATCCGGTCATCGGCCCGGTCCGCATGCAGGCGGTCTATCCCCGCCTGTCGGAAACGCCTGGTCGCATCCAAAGCGGTGCGCCGCGACTGGGTGCGCACAACGAAGAAGTGTACGGGTCGCTACTCGGCTTGAGCACCGATGAAATGGCAGCATTGCGTGCCGAGAGTGTGATCTAAGGCGTTCCAGTCCGCGGAATCGCAACCTCCGACATGCGTCGCTGGATGATGCTCGCGCGGCGGTCGACGTATCGACTGGGCTGACTCGCCGACCACCGCTTGGGGTTCGGCAGGATCGCGACCAGCCGCGCCGCCTGCTCCGCATCAAGTGCGGCGCACGACACGCCGAAGGCGTGACGCGCTGCAGCCTCGCAGCCATAGATGCCATCACCCCACTCCACCACGTTCAGATACACTTCGAGGATGCGCGCCTTCGTCCAAAGCAGCTCCAGGAACAGCGTCAGATAGGCCTCGATGCCTTTGCGTACGACGCCGCGGCCAGGCCACAAGAAGAGCGTGCGCGCGCACTGCATGCTGATCGTCGAGGCGCCGCGCAGGCGGTGACCACGCTGACCGTCGCGCAGTGCCGACTCAAGCTCCGTCCAATCGAAGCCGTGATGCTGCAGGAAGCGCGCGTCCTCCGCGGCGATAACGGCACGCGTCAGCGACGGTGATATGGAGCGCAGCCCAATCCAATGCTGCTCCATCGGTGCGCCGCCGAACACGGCGCGGGCCAGCATGAACGGCGTCACCGGCGGAGCGACCCAACGAAACAGCTCCGTTGCTGTCACCGGCAGCACGACGCCGACAATCAAGACCGTGACGATCAACGGGCGGAAAATCCGAGAGCGCATCGATCTGTGAGTATCACGAACCTTTGCGGAGTCTTCAGCCGCCGAGGAGGGTATCTTGCGGACGGGCCGCTAATGCGAGAGTCTGAGCGCCACGGGAGGACATCTCATGGAATCGCGACGGCTCGGTGGGCTCAAGGTTTCGGCAATCGGACTCGGGTGCATGGGCATGAGCGAGTTCTACGGACCCGGCGACGAAGGTGAGGCGATCGCCACGATTCATCGGGCTCTCGACCTCGGCGTGACATTGCTCGATACGGCGGACATGTACGGTCCGTATACCAACGAGGAGTTGGTGGGCCGCGCCATCCGTGGCCGCCGCGCGCAGGTCGTCCTCGCGACGAAGTGCGGGATCGTGCGCGACACCACCAACAAGATGGTGCGCGGCATCGACGGATCACCCGACTATATTCGTGCCGCATGCGAGGGCAGCCTGCAGCGCCTCGGCGTCGACCACGTCGATCTGTACCAACTCCATCGCGTCGATCCGAAAGTGCCCATCGAAGAGAGCGTCGGCGCCATGGCCGACCTCGTGCGCGCCGGCAAGACGCGCTTCATCGGCTTGTCGGAAGCCGGCGCGCAGACGCTGCGCCGCGCGTGCAAGGTGCATCAGCTCGCCTCGGTGCAGTCGGAGTACTCGCTGTGGAGCCGCGACCCGGAGGATACCATTCTCGCGACCTGCCGCGAGTTGGGCGTCGGCTTCCTCGCCTACAGTCCGCTCGGGCGTGGCTTTCTGACGGGACAGATCAAGCGCTTCGAAGATCTTGCGCATGACGACTACCGGCGGCACTCGCCGCGCTTTCAAGGCGAGAACTTCCAGAAAAATCTCGAGCTCGTTGGGCGGATCGAAGAGATTGCCAAAGCCAAGGCGTGCAAGCCGTCGCAGCTCGCGCTGGCGTGGGTGATGGCGCACGACGACTTCATCGTTCCGATCCCCGGAACGAAGCGGCGCACGTATCTCGAAGAGAACCTCGGCGCGCTAAACGTGCGGCTGTCACCGCAGGATCTGGCACGCATCGACGAGGTCGCTCCGCACGGCGCGGCTGCAGGTCTGCGCTATCCGGAAGCGATGATGCAGTCGGTGAATCGCTAGGGCCTGCGGCCAGCGTCGGTTTGGCTCAACTCACTGCTTCACGCAGTACAGCAGCCCCACATTGGGTGGAAAGTGATCCGCCCAGTATCCGGCGCGCCACTTCTGCGTATCCTCGGCGGCGCGCGCGTCGACCTTGGCTTCGTCTTGCCACTCGAGGCGCACGCCTTCGATGCTCTTGTCGCCCCGTTTCGGTGCGTTCTCGTTCTCCAGGACCGCCAGACGCACCTTGTGCGCCCCCTTGGCCTCGCCGAGGTGCACGTCGCCGCCGCCTTGCGGCCAGGGGCCGACGCCGAAGACGGTCCGTCCGCGGAGATCCAACTTGTTGTGCTGGCCGTCTGCTTCGATCCAGCCCTTCGGACAGTCTGGCCGATTGAAGGGGGCGACCATGCCCGGGGGAATGCAGCCGATGACCGACACACTCAGGCTCACCAGGCTCAACACTACGAGACGTTGTGGTTTCATCTGGCCTCCTCTCGGTGGGTGGGGGTGCGGGCCGTCTAGCACAGGGTGGGTGTGGTTGGCGAACGCCGCAGTGTGTGCCGCTCGCAGGCAGGTGCTGTCCTAATTTGGCGCTAAGCCGTCAGCTCTCAGCGATCAGCTGTCAGCCGGACAATTCGAAACGCCCGTCGTTCCAGCCTTTCCAGTGAGCTCTGGCTGAGAGCTGACGGCTGACAGCTGATCGCTAGGCCGAAGTTAGGACAGTACCCGCAGGCGTTGAGATGCTCCGGCCACGTGCGTATGCTCCCTGGCCATGTCGACCGATCCGCAGACTCTAGGCCTGGCGCACCACGCCGCGGCGTTTCCAGACAAGCCCGCCGTGGTGTTGGGAAAGACGACACTCACGTACGGCGCGCTGAACGCGCGGGTGAACCGGTTGGCGCACGCCCTGCGCCGCGCTGGTGTCGCGCCCGGTGATGCGTTGGCCGCGGTCCTTCCCAACGGCTTCGAATGGTTCGAGCTGCTCAACGCGGCGGGAAAGATCGGCGCGCGGATCGTTCCGGTGGGCTATCGGCTGAAGGGACCGGAGATCGCTTACATGGTCTCCGACTCGCGCGCCAAACTGATCGTCGGCGCGCCGGAGCTCCGGGCCGAGATCGAGCGCGCCCTGGAAGAACTGCGTAGCTGCGATACGGCCCTTTGGGTAACCGGTGACGGGGCGCCCGGGTCTGGACGTTCATACGAGGCGCAGCTGGCGGCGGAGCCCGCCGTCGAGCTCGAGGGTGGTTTCATCGGTAGCGGCTTCAACGTGCTCATCTACACCTCCGGAACGACAGGCAGGCCCAAAGGCATCGAGCGAGCGGCCGATCCTGCGACGGCGCATCTCACGCTCGCCTCGATTGCCGACGTCTGGAACTTCACTGCATCCGACGTGCACCTGGTCACTGGCCCGCTGTATCACACCGGCCCCAGCAGCTACGCGCAGCTGCATCTGCTGATCGGCGCCACGGTCGTGATGTTGCCGCACTTCGATGCGGCGCAGGCGCTCCAACTGATCGAGCGGCACAGCGTCACCAACAGTTTCATGGTGCCCACACACTTCAGCCGTATCCTGCAGCTGAGTGACGCCGAGCGCCGACGCTACGACCTGTCGTCGCTGCGCCGCATCTTGCACTCAGCCGCACCGTGTCCGGTGCCCGTGAAGCGCGGCATCACTGAAGTCTTCCCACCCGGCGTCGTCACCGAGTTCTACGGGGCATCGGAGAGTGCCTTCACAATGATCACGGCGGAGGAGTGGCTCAAGAAGCCCGGCAGCGTCGGCCGGCCGTGGCCGATGCACGAGGTCCGCATCCTCGACGAAGACGGCAAGACCTGCGCGCCGGGCGAGATCGGATTGATCCACGT
>JBGQHM010000195.1:0-12248 GCA_041497995.1 Binatia bacterium | reverse complement strand
GACAAACAATAGGAGCCACCGAATGCGACGCCGTATCTTCACCGAAGAGCACGAACAGTTTCGCGACCAGTTCCGCCGCTTCGCGCAGAAGGAGATCGAGCCGAAGGTGGCCGAGTGGAACGGGCGCGGGACGAGCGACAAAGAAACCTGGCGGCGCGCCGGCGCAGCCGGCTTCCTCGGCGCCGCCGCGCCGATCGAGTACGGGGGCGCGGGTGGCGATTTTCTCTACGACGCCATCGTCATGGAGGAGATGGCCTGGCTCCGCGCTCATGCCATGATGATCTCGCTGCACTCCGACATCGTCATGCCCTACCTCATCACCTACGGCAGCGACGAGCAGAAACGGAAGTACCTGCCCGGCACCATCTCCGGCGACATCCTGCTTGGTATTGCCATGACCGAACCGGGCGCCGGCTCCGACCTCGCGAACGTGCAGACGCGCGCCATCCGCACGGGCGACCACTACGTGCTCAACGGCTCGAAGACCTTCATCTCCAACGGCCAGATCGGCGACCTGTTCATCGTCGTCGCGAAGACCGACCCGAACGCGAGTCCACCGCACAAGGGCATCAGCCTCCTCCTCGTGGAGGCGGACTCGCCCGGATTCGTGCGCGGCCGCAAGCTCGACAAGCTCGGTCTACGCGGGCAAGACACCAGCGAGCTGGCCTTCGAGGACTGCGTCGTGCCGGCGGCAAATCTGCTCGGTCAGGAAGGTCAGGGGTTCAAGATGCTGATGGAGAAGCTGCAGCAAGAGCGGCTCACTATCGCAGTGGCTTCGGTGGTCTCGTGCCGCCGCGCGCTTGAAGACACGATCGACTACGTCCAACAGCGCCACGCATTCGGGCAACCGATCGCCGCATTTCAGAACACGCAATTCAAGCTCGCCGAGCTCGCTACCGAGGTCGAGCTCGGTCAGGCGTTCGTTGACACGCTCATGGTCGCGCACGTCGCCGGCGAGGAGATCGTCAAAGAGGTCAGTATGGCGAAGTGGTGGACCACCGCGCTGCAGAAACGCCTGACGAGCGAATGCCTCCAACTGCACGGTGGGTACGGGTTCATGATGGAGTATCCGATCGCCACCGACTTCGCCGACGCGGCGGTCCAGAGCATCTATGCCGGCACCAACGAAATCATGAAAATGATCATCGCACGGCGGATGGGATTGGGGTGAGTCGCAGACCGTCAGGCGAGGCCGGCCACCAGTCCGGTCAGTGTAGAGCTCGTCATCCCTGCGGGTGCCGTCGACTCGACGGTTGATGCAGCAGTCGATTGGAGCAGATCGCGCCAATGCACCTCTGAGAGCCGCGCGGACTCGGTGGAGCTGATGAAGTCAATGAGCACTTCTACGAACCGCTCGGGATCCTCGCAATGCGGAAAGTGACCGATGTTGTCGAAGATCGCCAAGCGACTGTCGGGCATGGCCTTGTGGGCAGCCGTGGCGTGGCTCACTGGAATGATCGGGTCCCCCGAGCCCCACACGATCAACGTCGGCACATGCGAGGTCAGATACAGCCGGTCGGTCGCGCTCACCGCTTGGCCGCCGATATCAACAACGGATTGCAATGTGCGGAAGAACGCTCGGCGCGTGTCGGCGTCGGCCAGCGATGCATAGCTGCGCCAAATTTCCTCGATCGCCGGGGCAGCGCGCAGCCCAACGCCGTGCAGCCATGACGCGACCAGTCTGCCGGCGTCGCGCAGGCGCGGCGTACAGACCAGCGGGAAGACGTATTCGGCACCCGGAAAGGTCAATGCCCGGAGGAGGAAGTTGACCTCCAGTCCCAAGCCGCCGCTGCTCACCAGCACCAAGCGCTCGCATCGTTCGGGAAACTGGTAGGCCAGCTGCATCACCACGCCACCGCCGAGCGACTGCCCCACGAGAGTCGCCCGTGCGTGGCCGAGGACGTTCATGAGATCGCGGAGCACATTCGCGTGGGCGCCAAGGGCGTACTCGCCGCGCCGAGGCTTTCCGGACTCACCGTGCCCGAGGAGGTCTGGGGCAACGACGGTGAAGCGCTGCGCCAACGCGGGCATGACGTGTTTCCACGTCGCCGAGCTGCCGGCCATGCCGTGGACGAGCAACACGACGGGCCCCTCACCTGCGGTACGGAACGCAACTCTGTGGCCGTGGAGCGACAGATGCTGCAGTTTCATGGTGGCCTCCGCCGGCTCTGCGGCAGGCGCTCGCTACAACCGGCACGCATTCAGCCGCCGAGCGCGCTGCGGAAGCGTTCGACGACCGAGGCCCCGGTCGCGCGCGCGTCGGCGAGGAACGAATCTGCAGAGCGCTTGATGTCCTCCCAGGATTGACCTGCGGCCACAGAGAGCGTCTTCAATGTGCGCGCCGCGTCACGCTGCTTCGACTTCAAAACCCCAAGTTGCGTGCGCGCATCCTTGCGCAGCGCGCCAATCCGCGTGCGGGCATCGCTGGCGATCTTGTGCTCTGCCTTGCGCAAGCCCCGCTGGATCTCGGCGATCGACTTCTCGAGGTCCTTGACGCCCTGTTGAATCTCCCCGTACGCCGCCCGCGCCTCACGGGACAGACCGCTCATTGCTTTGGAACCCTTTTTCGACACCGTCTTCGGCATTCTCATCTCCTTTCGGGGTTGGGAGCGTCAGTCCGATCGATCTCCAGGGCCTCACGCTCCCACGGCGCTGAGCGCTCCAACTCGCTGCCCTTTTGTATGTCGTTTGTCCCGCCTCACTGCGCGCGCTGATCGCGATGCGCCCTTGTCGATGGAAACGACCAGCGGCCCTTGCGCTGCGGCACTACAGAGTAACTCGTACTCCTTCTTCACCGCCTCGACCAGCTCGTGCAGATCCGGAACGGCATCCCAGTCGGCGTTGAATCCCCAGAACAGGCCGCCATTGTAGCTGAATAGCGCAATGCCGAGTGCCTGGCCCCGGTTGAGTGGCACCAGGGGATACACTGCCTGGGTCGGCGCACCAAGAAAGTACGTGGGGACTTGGGGACCGGGGACGTTGGTGACGACCACGTTGTACGGCCGCGACAGCGTCGACAGCCGCACGAAGGCTGAGAACAGCGTCGTCACCGTCCAGTCGCTGATCTCTTCCAACGTCCTGACCCCGAGCGCCTGCCGCGAACCCTTCAACTCACGCGTCGTCTGGCTGACGCGCTGCAGCCGCAGGCGTGGGTCGCGCTCTTCGAGCGGCAGCCGCGCCACTAACATGGCAACGTGGTTGCCAAGATTCTCGCGATCGGCCTGTGTACGGACGTTGACCGGGAGCATGGCGCGAAAGTCGAGATGCTCGACTTGTAGCCCACGCGCATGGAGGAAGCGGCCCAGCGCTCCAGACACCGTGGCGAGCACGACATCGTTGAGCGTACCACCGAGGCGGGTCTTCACTTCCTTGACCGCATCGAGCGGCATGTCGAGCCAGTCGAAGCGGCGATGCGGCCCGATCGAGGTGTTCAACGGCGTCGGCGACGCCGGCTGCAACCCGGCACCGATCGCTTCGCCCACGCCGAGAACTGCTTCGGAGAGCGCGTCGAAGGTGGCGCGCGGCTCGGCGATGGACCGGCGGGCGGCGCGCAGCGCCGCTAGGGGCTCGCGCGCACGCCGGCCCAGCTCACCCATGAGAAGCTGCAGCGACGTTGGCGCAGGGCGTGGCCTCCACCGCGGCGGATCGGCGAGCTGGCGCTCGATTTCCGGCGTCATACGCATCAACGCTCCCGTCAGCTCGACGCTGCCGACGCCATCGATCATGCAATGGTGCGCCTTGGTAATCAGCGCGACGCGGTTGCCCTCGACACCCTCGACCACCCACAGCTCCCACAGCGGCTTTCCACGGTCGAGCTGCTGTGACATGACGCGGCCCGCCAGTCGCTTGAGCTGCCGTTCGCTGCCCGGCTGCGGCAAGCGTACGTGGCGCAGGTGATAGTTCAGGTTGAAGTGTTCGTCGTCAACCCAGACCGGATACCCGAACAGGGGAATGGTCGCGAGGCGTTGCTGGTAGCGCGGCACGCGGTGCAACCCCACTTCAACCACCCCGCGAATCCGGGCCATGTCGACGAAGCCATCGGCGCCCGTGAGCGGCGCAGCATCGAACAACGCGACGGCCCCGACGTGCATGTGAGCGTTGTCGTCCTCGACGTCGAGGAACGTCGCGTCGAGAGCACTCAGGCGTTCGTAATGCGAGTAGTCCATGGCTGGAATCTCCTAGCCTTGATCAGCAACCCATGTGCCGTGGAGTAGGCTGCGGGCGCCGACGCCTCCTGAGGCGACGGCAGCGGCTGCTTTCTCGCCGGCGCGAAGATTCCTACTGCGGTGGGAAAAGGTTACGTGGCGCAGCCGCGGATGACGTCCAGTTGGCGGCGTGTACCGCCCAGGGTGTCTCGTTCAGCTCAGCGATGGCAGGCTTGGTCGTCCAAGAAAAGTAAAGAGGCTCTTAGCGGATGAAGTCGGCGTCTGCACGGGTCGTGTCTCAGCCTGCGTCTGCTGCTTGAGCAGCTGCTCCAGGTGCTGCACGCGTCGCGCGAGGCGCTGAACCTCTTGGCGCAGCGCGTCGAGATCCTTGGAGGTCTGCCCCAAGCTCGTATCAGCGTCGCCGCGGAGCCGTTGCTCCTCACGCGCGGAAAGCAGAGCCGATTGCATCTTGCTGCGTGCCACCCTTGTCTTCACCATTTCTGCTGATTCTCCTGCGCCTGGGCGCTTCGACCTCTTCTCACACTGTCCCTCAGAGCAAGGGGTACGCCAGAGATCTCAGGCCATCTCACACGCACCGGATCTGCTCTGGATGGGTATGCCGTGCCCTGTCGGCTCTACATGCGGGCCCAAGAATGTCTGCAAAACTATACACTCGCACCTACTGGCCAGCCTAGGGTTAGACTCTGCCGACCGGAGTGAAGCGAGTCAAATCGAGCACCAACGAATGATTCGAGTCGACTTGCATGGACAGCGGTCGTCCGCCAGAGTGCGCGCATGACCGCACTGCATCTCTCCACACGTCACCGACGCCGCTTGCGCGCATTGGCCCACCCGCTGAAGCCAGTCGTACAGATGGGACAAGCCGGGCTGAGTGACGGCGTGGTGCAGGCGGTGGAGGCGGCGCTGGTCGACCACGAGCTGATCAAGGTGCAAATGCGACAGCCCGAGGACAAGAAGGCCACGGCAGAAGCACTAGCCGCATCCACCGGATCGGCCCTCTGCGGCCTTGTGGGCCACGTCGTGATCCTCTACCGACCGCACCCCGAGGCACCGCGCATCACACTCACCTGAGCCGCTCGACCCGCCGGCTCATGGGGTTTGGGTTGCCGTAGGGGTCACGGTCAGGGTCGGTGTGGGCACGCATCCAGTGGCCGGGTCACAGGTCCCGGGACACAGCGTATCCATGCGCTGGCACACGCCGCTGACGCATGTGAAGGTCGTGCAGGCGGTGCTGACGCCACAATCAGTCCCCGCGGCGCACGTCGGGGTCTTCGTTGCGGTCGCCGTGGGTGTTTGAGTTGTCGTACTGGTTGGAGTCGCGGTGTGCGTCGGCAGGGGTGTGAAGGTCACGCATTGTCCACTGCTCCCCGAGCAGCTCGCGTTGAACACCACCGCACCGCCAGGACACGCGCCGCTACTCGGCGGGCCGCAGAACGGTCCGGCCTGACAACAGTCCTTGGGTCCGGGCGTCGGGGTCGCCGTCAGAGTCGGCGTACGTGTGACAGTTGGGGTTACGGTGGCGGTCGGTGTGAGAGTCAACGTGCTGGACGGAGGCGACTGGATGCTGGTCGGTGTGCGGGTCTGGGTAATCGTCGCGCTCGGGGTTGCGGTCGCCGGGGTGCCGCCAGGGGTAATCGTCCGCGTGGGAGTGGGAGGCGGCACCGCGGGGAGGGCGGCAGCAATGGCGGCCACGAACCCATCAACAGTGTTCTCAATCGCCGCAGCGTCGGCGATGGTGGCACAGCCGCCCTTCAGCTCCGCCTTTTGGAAGGCATTGAGTAGGGCTGCTCCCGCCTTCGTCAGACACGCCTGATCAACCGCTCCACCCTGCAACATTGCTTTCGCGTAGCAGCCGAGTTGCGCCTTCGCCTTTTTGCCCGCAGCTTTCATCTTTGCCGTAGCGCACTTCTGACCGGGCGTGGCGCTCGCTCCTGCCGGGCGGCTCGCAAGCGTCACTCCAGCGAACGCGCATGCAACCGCAAGGACCGCGCAGAGGCACTGGTGATCGGATCGTTGCATTGTGGACTCCTCCTTGTGATCTCACCGGATGCGCACCACCGCTCCCACACCATCGACGCGTTGTCCGACAATTCGGTCCGTCCCATTCATCCGCATTCCCACGCCGGGTCCGGGACTCTGCACCCGTTGCGTTCTCGCTGTCAAGCTGCCGGCGCGCGCCGTTCGAGCGCCTTCAACCCTTCGAGCAGCGCCAGCCGATACGGAGCAAGCGACTCCGAGGGGGGATGCAATCGCCGCATCGCGATGGTATTGAGGGGGGGTGCCAACGAACACCCGAACCCGACCACAGACCCGCGCCGAAATTGCGCGCGCCCATCGCAACACTACGGCCGGCATCGTGCGGGACTACTTGACGGTCCACTTCGGGCCGGACCACGTCATCACGCACGAGGTGCACGACGGGCGCGACACGTTTTGCGTTCGGACCCGCGCCGACCGCCGCACCGTGCACACGCTGCTCGTCAACCTGCTGGTGCTGGAGGTGCATGAAGGCCGGCTGTACAAGCTCGCGGGTCTCCTCGCCTACCTTCAAGTCGCCCACCATCTCCGGAAGGTCGGCGTCGCCCCACTCCGCATCAATGACCGCTGCGAGCTGTGCGAGGCGCACACCGGCCGCGCCCTCGCCTTGCCGCCGGGGCGCCTCGCCATCTATGACCACAAGTCCGTCGCCGTCGCCGATACGGAGTGACGCCCTCGCGGGCGGCAAGTAACACCGACCGCGCAAAGTCCGGGTCGCCACCCTCCGCACGCTTGCCGGTACGCGCGCAACGTCGCCCGCCGCTTCGATTCGGCACAAGTTTCCCTCGAGCTAGCACTAAACCGGCGCTGTCCCGCATTTGGGCGGAAAGCGATTGCTACGACCTGTGCGCTGGTAGAGGTGGCTTACTTGCACCTCAGCTTGCTCCCCGACGCGTTGAACGCGCAGCTCGGGAAGTTCGCATCGCCGCACTGTCCACCCGAAGCAGCGATGATCATCCGTGCGGTCACCGGTAGTTCGGCAGAAGCCACTGCGGAGGACGCCGCTTTCCCACTCACGGCAAACCTCACAAGGCCAGATGTGACGGCGGACTTGTCCTGGATAACGACCTTGTAAATCCCCCCCGGCGGTCTCGGACTCTTGCTCCGGTAGGCCCACTTCTTTCCGCTCCTGTTCACCGTCCAACCGGTGCCGCCGGGGACCGTCACGTCGAGCACCATGCCAGCGGTGTCGTCGATCAGGAGCCGCACGCCGTTGGCGAGCGGATTGAGCGCTGGGCTCACTGGGGAGCGCAGCGTCAGCGTGCCTTGGAAGCTGAGAGTGTCATCACCGGGCGGGGTGTTGAGCTTGCCGATGGTGAGCTTGGGCTGCGCGATGGTGCCGCACCCAGCAGCGGCCGCGGTGCCCGTAGGTGTCAGCGCCACGGTTGGTGTGACCGTCGGCGCGGGCGCGCGGCTCGGCGTGGCCGGCGCGGCTTCAAGACGGCACGTCGAATCGCAACCGTCGCCGCTCACTGTGTTCCCATCGTCGCACTGCTCGCCAGCTTGAACTGTTCCGTCACCGCAGGAGCCCGACGCTTCCTGGATCGAGATGTCCGCGCAGTGATGGTAGAAGCAAGGGGCGGGGTGGCTGGACATGAACTCCAGAACTTGCAGCGTGCACTTGGTGCAGGTGACGTTCGTCGGCAGCGTGACCGTAAAAGTCTGAGGCCCCGGGAAAGCTTGCGTATGCGGAAGCACGTTGTCCGCCAGAAGAGGGAACGTCGCGGGATTCTGGATAGCGGCGCTGCCGCACGGGTCGCCGGCCGTCGGCGTCACTATTGGTTCCGCGGGAAGCTCGCTACGGTTGTTGACGGCCAGCGCGACACGGTAGTGGCCAGGATGAGTGATGACTTCATTGAAGGTCACCGAGATCGTCTGGCCCGGGTTAAACGCCGTCACCTTGCCGGTCGCCGTGCCACCGCCTTCGTCACCGCAGGGTCCGAGCTTCTCGGGAAGTCCCAACGTGTCTTGCGACATCCATGAGTCCGGCGTGACCAAGACGAAATGCGCGTGCGCGACCGCGGGCGCGAACACGCCGGCTGCGCCGATGAGCAGTGCACGGCCAAGCACGTGCCGCTGCCTGCTCCATATCGCCTTGAGTCTCAGCATGACGAAAGACTCCTTCCCGTTTGATGAGCGGGCATCACTATACACGAACGAGGGGCCAGCGACACGCGGCGCGAACCTCAACCGATCGGCCGAGTAGGCTCAGCTCGGCTTGGCAAAGTCGCGCGAGAACCAGCGCTTTGGACGGATGCGAATGACGATCTCATCGGTCGTCCCGTTGGGGCGAGTCGCGTCGATGTAGCCGTTGCCGACCTCAGCGCCCAGGTACTTACTGGCGAGTGGGCGCACGTCACGGTCAACGGCGGCCGGCGACACCGAGACGACGCGGCCCTCGACGCTCACGTACTTCGGGGGCAACTCCTCCGCCTGCACCAAGAACGTGACGCGCGCGTCGGGCGCGATGAGGCGCGCCTTGCGGGTTTCGGGCCGCGTCACGACGACGATGTCGCCGCCGGGCTCGTAGAGATACCAGAGTGGTACGGCCAGCGGCCCGCGGCCAAGTTGGTTGACGCTCAAGATGCCCACGTGAGTTCCTGCAAGGAACTGCTCGCGTTCCTCCCGCGTCATCGGTGCTGGCACGATTGCGCTCCTCCTCTCCGCGGAGCAATGCCCGTCGCGGCGCGGAAAAGCAATCGAGCTAGTCGGCCGTCGAACGGCGGCCGATTCGACGCGGCGTGCGTAAGGGATGGTGAGGGAGCTGGTCCCCTCGGCGATCCTAGTCTTGCTACGCTTCGCGTTTCAAACTGGCTCTCACCACCTGGTGCATTGGTGAGGGGGCAGTGTTCGGACAACCCGACGGGACTTGCCGCGACGGACAAGTAGTGCCGGAGAAAAACACCGACTCCGACGAGTCTCCAGATTTGACAACTCCGGCCGCGACACCGTAAGAGACGCTCGCAGCATTGAGACTCGTATGCTGGACCGCATCCGGAACGTCGCACGAGATCCAACGGTCATCCCACGATACGTCGCCGCCAAGCGCAAGCTTCTCCGTTTGCGGTATCGAGAGCGGCACAACCAAGGCATCTTCTCGGTGAACATCGATTGCCGCAACGGCTTCTTCGGCCAGCTCACCTGGTGCCTGTACATCTTCGCGTACTGTGATGATCGGAATCTGATTCCACACGTCGTTCTCACCGGCGCCCACTTCGTCAACCCGCGCATCGGCCCCGACTGGTTCCAGTACTTCTTCGAGCAGCATGAGTCCGCGTACGTCCGGAAACACTTGGTTACGACCGTCGGCATTCGCAGAGTGAGTGATCTGGGTTTACCGACGCGCTGCTTCGCACAGATGAGCATCGAGCGCGCCGCCCGGCTGGCAGCCAAGTACTTGCAGCTGCGTCCCGAGATCAGCGACGCCGTCGAGGCGTTCGCTGCCGAGCACTTCGCGGGCAGGGTAGTGGTCGGACTGCACTACCGGGGGACGGACAAGACACGCGAATCTCCGCGCGTCCCGTACGAAGAGGTCAGGCGCGTCCTACACGAATACCTGGAACGGCATTCGGACGTTGAGTGTCTCTTCGTGGCGACGGATGAATCGCCATTTCTCGACTACATCCGGAAAGCGTGTGCCGCGGTGCCAATATGCTGTTGCGACGATTTGCGATCAGACAGCTCGCTGGCGATCCATCGCTCGGCTTTCGCCGGCGACGCGTATCGGAAGGGGCGCGAGGCGCTGGTGAATGCGCTGCTCTTGTCGCGCTGCCACGGTGTCATCCGCACCGCATCCACGCTGTCTGCTTGGGCCTCGATATTCAATCCGCAGTTGCCGGTGACCATGCTCAACCAGCCGTACGACAAGGCCCTCTGGTTTCCGGACAAGGCGATTGTTCAGCGGCTGCGCCAGTACGGCGCGGGTTGATTCTGTGCCCAGCCCGGGCGCAACAAAAAGGGGGGGCGATTGGCTGGAACGGGCGCATTCGGCCGCAAGGGATGGCGCATAGGCTGGTACGCGCGGCGATCCTGGGTGCGGTCCATACCTGCGTTGGAAACCAGCGCAGTCTCTTGCTTCGTTCCCTCCCCTGCCTTGAGACGTACGGCGCGTCGAACCCCCAAACGTTGACAACGTCGAACGGAAGTGTGGTATGAGCCGTTCGAGTCTTCCTAGGTCAATGAGGAGCAGACGATGAGAGCCATTGTCGTACTGGCTGGAGCGTTTCTCTTTGCGACACTTTGTGTCGCCAATCGAGCGTTTGCTGCTGGTGTCGTCGGCACCGGTACACCCGCGAGCTGCACTGAAACAGTTCTCGCCACCGCCCTCACTGGTGGCGGGACGGTGACCTTCAACTGCGGCCCGAGCCCCGTCACCATTCCGGTGACGCATCAAACAACGATCAAGAAGAAGACAAGCATCGACGGTGGCGGCCTGATCACGCTGAGTGGGTCTCCCGCGGGAGTCTTCGAGGTGAGGGGCAAAACCACGCTTTCCAACCTGGCCTTCTCGGACAACACTGCGTCTGGGGGTGCTGCCGGGTCTGGTACGCCAGGCGGCGGTGCGATTCGGAACTTCAGCACCTTGACCGTGACCAACTGTGCGTTCTCACAGAACAGCGCAGGCACTGCCCAATTCGTCCTGGGCGGCGCGATTGAGAACATCCGCACCCTCACCGTCTCCAACTCGACGTTTGTCGGAAATACAGCGGGCTCGGGGAGCAGCGTCGGAAACGGCGGGGCCATTTACAACGGGGGTACCCTCACGCTCTCCAACTCCACGTTCACGGATAACGCTGCGTCGGGAAGCAGCGGCGGGTTCGTCAGCGCTGGCGGCGCAATTGGGAACGTTCGCACCCTCACCGTCTCCAACTCGACGTTCGTCGGGAACACAGCCGGGTCCGGGAGCGCTGGTGGGCTGGGCGGCGCCATCTTCAATCACGGCACGTTCACGCTCTCCACCTCCACGTTCTCGGGGAACGCGGCGGCAGGCGCCGGCGGTGCGATTGGGAACTTTCGCACTCTTACCGTATCCAACTCGACGTTCTCGGCGAACGACGCGGCGGGAGGCGGCGCCCTCGAGAACATTGGGGGAAAGACTATGCTGACCAACTGCACCTTTGCCGCCAATAGTGCGGGAGTCGGAGGTGATATCTCGAACGACCGTTGCACGAGCGGATGTGGCAAGGGCCGGTTGACGCTGCGCAACACCATTGTCAGCAGCGGGTCGGGGGGCAATTGCGCAGGCATTCCCATTACCGACGGTGGCAACAATCTTGACTCAAGCGGACTGTGTGGCGTGGGCCCAGCCATCGACCCCATGCTCGACCCGGCAGGTCTGGCAACGAATGGCGGACCCACTCAAACCATTGCGCTGGAACCGGGCAGCCCGGCCATAGACGCCGGCAACGAGGCGGTGTGCGCGGCAAAGCCAATCAAGAACCTCGATCAACGCGGTTTTGCGCGTCCTGGTGCCGCAGCCACAAACTGCTCCATCGGTGCCTACGAGTTCAACTCATCTGGACCGCCGTAACATCTAGTTGTTGAGCGCGGCCTGCGCGCGGCTTCAGAGTCCTGGCCAACGCTCCGGGCGATCCCGGCGGGCGATGGCGATCGCAAAGGGTGGTGCGCGGGCTGGTCAGCTCGGCGATCGTGGGTCCGGTCCGTACCGCGCTCAAAACGGGCTCTAGCCACCCGCCGCATTCGCAAATGCAGAATGTTCAATCCGAGGACGGCGACGACTGCTCAGCCCGGCTTGGCAAAGTCGCGCGAGAACCACCGCTCGGGACGGATGCGGATGACGACCTCGTCGGTCGTGCCGCCGCGAGATTCGCCCGACGGCAGCCCATCTATCCGGAATTTCCCTCGACAGCCGGTGTGCGGTTCGGATAGGCTCGCCCCACCGTCGAGCACGGAGGACCCGACCCATGCGTATCCGCTCATCATGCCGCGCCGCGCTGCTTCTGCTGTCCGTTGCCTCGCGGCTGCCTGCGGCCTGCGTCGACCCCGCCGACCTCGGCATCGACCTCTCGCAGCAGGCGGTCTGCG
>JBGQHM010000194.1:0-12268 GCA_041497995.1 Binatia bacterium | reverse complement strand
GGAGTTTGGACTCGTCGTCGGCGAGCCGGCGGAGTTCCGCTTCCTCGGATCAGCCACCCGCCGCGCCGATCACGTCGGCACTCTCGTGGAGACGTGGGACGACGACATTCAAGAGCTAGCGCCCTTGGAAACCGCGCTCGAATGGAAAGGTCAGGAAGGTGCGACGGTGCCCGTCCGATTGCAAGCGCGGGTCACCGAGGTCGGCGTACTTGAGCTCTGGTGCGTCAGCCGCGACGGTACGCACCGCTGGAAGCTCGAGTTCAACGTGCGCTCGACGCCGTAAGCGGCGCCGCAGCGCTCCGGGCCGCCGGCACCGGTGCCGCGACCGGCGGGCGTACCGCTTCCGCCACGATCTCGCAGAGGGGCTGCGCAACGAAATCCGCCGAGTGATCCAGCCCACGCAGGGTTGCCTGCAGCTCGCCCGTCGACATCGCAGCGGGGGCCTTCTCCAACTCGCCGGCTGCCGGGGCAAAGCGAGCGTCGTGACCCGCCAGCGCCTGGAGACGCACGCGCGCCTCGTCACGCCGGTCATGTGTCACCTCACCGGCAGCGAGCAACAGCACCGCGGCGGAGCGCACATACTCCTCATCGCTGTGCTGTGCCTTCACCGCCTCTGCAATGGCTGCCTCGACGTTTCCGGCTTTCCACAAGCAAATGGCCCGGCGTAACTGAACCGACCACAACTCGCGTTGCGTGTTACGCCAGGCGCGATCGACGCGTTTGTCGGTCAGGCCCGGCGGCACCTTGCGCTCACTCTCGGCAAGCGTTGCCGCCGCCTTGGCCCAGTCGCCCTGGCGCAGCGCCACGTTGGCCAGAATCGAATCGCGAAACATCTGGCCGACGCTTTCAGGCGGGTTGGCCTGCAAAAGTGAGCGCGCCGTCTCGGTGTCGCCTGTCAGCAAGCGCCAGCGCGCCAGCTCCATGCGCTGGCCGATAACCCAGGTCCCTGACTCACGTGCGATCTCGTTCAGTGTCGTGCGTGCCTTGGCGGCATTGCCGCTGGCCGCTAGAGCCCGCACTAGCAGGAGCGAGATGGTCGGATCGTTAGGACCCAACCGATGCGCCTGCCACGCATACGGCAGCGCCACAGCCGGGAAGCCATTGGCGAGCGCGCTCGACGCGCAGATCGCGGAGGCGCGGGCAGCGCCTGCACCGCCGTGCTCCACGGAGCCGGTTTCCCGTGCCACCTGATCGTAGATGGCCTTCGCCTCGGCGACGCGCCCGGCACGCAGCAACGCGCCAGCGTAGCGCAGCCGGTCGGCCTTCGTTGCCGTCTTCTCCGCTTGCGCGCGGTAGAGCGGCAACGCCTCGGCCAGCTTACCTTGCTGATCCAACGGAACGGCGAGATACAGCGGCACGGCGGCGGTGTCCAATTGGCCGGCCGGTGCTGGGTCCGCCCAGGCGATGGTTGGCAGACCGGCAGACGCGGCCAGCAGCCCGGCTGCGAGGAGACTCGCACAGCGCATCAAGTGAGCACGTATCATGGCGTGGAGATCTGCGACAACCCGCGGCGCCGCCGGAGTGGCTGCGCCGCGGGGTTGTCGTCGAGCGTTAGCTAGATCGTATTCAGGAACGCCACCACCTTGTCCTGCTGCGCCGGCGTCAACGCCTGGAACGCGTCGCGGGCTGCGGCAGCCTGACCATCGTGGAAGCCGACTGCCTCCTTGATGTCCTCAGCACGTCCATCGTGTAACAAGCGCGACTTCGCGCGCACACCCCACAGCGGCGGCGTGCGCATCAACTGCGGCCCGGCGACGCCCGACGTGATGCCATCGCCAAGTGCCCCCATGTCGTGCAGCAGAAAGTCACTGAACGGATGGAACGTCTGCTGCGACAGGATGATGTTGAGCGTCCCACTGATCGGTACCCCACCGGTGCTCCGTGGGACGAACGACCCTGGGTTGAAAGCAGTGGTGATGTTCTCGACGTGGCAGCCAGCACAGCCGGCGTTGGTGAAGAGGGTGTGCCCAGCCTGCGCGGCGGCATTCTGCTGCAAGCGCGGCGGTGGCGCCAGCGCGCGCATGAAGTCGGCGAACTTGTCGACGTCCGCCTTGCCGTCCTCGATCTGATCCTCCGGGTCGTCGTCCACGTCGAGCAGCACACCGAACTGGGTCACGTTCAGCGCGCAGTCGCTACGGTCGGCGGGGAAGTCGGGGCTGCTGATGCCAACCTCGTTCAGGTATGCGTCACCGGCGAAGCCACGCAGCGTGGCGACGTCGTCCTTCCAGCCAAAGCGCGCCACACGTGTCGCGCCGAGCTCGGTGACGCGTTTGACGGTGCCGCGGATGGCAGCCGGCTGGCCCGCAGCGATCGCGTCGAACGTGCTGTCGCGCACCGCTTCAATGAAGCCGAAGCCGAACAGCGGAGTCGATTGCCGCTCGGCGGAGCAGTTGTCGCCGTTGGCGAAGGACGTGCTCGTCGGGTCGCAGAGCTGCAGGGTCGTCGCCCAGTTGGTCTGCGTTGCCAGCTCGTTTTGACACGCTGACCGCGTGCAGTTCGGCGAGGTGATCTGACAGCCGAGCGGTGACGACTCGAGCCCGTTCGGAAAGATCGTCATGCTGCCTTGGCTTTGTGGTCCCGCGCGCAGGATGTTGTCGCTCGCAAAGATCTGCAGCGGGCCGGGCCGTGGGTTGTTGCGGATGCGAATCTCATTGATGAACGAACCTGATCCACCCATTGCCGGTTGGAAGTGACAGGTGGCGCACGAGCGGCTGTTGAACAACGGTCCCAGAGTGGGGAGGCTGTCGACTTCGATGAAGGTAGATTGCCCCACGCCGAAGGCTTGCAGATCGCCGGTCAGCCCCAGCAGGGCCTCTACTTTGACTGCCTCGAGTGGATCGCCGAATCCGTAGAGGTTCGGCGTCGAGAACGGTTGCGTTTGTTGTGCCTGGGCGCGCACGGTGACTGCTGAAACCAAGACGACCGCGAGTGCCGCCGATCGCCCCCACAGCACCGGCGTCCGGAATGTGCTCCTCATGACCTCTCCTTTCGGTTGTGTGTACCGCCCGCGTTACCCCGCGCACCGCGAGCGACACGACGCTTCCCCTCAGGCTCCCCGAAAGCGCCTTCTGGGTTTGTGTAGAAGCGTTACAAGCTTTGTACCGCAGGGGTGAACGGTGGGCAGTGCACGACCGTTTAGTGTAGAGGCCGACGCGGAGTGTTTCCTTCGGATGCAGCGCGCCAGCGAGATGTATCCAACGGATACAGTCGCGACGGTGCTGCCGTCCGGGACGAAGACAGGGAACGGGCCAGCAGCGCTTCGGTCGTTGGACCGGCCGGCGCCGCTTCCGTAGGCGTGCCAGCCAGCGAGCTCAGCATCAACATCCGTAGCGAGTACTTGGCAATCTTCGCGTAGAGTTTTTTGCGCGAGATGCCGAGTTGCCGGGCCGCTTGCAGCTTGTTTCCGCTCGTCGCGGTCAGCGCTCGCACGATCAAGGCGCGCTCACCCGCCTCGAACGTTTCGGCCGCGTCCAGACCCTGCGGCGGCACGGCGATTGCCGGCGAACGTGGAAGCGCAAGGTCCGCCCGCCCGATGTGCAGCCCGCTGCACGTAGTGAAGGCGTCCTCGAGGACGTTATACAGCTCACGTACGTTGCCCGGCCACATCCACTTGATGAGCTCCGACATGGCGTCAGAAGTCAGGCTGCGCACCCCTTCGACCGTATTCCCATAACGTTCATTGAGAGCAGCGAGATGATGCTCGACCAGGAGCAGGATGTCATCACCACGTTCGCGCAAGGGTGGGGTCGTAATCATGCTGACGCACAGCCGGTAGTAGAGGTCGGGGCGCAGCATCCCGTGCGCCACAATCGCCTGCGGATCGCGGTTGGTCGACGCGATGATGCGCACGTCGACAGGTACCTCACGGACCGACCCGACCGGCCGAACCGTCCGCTCTTGGACGACACGCAGCAGCTTGGCCTGGAGCTCAGGGCCCATCTCGGTGATTTCATCGAGCAGCAGCGTACCGCTAGCAGCGGCGCGGAACAGTCCGAGATGGTCGCTCACGGCACCGCTGAAGGCGCCGCGCGTGTAACCGAACAGTTCACTTTCAATCAGCTCACGCGGGAGGGCGGCACAGTTCACCGCCACGAACGGCCCGTTGCGCCGCGGCCCGGACGTGTGGATCGCGCGCGCGATCAACTCCTTACCAGTACCTGTTTCACCCGCGATCAGCACCGGAGCGTTGCCCGGCGCCACCCGCTTGATCTGCTCGAAGACTCGCTGCATGACTGCCGAACGCCCAACGACGCCGTGGAAGACACCGGGGATCGGCCCGCTGCGTGGTGCAGCACCGGCGTCCGGCGCCGACGATCGACCGGCGCGTCCGCCCCCACTCACATAGCGATAGTAGCTATCGGCGGCAGCGCTGATACTGCATGCCGTCAACTTGCCGATCGTCAGGCGCATGGGCCGGCTGATCTCCCCATCCTGCCCAGCTAACACGGCGATGCAGCTCTCCTTCAAGAGATTGAGGTGCGCCACCAACACCGAGAACGGTACCGCGTTCGCTGCCAGATGCTGACCAAGGATCGCTGAGAAACCCGAGAAGCCCTCCGCATCACCGTCGCCCAGCCGCAGCACCGCACTGCGGAGATACGGGACGTACGTCTCGTGGAACAGTTGCTCGGAGCAGGCGAGATGTGCGCCGAACATTGACGCGTACAATTCACGCCACTGCTGCAGAAACGACTCCCGATGCGAGCGGATGACCGTAATGAGCTGCCCAATCAACTCAACTTCCTCGGCGCGGAAGAACTTGAGATGCAGCTGGGCCGCTTCCGTATCCGACGAGTTCATCGACAACGCCCATCGACGCAGCCCGCCGCCTACCCCGCCTGGCTCTGGCGGCATGCCCTCCCCTGCCGCCGTGGTAGTTTGGACGATTGTCCCCTGGGAGGCCGCCCCACCGTCCGGAGGTTCGACGGCTCTCCCCCCGCTGCCGCTTTTCCTGTTCGCCTGCATGTGGCCCCTCTCGTGCACAGGACAGGCAATGTACAGCTACATTGGGATAGTCCCGCTTGGCGGCAGAAGATCTCCAAGCTTTGTGCCGCTCGACAGGAGGGAGACGCTAGCGCGGTTGAGTCAGGGAACTGTCCCCTGGACAGGTCGCCCCCTGGAGCAGTTGCCACTATAGCGGCGTTAGTACCTACGGAGACCATTGGTCGCTCCGCAGCTTTGGGCGCAGAACGCCCGGGATGTTGACCGGCCGTTCACCGGCCGACTAGGGCCTGCGGCCAGCGTCAGTTCTATGGTCCGCTCCCCGATGAGTCGCTGCTGGCTAGCAAGTCCGACAGACTGCTAGACTGCCGCAGCATGTGGAGCGCGTTCGATCCGGCGTGTATCGACCCGAGTCTGGATTGCCGCGCCGTGACGTTTGAGAACCCGACAGGCCAGCGCGGAGCAGGCGGTCAGGCCGGTGGCGGCCGCAAGGGTGCGCCGTCCCGCCGGCTGGCACCGAGTGAGCGCGTCGTGCTCGCCGATCTACGTGGGCCGGGAACCCTCCGGCACATCTGGATGACGTTCCCACCGGCGCCGCCGGAGATGATGCGGGCGCTCTGCCTGGAAGTCTTCTACGACGGCGCGCAGGCACCGAGCGTATCCGTTCCGTGCCTCGACTTCTTCGGCCTGCCGCACGGGCGACCCGTGTCGTACGCCTCCGCACTGGCCTCGGCACAAGAGGGCCGAGGCTTCAACGCCTACTTACCCATGCCGTTCCGCGACACCGTGCGGGTCGAGCTGACTAACGCGTCGCCGCGGCCGATGGACCTCTACTACCAGATCGACTACACCCTGCAGCCGCGTCTGCCCGATCATGCCGGTTATCTCCACGTAACGTTCCGGCGTGAAAACCCGACGACTCAACGGCGCGACTTCGTCATCGCAGACGGCTTCCACGGCCCGGGACGGTTCCTCGGGTGCAACGTCGGCGTACGGGTCATCGACCCGGGCTTCTGGTACGGCGAAGGCGAAGTCAAAGTGTATCGTGACGGCGACGACGTGTACCCGACGATCTGCGGCACCGGCCTGGAGGATTACGCCGGCAGTGCCTGGGGCCTCGGCGCGCACCACGCCCCATACGCCGGCGCGCCGCTCGAAGTCCGCGCCCCCGGTGGCCGCCCGAATCCGGAGCTCGTCGGCTTTTATCGCTGGCACCTGCCGGACCCGATCATGTTCGAGCGCGAGGTGCGGGTGACGATCCAGCAGATTGGTTTTGCACTCTTCCTCGCAGGCCAGGAAGACGCCTTCGAGCGGTACGCGCGAACCAACCCGGTGGCGGGACAGGGATGGGCACGCGATCCGGGTCCGGGCGTGCTGGCGCACGGCATCGCCGAGCGCGTCGACGACTACTGCGCCACGGCGTACGTCTACTGCCGGACGCCGCAAGCGGTGCCGCGTCTCAATCTCTCGGCTGCTCTGGCTGACATCGTGCGGCGTCCGTACGAGCACGCGCACCCGTTGGAGGTCATGCTCGGATGAAACCGAGCATCGGCTGACACGCGAACGAAGAGCACGACGACAGCGTCAACTGGTCCGCGTTGCGTAACCGCTACTTCACCGCAGTCGCCTCAGGCAGGGGCGCTGTGAGCACGGGCCGGTAGCTTCGAGGTCGGTCCGAACTCTTCGTCGGTCATCCCCTCGAAGGGGATGTGGTTCCGGCGATCGCCCGCCCTGGGCTTCATCCCCCGACTATCCGCGACTTCATCGTTTGCATTTGCCCGCACTGCGGCGAGCCCATCGGCAACCGGTTCTTTGTCCGGCCGGTCGTCGACGAGCACGCGGAGCACTTCGACTGCCACCAGCGGGCCGGGCCGCGACGCCGCGCCATCAGGCGCGGTCCTGCCCGAGCGGCGGCCAATCCCCGGCCTATCACTACCCCCACCGCGATCACGGAGGCGCGCTCGCCGAGCAGGCCGGCGCTGACTGCACAAACAAAAAACCAATTTAAATCGAAGTCGTCGGAACCGCCACGCCCGGACGCGGCACCGGCCCGGCAGCCTGCCCCCGCTCGGTGACTGTGCTAGAGACAGAGTCCCCAATGGCGAGGCCAAAGATGCGAGTGGTAGAGGCAAGCGAAGCAGACGTGGAATTCTACTCTTCCGTCACCGGCTGCCGGTTACAGTGCCCCGGCATCAAGAACGCGCCGGCTGAAGGCTATTCGCCCTGCGGGTTCTTTGCCTCGGCCGAGCGATCGACCATCGTGTTTCTCATGGTTGCTTCGGATCCCGGCCCGAAACTTCCGGATCACCCGGTTGGATGCCAGACCCCCGAATCATGGGCGCGCGAGTTTTTGGAAAATCCACGCTTCCTCTCACCTGGGAAGAAGAAGACCGCCTTTCATCGGGACGTGCTCGGCGGATTGAGCGATATACTGGGCGTGCAGCCTGTCAACCTCTTCCGTCAGGTCGTTTACACCAACATTGTGAAGTGTTCACCGTGGCCGCCGAAAGAGAGGAAGGCCCCATTAGAAACGCAGAGGACCTGCTACGCAGAACATCTCGCGAGGGAGATTGAATATTTCTGGCCGCTCGCGATCATCGCAGTCGGTGTCGCCAAGGACTCGTCGCCGACAACCTTTTTCGAGAACCGCCCTCCTAAACGTTCCACGGGCGAGAAAATTCCTTGCTTTCCCCTGGTCCACCCAAACTATGGGATACATCGACCCGTAGAGTACAAACAAATGCGAGCGCACCAACTTGAGGCGATCAAGCGCTGGTATCAAGATAGGGTTGGCAAATGCGACGAACTCGCCGGAGAGAACGATCCACGGCCAGGCGAAACGCCGAACGTCGAAGCAGATGAGGTGGCCGCGCCGGCGCTGGCTCGACATCCTCCGCCAGGTCCTCGGCCTGAACGACGTAGCGGGCAGGTGACCGACACCACTCGGATTGCCATCGCCGCGCGTTTCAACCGTCAGTCCGCGGAAAGCTGCCTTGACGCTGTCCGGGCGGCGCGGGTGAAGTGCCTTACCGCCGGCCAGGAACTGGTCAAAGCGCAGTACGACCTCAGGCAGCGCAACGGAATCGACCCCACTGTTGCCGAACTGATCGCGGCCGCCCGTCGCCGCTATACGCCGCCATTGTCGCAGGAGGATCTTTTCAAGTTCTGGCGGGACTACATCCTCGGGAACATTCACCGCGGCATTTTCGAGATCCACCAGTAACGCTGCTGATCCCCCGCGTATTGTGACAAAGCGGCAGGATCAGGCCCGAATGTCCATCAGCGTTGCCAGATCCGAATTGCGGCTTCTGCCAGCCGCCCTGCCCGGCGGTCGAGATCCTGTCTACGCCAATTCTGCCACGCGCCGAGCTCGCGGACTGTAGCTAGCTCACTATTTTGATACACGGCGCGCTTCTCTTCGAAGAGTCCTCGTCCGGCCCGCGCATTCTCCGGCTGGGTGAGCAACACTAGGTTCGCGATTGTGTTGACTCGATTTTGGTGCAAATGCTCCGAGTCGGGACCGAGGTAGTCGCGCCATTGAGAGGTCATCTCGCTGGGCATCACGTGTTCGACCTGACACCCAAAGGCGCGCTCGAACGACACGCCATCCTGTGAGTCCGCCTCGAATGCCGCAAGCAGGGCGCGAATGAAGCCTCGCCCACCACCGAAGCCCTTAGTCTCGCCGTTGAAGAGTTTCTTGTCCTCGAAGAACCCCTGGCGGAACTTTTCATCATCCGGCCATTGGTCCGCTCTGTTCCTACGTCCTGGTGTGACGAGATGGTCCCGCATCGCTCTCGCCAATTCACCGAGGGGCATGTCCGCCGGCTGGGTGAGCACGACCGGCACGGCGAGCTCTTCGAGCAGCAGGCGATTATGGTTCTTCAGAGTGACTCCAGCCACAGCACGACGAACCACCCACGACTCGAGTACACGGAGACACCGCAGAAATCCGTCAATATCGCGCGGGCTCGTGCGGAAGTATCGGCCAAGCAGCTCCAGCATGATCGGGTCGGCCGCTGCCTGCACCCCGAGGCACTGCGCCCGTTGTATCGCATTCCGGACGCGTGTTTCATCACCCCCGATAGTGTGAGGCCGGGCGAGATATCGGAACGAGGCCGCGTGGAAATGCAGCGAGCGAGCCTGCTCAGCCGCGTGGGTGGCGACAGTGGCAGGAGTACCTCCATGAGAATTCGGCGGATGATCGAGCAAGGTCTGGAATCGATCTGAGAGGTCTCGCGTGCTGACCTGCTCCTTCTGCTTCACTTGGATCCACGCATGAGCGAACCGAGTCAACGATGGGCCGCATCCTTCTCTGTCACACCCGCGGGGAGCACACCATCATGACGCCCCGTGACCTCATCCTCCATTGTCGTCCAGTGGTTGCTGTAGAGGTCATCCACCTCTCTCTCGGGAAGCGGAGCAAGCTTCATGAAGAATAGGTTCCGGATGTTGTCAAACTGGCTGAGCGGCAGTCCGCGATCGTTGAGACTTCGGAAGATCTCCCAGCTGTTATCGCCGGCACCAATGAACACGCAAGCGACCAAGAGGCCGTCCCTAACCGCATCGAAGATCCCCTCCAGTTCCTCAATTTGTTCGGCTGGCTCTCGTCCCTTTACTTGCATTGCCAGGCAGTTGCTGAAGAATCGATGCGCTACCTGTATATTGCCGTTTGCGTGGCCGGCGCCCGCCATGACTCCCAGAAATGAATCGCGATCCCACCGCCCAGGCAGAACCTTCGTGCGGTGGTGCGGATCAGGGTACAGATCCGGGTCGTTCGTCGTGTAGAGGCCGATTTGTTTGGCATGCCGATCTCGATTCTCCGGATCGACATCGGCGTACACCTCCGCAAGCGAGTGCAGTAGGATCAACACGGTAGTGAGGCGTTGCTGCCCGTCGATCACGTAATACCGCGTCAGGTCGACGCCCCGGCTCGTCTCCCCCGTTGGTACTTGCACAATCGGGCCGAAGAAGTGCTGGTGCGGTGGCCTCGCGGCGTCGTCGCCAAACTGCGCCGCCGCGCCTCTAGCCCGTCGTCGCCGCCTGGCCGTCTCCTTGAGATCCTCCCAAAACGGTTTCCACTGTTTGTTCGACCAGCTGTACGGGCGCTGATACCGTGGCACCACGTACTGGACACTCCCGCTCAGGAGATCCTTAATCGTTCGCTCTTTGGCGCTGATGGGCACGCTGCGCTCCTGCAAGGGGCGCGGAATCTGACCCACGCCGAACCGCGCGAAGTGTAACGGCTCGCTTACGGCTCTGCAACAAATCGCTGAGGCGCTTTCATTTCTTCGCCTCCCCGGCCGGCTCGGGCTCTTCCTCTTTTTCCCAAGCTGCCCGAACTCCTTCGACCACTTCCGGGCTCTTGGTCTTTAAGAGCCGGTCGACCGCATCGACGAACGCGGCCATCTTGCGGTCGACCCGCTTGGAGCGGCGGTGGACCTCGTGTATCGCCTCGACGAGGAGACGGCTGTGTACCCGGAGTTGATCAAGGAGCAGGGTGATCTCCTTTTTAGCCTCGCTGAGGAGACGGTTGTTTGCCCGGAGTTGATCAAGGAGCACGGTCGCTTTGCCATCTGCCGCCTTGGCGGCTTTGTCTTCCTCAGTCGTCGCCATCGCCGTCGGTCTCCTGTCCCTCGTAGCCTGGGGCTCTCCATCGGGGCTTTTGTTCCTAGCACAATCACCGAGCGGGGGCAGGCCGTAGCCCAATGGGGCCAAGCAGTCGCGGTCTGCGATGGACCGCGACAACAGCCGGCGCACTCAGCTATGAATGGGAACGGCCAGTACCAACGTTTATCGCTGCTTCAGATCGCACGTCGTGCGAACCCACACCCGGTCTTTAAGTAGCTCGCGGAGAAGCTGGCTGACTTCTCCGGAAGACGTCGTCGGGGACGCAGGTTGCGGGAAGTGCGTAGCGGCGCGTCTCCCGCACCTTCCGCAACCTACGTCCCCTATCTCTCCGACGTCAGAGCAGCGACCAGCCAGAGGGCATCTTGTTTCGGTGGCGAGTCCGGCACCCGTTCGACATGCGACAAGGGAACAAAACGCGCCCAGCGACTCGCCGTCTTCCCACTGTTTGCCGGCAATGCAGTTGTTGCGAGCGCGGCCATGCGCTTCCCGTTGAGGGCGATGAACTCGTTGTGTGTAGTCGCATCACTCGGACGCTCTTCTCTCCGTTTCACGCAGCCTCCACAATCATCCTGCCACGGCCACGGCGGCGCTTCTCGCCGACAACGATCCGGATGTCGCGATGCAGCGCCGTGAGGAACCGCATCAGGCGCTCAACGGAGAAGTCGTCGAGCCGTCCGCGGTAGATCAGCGACACCTTCGGCTGGTCGACGCACAGCAGCTTCGCAGCTTGCGTCTGGCTGAGCTTGCGTTCCTCCAGGATCTGGACGATCCGGGCGGCGAGTTTCGCCTTCGCGAGGAGTTCCTCAGGATTCTTCAGGCCGAGATCCTTGAAGACGTTCCCGCTCCCGAGGGTAACCTCGCCTTTCTTCGTGACCATTTACTTGGCTTCCTTTCTTGCCCGGCAGTCCGCTTCCGCCGTGCGGAGCCGCAACTTGATCAGCGCGAGATCCGCCGGCGGCGTTTTCGCTCCGCGCTTCGATTTCTTCTGGAAGCAATGCAGTACATAGACAAAATCGGTGAACTTCACGGTATAGACGGCGCGGTACGTGCTGCCCTCCATGTCCTCGATGATCTCCACCACACCCGCGCTGCTAAAGCCCCGGAGCACTTTGGCGTGCGGATGCTTACTGCCGATCTGCGCAAACCAGAGACCGTAACCAACGCCCTTCTGTACTGGTTCAGGGAACGCTTTCAGGTTCTCCTTGCTGCCGCCGACCCAAATGACCGCTTTGGGTGCGCCCGCCTTCGCCACGGCTCGCCTATACCAGCATTAGCATGGCCAGTCGAACCGGACGAGTTGCACCATCAAGCCTTTGCCGAGGCAGAAGGACAGGCGCCGACGAGAAGAGCTCGATTGACGCACCGCTTGCGCATTCCCACCGGCGCCGACTAATTGGGTCCGAACGCAGCTTGCGGAAAGGAGTTCCCGATGGCGATGATCGATCTCCAGCGCGACGGCGCTGTCTTCATCCTGACGATGCAGAACGGTGAGAATCGCTTCAACCGTCCGTTCCTCGATGCGTTGAATGAAGCGTTCGACACCATTGAAGCGTCGAGCGGGCCGGCGGCGTTGGTGACCACGGGCGGGACCGAGAAATTCTACTCGAATGGGCTCGACCTGGCGTGGATCGCCGGCGATGGCCAACACGAGGGCGGCGCCTTTGTCGGCGACGTCATGCGCTTCCTCGGACGCGTGATG
>JBGQHM010000193.1:0-12272 GCA_041497995.1 Binatia bacterium | reverse complement strand
GGCGATTTTTTGTGGTGGAGAAGGATGGCCGTCCGTGAAGCTGACTTTGAAGAGCCCACCGCCATCGTCGAGCGATCCGCAGCCGCTCGAGCTGCACGTCAGCCCGACGTCGATGAAGAACACGTCGCCGGTTGGAGTCACCGCAACGCCGAACGGACTGAAGGTGCCCTTTGGAATGGGACCCTTGGCTTTCGTCGAGTGGCCGGCGTCATCGAACCAGTTCACGGCATTGCCGCCCAGTGAACCGGAGAGAATGTTGGTAACTGCCCAGCAGTTGGTGGTGGCCGTGCTGCACGTCGGATCGCGCGCGATGCCAGCGGGAATGCCCGCGCTCCGGATAAAGACCGTGTACGGTGCGGACGGTACGAGGAGGCCGTCCGGGCCACAGTCTTGTGGGCCACTCGGGAGCGACGCATGGTCGAACCTGATAACGCGCGCGCTCCCCGACTCGGGGACGTAGAGGTTGTCTTGCGGGTCTACCGCCATGGCGCCGGGGTTACGGAGCCCTCCGGTGCCGTCCACGTGGTGCGGTCCATCTCCACCCTGCGTCGGGCCGATGACGATGCAGAACGATGTGTAGTCCGGCGGAAACCACTCGATGATCCGTCCTTGGTCCGGGGACGACGTCGACCCCTGCGCTTGCCCGAGGTCTGCAGCGAAGAGGTCTCCTGTGGAGTCGAAGGCGCAGCCGGTGAATGTGCCGTTGTCGTTGAAGGTGGGAGCGGGCGGAATATCCCCGCCGATACTCGAGCCGGGCAGGGCATAGGGACCAGGCACGTAGATGGTCTGACCAGTGAAGTGGCCGTTCCGATCCCACACGGCCTCGCCGACTGGCGGGTTCTTGAAAGGCAACAGACCGCCGATGTTGTGCTGGCTCGGCTGCGTCGGGTTGTAGCCCGTGACGAACCCACCGCCGCCGGTCGGACCAAAGCCGGGCGGGAAGATGCACATCTGGCCGTTCGGGTCCCACGGCGGCACCAGCTGCTCCAGCCGCCCACTGGGAAGCAACGCGTCCTGTTCCTCGTTCTGATCCCAATAGACGAAGACCGCGGCGGTTGGTGCCGCCGTGGGGGTTCTCGTGACTGTCGGGGTCGGTGTCGCAGCGGGCCCTGACATCGATGAAGAGTCCCCGCACCCACACACTGCGGCCAAGCTGAAGGCGACGAGAGTTGATCCGAATGCAGAGCGCATGCCCATCACGAAGACTCCTCAACGCTGTGTTGGTTGGCCATTCGCTGAAACTCCCGTACTCAGGTCGCAGTAGCCATCACGGCAGACGCCGATGTGGCCGTTCACGCTGCACGACGTGGTCGGCGGTTCAGACTCATACATGCAACCGCTCGGCTGCGTGACGTCACGGGTGCACTGGTTGCCGTCGTCGCAGTTTAAATGAGAGAGAGTGCAGATCCCGGCCTGGCAGGTTCCCCCAAGTGTTCCGATCTGGCACGCGACGCCGTCGGGTGCGTGCTCGCTGTGGCACATCCCGTTCACTCCGAGTTGGGTGACCGTGCATGGAGTGCCAGTGTTGCACTTGTCAGCTTCGCTGCAACCATCTGTCCCGGCCAGGCAAAAGGCGGTAATCGGGTTCGGGATCCCAGCAGCCTTGTAGCCGATGTCTTCCGGTGGGCCTTCGTGCGCTCCGGTCCCCGCCCCTACATACACTTGCCCGTCTACCACGACTGCCGCGGAGGACAACGCCCCACCCGTCCGCAAGGCAGCGAGCTGTGCGCCGGTTGCCGAATCGTAGGCGTAGAGTGTGCCCAAGATCGATCCCATGAAGACGATGCCGGGAATCGCGCTCGTTGGCGAGAAGCTGGGCAACGCTTTCGCGTTGCTCCACGCAACGAGGCCGGTGGTTGCGTCCAGACCCCACGCCGCCGGCGTCTGGAAATCCGCGAAGCTGTTGGCGTCATCTCCGATGGCGGTGCTGAACAAAATCCTGGCTTCGCCCACGGCCGCCGGCGCAATGAGGCCTCCCTGCGAACCGCCTGGGACGACGTTGGTTGCCCAATACGGCTCCGTCTTGTGGCTGAGTGCGTTGACCCCGTCGCGATCGAGCACGTAGTACGTTCCGTCCTTGCTTCCTGCGCCGACGACGGCACGCGAGGTTCCACCAATTTCTAGAGTAAACAGGTTCGGGGGAGCCCCAAAATCCACGTCTCGCGGATCGATCTCGCGTGGGCGCCAGACCCAGGCTGGCGTCCCATCCAGCGCGACCGCGAAAACGGCCTCGTTGTAGGTTGGTGTGGCGTCGGTTGTCCCCACTGGCCGCTCGCAGTTCGCGGATGTGATGTAGAGCATCCGGCGCTGCACATCGATCGAGGGTGACGACCAGATGTTGCCGCACCCATCTGGCGTGCGGTCAAAGTTGCACCCGGACCGGGTCGCAAAGAAACCATCGGGCAAGCCGAGCGTGGCAGCGGTGTGGAAGCCGTCGAAGCGCCGAACCGCGTCGTCGCCATTCGGCCGGCATGTCGAGGCCGTATCGACATCAAAATACCAACGCAGGACACCGCTGCGTGCATCCAGTGCGAAGAGCCCGCCCTTTCCGGTGGGGAGTTCGTTCACGTCCATCCCGAAATAGACCATGCCGTCGAAGAAAGCCGGTGACGAGGCGATTTCGTTGCGCTCGTTCTGGCGATCACATGTGGTGCATCCGGTCCCCGCGTCGAATTGCCAGATCAGTTCTCCGGTCGGAGCATCGAGGCAATACATCGTCTCGCCACTCGCAACGTACACGACACGACGACCATCGACGTCCGCCACCGCCGCGCTGGATGATTGCTGAAAGGCGGAACCCGGCTGCATTTTGAACTCGAAGGTCCAGACGACGCTACCATCGCTGGCGCGTAACGCGTAGAAGTGGCGGTCCCAAGAAGAGACGAACACAGTCGTCACGCGTGGCTCGCCGGGAGGTTCGATCTCGGCAACGACCGGAGATGCCATCACCACGCCGCCGGTCAAGAATCGCCAGCGCGGGACGAGCCGCGCGACCGTGTTTTTGGTGATCGCCGTCTCATTCGGATTGAAGAAGAGACGCTCCAGACGACCACCATACATCGGCCATTCGAGAGCGGCATGCGGCGCTGCCGGAGTGGAGGTCACACTCGAGCCGTCTCCACACGCACAGAGCAAACTCACGAGACCGATCACCACCCAGCTCAGCCGCCGGGTGCGAGCCTTGGCTCTCATATGCCTCCTGAAGTGGCGTTCGCGGGTATGCCACAAATGCTACGGATCTGGGAGGGTGGTAGTGGCGCGCAGGCTTGCTGCTTGGCGCCCTCAATGTTGGTGCGGTGCAAGATGCTGATGCGCCGTGTGCCCTCCGCCGTGTGTCGATAGCTGGTTGTGCAGAGTGCCTCCACCGCTGCGCCGTGGGAGCGTGATGTGATGCGTCATGCGGGGTTGATGCGTGAGGCGGGGTGGGTGGAGCGGTGTCGCACTCTGATGGACGACGTGTTGATGTGTTGCTGGAGTGTGGTGCTCACTCGAATGCACCGTATGGAGGTGTGGCGCTGGCCCCTGATGCGCCACCGAGTGCTGGTGCATTAGCGACGTATGACTCGTGGTTGGGGTGTGATGCTCCGCAGTGTGTTGGTGTGGCGGCGCGTGGTTTCCGGATGAATGCTGATGGGGTGGCGGCGCGTTGTGGACCGCCACACGGGGAGCCGCGGTGACAGATCTGGCGAAGAACAGCGACAGCAAGACTGCACCTGCGGCCAAATACCTCGTCCCAGTCATCGACTGCGTCACCATTTTTCAGAAGACCGGTGGGACACTGGGCGCATGAGGCTCTGCTGTCAATGCAGGGTGTGGTCAACACGTCCAGGGACCGCGCGGGGTGAAGCGGCCCTTCCCGACACCCGCTCGGATTTGCGCCACTCAGCGAGAATGCGCCTGCCGCGCTCACCTCCGTTACAGGGCACAGCCGCCACATCCGCACCCTCACAGCCACCGCAACCCCGACGCCTGGCGTTCCAGACGTCGTGAAGGTTACCGACCATTCGACGCTAAGGGCATCCACTCAGCGCATTGTTGACGGCACCAAGGATCTCATCAATCGTGACTTGGCCGTCGCCGTTGCTATCTCCGGTGCACGGGCATTGAGCGCACACCGATGGGCATCCCCGCTGGATGCAGATGCAAGCGAACTCGCAAAAGCACGTTCCCATGAAGGAGCCATCGGGGCATGGCAGGCCGCACGGTTCGCCGGAGGATCGACACGTGCCGAAGCAACCACAGACACCAGCCAATGGCAATGTGGTGCAGATGGCGGTTGGCGAGCCGTCGGCGCGCAGCGGCCCACAGGGCTGCCCGTTGCATCCGTCGGCGCAGTTACCGTACGTGGGCGTAAGGGTAGCCGTGGGGGAGTCTGGGCCCGTCTCTCCGCCGTTCGCGCTGGAAACAAACGATAGCCACACGACGCCTAAGAGCAGAATTTCCGCATACCGTGGGTAACGCCTGTGGCGGCCAGCTGGCTTCGACGTCGAGGAACCGTCGGTGCGGTGCGGAGCCCTGAATTCATCGGAGCTATTCATGGGCGCTCCTCCATTGCCAGGATAGCGTACTCTGCGCTGTCCATGAGCTTCGTGTCAAGAAGGGAAGATCATCAGGCGACCCGCGCACATGAACTCCGAGTTTTATCGTTTCACCCTCTCAGCTGTTGGTGTATGAGTAGTTCACCTCGTTGCAATATGTCGTGAGCGCGCCGGCACCATGGACTCGCTTCACTCTAACGGCCGAATCGGTGGCACCCCAATGGGGGGCGCGCCGGCTAAATCGTTACCTCGGACTCTCCGGCAGATCGTATTGCTGAGCGCCGCATTCTTGATGGCATCATTCGTCGGAGTATCGGTGCCGAGCGCAGACACTACACCGACGCCGACTGCAACGAAGACTTGCACTCCAGGCGCGCACCCAGCGCCCGGCCGTGCTTACGAAGGGCCAACGTTCACACAGACGCCGAACGTGAGTCCAACACCCACACGGACGCCCAATTCGAGCGGGCTTTGTGGTGATGTGTGCGATGGACAAGCATGCGGCGTCTTCCAGTGTTCTGTGGGCGGACCACTAGAGGCGCGTCGATGTACTGTGCCAAGCACTCACGGTTGCGAGTGTGAGCCGATTGAGTGCCCGACGCTTTCGTGCGCAGGAGATTGCAATGATGATGGAGCGGTGACTGTTGATGAAATCCTCCGCCTGGTGAATATCGCGCTCAATGGCGACACGAGTCCAAGCGCGTGCCGTGATGCCGCGCAGTGGTGTAGTGCGGGTCCCGTGGCCGACATCGGAATCACTTGCATAGTAGATGCGGTGAACAACGCCTTGAACGGATGCGGCGCTTTCGCTCTTGACGATCTCTTTCGCGCTCTCGTATGCCAGATCCACTCGGCACCAACTATCCGCACCCATTCAGCGCCCGGCTCACGGCAATGACAAGTTCGTCGATCGTGACCTGATCGTCGCCATTGAAATCGGCACCTTCGCAGGCGGAAAGGGGTGCCCCACCAAGCGCGATGTTCACACCAATCAGGAGCTCGTCCACCGTTACCACACGATTCGTATCGCAGTCGGCTGGGCAGTCCCCATTGAGCGCGTGGACTGGCAGCGCCCACAGCTCCGCACCGTGCGCGTCGTCCTGCGCGATAAAGAACACGTCGTCACCGACCATGGTGACCAGCGGTGAGAACACGTACCCGGGATCGCTCGGCAGTGGAGCAACGCGCATGGTCCCACCTGGCGTACCGTCGCTCTTCCATATCCCCGGCCCCGTCTGCCCGTCATCAGCCGTGAACAGTAGTGTGCCGTCGACTTTGGCCAGAGCTGTGGAACTCGGCGCCAACGCTCCGGGAAAGCCGCGGACCTCCACGGTCCCGGTTGCTGTTCCGTCGCTCGCCCACAGCGCCCTCTCATGCCCGGTCCAGGCAACAAAGAACAAGATGCCCCCCACCTGGGTGAGGTCTTCCACGTAGCTTCTCGCTGGCACCGTGATCAAGGTTGGGTTCAACCCAGACGCATCGACTTTCCACAAACCTGTGCCGGTGTCCTCGAAATGTGTGAAGAACAGAGTACCATCCTCGCGTGCGGCCAGCTGGTCCATGCCGCACGCGGGTTGCGGTACGGCGACCCGAAGGGTACCCGCAGGTGTACCGTCCGAACGCCACAACTCACAGTCGATATCGCCGTATCCGTCATCGAGCGTGAAGAAGAGAGCACCGTCCACGACAGTCAGGTTGTGCGGAGGACGGAGATCCCCATGCGGCCCGTGGGACCCATAGCGATCGAATAGCGTCTGCGATTCTCCGGTTGCGTCCACGCGCACCAGACTCACGGTTTCACAACACTCCGTCCCATCGGATATCGTCGCCAGGAGCGCGTCGTTCAGCGACTGCAGCCGCTCAACCATCTTGTACTCGCCGAAACCACCGCGTGGGGCGTAGATTCCAAGGTCCGTCACAGCAACCGTGCCGGCAGTCGTTCCATCACTCTGCCACAGACGGTCGTGGCCGTCCGGTGCCCCTTCTGGCGCATAGAAACCGGTGGTCGCCATGAAATAGAGCCTACCGCCGACTGCAACGAGCTGACGCACGGCGCTGAACTCTCCCGAAGCGACATCTTTCACGAGCGACGTTCCTTTTGCAGTACCGTCGCTTTGCCACAGCTGCGCGCCGTTCCGACCGTCGTTGGCGCCGAAGAAGAGTTTGTCGCCCAACACGACGAGGCGAACGTCGTAGTTCTCAAAGGCACCAGTTGGCCCCGGATTGAGATCGACCACCATGTGCGTGCCGGCATCTGTCCCGTCGCTGCGCCACAGTTCGGCGCCGTGTACGCCGTCGTTGGCCACGAAGAAGAGCACGTTGCCGATCCCGACAAAGCCGTCCGGGTAACTGGGGTCGGGGCCGGCGCGCACGTCGCGCACGAGTCGCGTCTGACCGTCTGCGCGAGCCGCAAGCGCCTGGATGACACTGAGACATGCCAGGCAGATCACGACGACCCCAACCGTGAAGCGGTACTTCGACCGGACGCGGTATGCGGCGCGATGTTGAACACGCGTCATGGGACAACCGACAGGGGCGTGAGCGGGCACTGGGTCAACGCATTGTTCACTGCGGCAATGATCTCATCAATCGTCACCTTGCCATCGCCATCACTGTCCCCGGCGCATGGCTCTGGGACAGCCAACGACAGCTGAAGTGGCAGCTCGTACACGGAAGTCGCGTCTAGTTTCGGATCGTCATCGGTACAGGGAATGCCATCGGCGCCCCGGTCGGCTTCGCCATACCATCGCTTCACGGAGACGGTCATCCGCAGAAGATGGATCGAGACGCTCTCCCCACCAATGCTGCCGACGCCGACGTTGCCGGGACCGAATCGGTCGGGCGACACCACTGCTCGCGTGCACACATACCCACCGAAGACCACCCCTGGTTCGAGATCGAACGACCTGACTGCGACCTTGTTCGATTGGGATATCGCCAAAGTGAGCGATCCGCGCAGAAGAATGCTGTCAAAGCTCGGGGCGACAACGTATTCAAGTACCGGTTCGAATGCACTCGTTACTACCGTTTCGGGGCCGCAGTCCGCGGAACAGCCGTCTCCACCAAAGTTGTTGCCGTCATCGCACAGTTCTCCAGGCTCTCGGATTCCGTTCCCGCAGCGGAACGATTCGAATACTTCCGTCGGGGTCGGGAGCGGCATGGTCTGGCCTACCCCGCCAGCGGACACCGACGACGCCGGCAGCATCGCGGCCCACAGCGCGAAGCAGAGACTGCGGCGAGAGCGTCTTGTCTTGAAATCCATCTTGACTCTTAGCTTCAACGCGATACTTCGAGGGTACCAGACCATTCGCTTGTGCATTGGGAATAGCTGGAGCATATATCGTTGTCGGCGGGTTCTCCACACGTATCGAAGCAGGTGAGGGCAAGACGTGCGCGCCATGTGCCGTCCGAAGCACCTGAAGGTCTCAAGGTGATGAACATCCACTTCGGTCCCTTACGCGAGCGGACCCGAGTCCGTTGGACGGCGACGGTTCTCGTGATGATGCTTGCTGCGTGCGGCAACGATAGCGGTGGCTCTATGAGCACAGGACCTGCAACCATCGATCTGCCGCCGCCGCCATCCATCGTGCGCTGCGTGTCGGCGGCGGAATGCTTCTGCGTTGACGGATTCTGCTGCCGCGAAGCTGCCTGCCCACCTGGCCGGTTCTGTAACATTCCAGAAACGATCGGGCAGTGTGCGCCGCCAAGCCAGAACGCGGCTCCGTGTACCATCGGCCAACATTGCGCGTCAGGATTTTGCGCCGATGGAGTGTGCTGCGAGTCGCCGCTATGCGTTGCGGGGCAATCGTGTGGCATCCTTGGCTTCGAAGGCCAATGTCATGAGCCGCCACCTTCCAGCGTTGGACTCGTCGTGAGCACAGTGAACGCCGCACCGAGTCAGGAGGTATCATTCTCGGTGAGCCTCCGGAGTGCCGGGCAGCGAATCGCCGGGACCCAGAGCGACATTACCTTCGACTCGACAGACACACCGATCGCGGCGAAGTCCGATGGAAGGCCGGATTGCACCGTGAACCCGGCTATCAACAAGAACGGGACGGCCTTTGCCTTCGTGTCGAAGTTCGACATCGGTAGCTACGTGGAACGGCGAGGGTTGCGCGCTCTCGTGCTGGCGACGGACAACGTCGATCCAATCCCGGACGGCTCCGTGTTGTTTACCTGTAAGGCGAATATCGCGCCGACGGCGTCGGGCATCTACCCGCTGACGATCAGTGATGTCGTGCTCGCAACGCCAGATGGTCAGGCCATTGCAGATGAAGTCAGTGTCGGTGGCGCGATCGTCGTCGGGACCATGGACTGAAAACTATGTGGCGAACCGGACGCGCCGATCTGATCTTTATCATTTCGTCGTCGGTGCTGTTGGTATATCTGTGGAAGCGGTCGTACGCCGATGCGTAGCGTGTTGACTTACTGGCTCGCAGGGAACCGGCAGCAGCTGGTGTGGGCCAGCAGTCTGTTGTCACTGACACTGTTGGCTGGGGTGTCGGTTGCGAGCGCAAATAGCCCGACGCCAACGAAGACCTGTACTCCAGGCTCGCACCCGGCACCAGGGTGCGCCTACGAAGGGCCGACGTTTACTCAGACGCCGAAGATAAGCCCGACGATCACACCCACGCCAATAGGGCCGTGCGCGAGCGTTCCGTGCGGAGGTACCTGCGCGGTGTGCCCGCCGTGTACTCCGGGCACGGTTTGTCCTGAGGCACCGTGCTACCTTGGAACCTGCGAGATGGTCTCGGGCAGTTGTGGATGCGTGCCGGGAATCTCCACGCCCACGCCGATTCCGACCGTCAACCAATGCGACCCGTCAGCGCACACCTGCCCAGTTGGAACAGAGTGCAATTGCTGCTGCGGTACCTGGGTGTGCATGCCGCCTTATCTACCCTGCTGTGCGATCACTTGTGCTTTTCCAACACCACCTCCCATGCCGACACCGACGCCCGTGCCTGGTGAGTGCGGCAGCGTGTGTGACGGACGCCCATGCACCGGTTTCCTCATTCGCTCGGGAACATGCCAGCCCGACGGTGACCAGTGTACCTGCATACCCAACACGCCCGCAGCGGGAGAATGCGCGCTGGCGTGTGATGATCGTCCTTGCGTTGGCCAATGCCCGGATGGCAGCACGGCATCGGGGTTCTGCGCCTATCTAACCATCGACACAGGGTGCGCGTGCGCTCTTGCGTGTTCGGTGCCCACTCCGACGCCGACACCAATACCCGCCGCACTTCCATGCGTGGGAGATTGCACTGGTGATGGCGCAGTGACCGTTGACGAGATCGTTCGCCTGGTCAACATCGCGCTGAACGGGGAACCAAGTCCAAACACGTGCCCTGGCAGCGATCAGTGGTGCACCTCCGGTCCCGTGGTGGGTGCCATTGGCATCACCTGCCTGATAGACGCGGTCAACGACGCACTATACGGCTGCCCCGTCACAACCTCCACGCCGAGTTGTGTTCCCTTCCCGTCCCTCACTCCCACCTTCACATTCAAACTTGAGCCCAGCGCTCCGCGGGTTGGAGAGCACGCCACACTATCGGTCAGAATTACCGGAGGAGCCCACTCGCCGTCTACAATCTCTTCGACGGATCGAGTCTGTTCGAAGTGCACGGTCCCACGTACACGGACCTGGCAGGTTCCGAGGTGGATTTCGATCTCAACGCGACGCAGGCGGGAACAACGAACTTGGTGCTTGCAGTGTCCTACACAATCGATCTGCTGAGTCCGGTCTATTGCTATGCTTCCCGATATCAGTATGTGCTGTCAGAGCCATTCCCAATCCCGGTCGCTCCGGCAGCAATCCTCATAGGTGCCGCGTCAGGCAGTACCGGTCCACCTGACGCACCGAACCAGCCGGCAGACGAGAACGCGGTCATATGAGAATGCTTGCTTCTGGTCCATTGGGGCCCGCGGCGCTCGGGTGGGCGAATCGAACCGCCCGGCTCGCTGTTGTCGCAATCGTCGTAGTGCACGCGGTCCCGGGGGGAGGCGATATGGGACCCGTGGCGTATGTGCCGTACTCTGCCACGGGTGCGGTAACCGCGATCAGTACGACCAAGGGTGCGGTCGCCGCCACCATTCCTCTCGCGCTCGGCGATCTGCCGCAGGACATGAAGTTGAGTCCCGATGGAGCCCGGCTGTATGTAGCTGGCCCGTACAACGTCTCGGTGATCGACACGGCCAGCGGTGCCGTCACCGCGACCATTCAAGACATGCTCCAGCCATCACCCTGTGAGTCCTGGGGCTGCTACTTTGGTGCACTGGACGTCACGCCGGACGGGGCTTTTCTGTACGTCACCACGGTGGCCCAATATCCCTCGCTCGGATACAACGCCGTGACCGTCATCGACACTTCAGCCCGCCGCGTTGTTGCGTCGATTCCCGTGCGTGCGCGCCCGCACGGCGTCGCCGTGGCTTCAAACGGGCGCGCATATGTCACCACAGTCGAGGTACCGTATGGAGTGACGGTCATCGATACCGCGACTCAAGCTGTGATGGCTACGATCGCGCTCGAAACGCCTAGCGCCACGGTGGTTGCCAGCCCTGACGGTCAACGGGTGTACGTCGCAGCGTGGGACATGCAGGGCAGCTACATCGTTGTGGTCGATGCACATAACAACTCCATTACGGCGCGCGTTGCCGTTCCATACTTTGCCGGCGGACTGGCCGTGGCGCCTGATAGTCGTACGCTGTACGTCGTCAGCACCGTGGGGACGCTCAGCGTGATCGATGCCGCAACCAACCGTGTCACTTCCACCGTGCGGGGGGCGCACTATCCACAGCAAGTCGTCATCTCCGCCGACGGGGCACTCGCCTATCTGTCCGAGTACGACACCCAGGACGTCCTAGTCATAGACACAGCGACTGCCACAGTGGTGGGGAGCATTCCCACCGACATTTCTGGGCTCAACCTGCAGTTGTCCCGTGATGGCAAACAGCTGTACGTGGGAAATCCTAACAGCAGCGCAGCAATAGAAGTGATCGACACCGGCACGCGGCGTGTGACCGCGACCGTCCCTGGCTACGATACGTTCGAAGGCACTGTCGTGAGGCCAGATGGGCACTTCGCGTATGTGGTGAATGCGGTCTACGAACACACGGAGGTTGTGGTCATCGACGCGGCGCCCCATGCGCGTGTGAATACCATTCCGCTAGCGGATGCGGGCCTGAGCATTCCTTCGCACGTTGCACGGCTGACCATGAGTTCCGATGGCAGAGCGTTGTATGTCAATACGAACCCAATCGCCGTCATCGATACGGTGACGAACCGGATCGCCGCCACGATCCCGCTGCCGACCATCGATGGTCCCGCCGCCATCGGGCTGGCTCCCGATGGGAAGCGCGCATACGCGCTCGGGTTGAGTACGAACGATTCGCAGCAGCTCTTTTCCTACGAGAACATCGTATCTGTCATCGACACCGAAACGCGGACCGTCTCCGCACGCATTGTGGTTACCCCGAGTGGCATCCCGGCGGACATCGCCGTTACTCCGGATGGCAAGTTCGCATACGTGTCGCTCCGGCAACCGCCCCAATCCGAACACGGACCGCCGGTTCCCGGACATCTGGTCGTGCTCGACACGGCTACCAACGCGATGGTCACGAGCTTCCCGGGATCACCCCGCCGGGTCGTGTTCCGCCCGGACGGACGGTTTGCGTACGTCGCTACCGACACAGCCGCGGTGACGGTGATCGACACAGCCAGCGCCAGCATCAGCGACT
>JBGQHM010000192.1:0-12285 GCA_041497995.1 Binatia bacterium | reverse complement strand
GGAGGACTTCACGACCTCGGCGATGTCCTCGGGCGTCATCTCTCTCCACGCCTTCTGCGCGGCTTGATACCCGCCAACCGCGATGTACTCGTCGATCGAGCGGCGCGACTGTCCGTTCGGTGGGAGCAGGTAGCCCTCGACACCGTCGGGAATCATCGACACCTGCGGCGCCTCGCCGGCCCAGTCCGCGGGATTGTCGCTCTTCAACAAGCGATCGACCTGCTCACTCGTCACGCGCTCGTGGTAGGGCAGGTTGTTGACCTGCACCACCGGCGCGGTGCCGCAGGACCCGAGGCACTGGACTTCGGCGATGGAGAACTTCCCGTCTGCGGTGACCTCGCCTTCGCGGAGATCGAGCGCCGACTCGAGGCGGCGCACCAGCTTGCGCGCGCCGGACAGTGCGCAGGCGATGTTGGTGCACACCTGGATGTGGCACCGACCGACCTTCTCCGCATGGAACATCGGGTAGAACGATACGACTTCCTGCACCTGGATCGGCAGGACGTCCAACAACTCGGCGACTTCGTCAACGACGGGACGCGGCAGATAGCCAACCTCCGCTTGCGCCAAATGCAGTGCGGGCAACACCGCGGCGCGCGACTGCGGATAGTTCTTCTGCACCGTGAGAATCTTCTCGCGGCACTCGGCCGAGAGTACGTGGCCAGCGGTGCGGGAGGTCGCGCCGCTTACCGCCATACCCGTCTCAACGGTCACACTCGCCTCCGATCATGTTGATCATGTCGAACGTCGGCACCATGTCGGCCAGGAGTCGGCCTGTGATCATGCGCGACAGCGGTTGTGTGTTGGAGAAGCTCGGCGTGCGGGCGCGACACTTGTACGGCTTGCCGGTACCGTCGCTGACCAGGTAGTAGCCGATCTCGCCGTTGGCCGATTCCGTGGCGACGTACACTTCGCCGGGAGGTGGCTTGGGTCCTTCGGTGACCTGCTTGAACTGATCGATCAGCTCTTCCATCCGATTGTACACCCGCGATTTACCCGGCCAGCGGATCGCCGGGTCATCGGTGTCGACCGGACCGTCCGGCATCATCCGCAGGCATTGGTCGACGATGCGGGCGCTCTGCTTGATCTCTTCGACGCGAACCAGGAAGCGATCCATGTTGTCGCCGTGCGAGCCGAGCGGCACGTCGAAGTCGAGCTGGTCGTAGACCAGATACGGCTGCGCGCGGCGCAGGTCGAGATCGACGCCGGCGGCGCGCAGCAACGGTCCGGACACGCCGTACGCGATCAGCTCGTCGACGGGGAGGTGCCCAACGCCTTCCATGCGGCCGCGGAAAATCGGGTTCTCCAACAAGAGCTGCTCCATGTCGTCGAGCAGCTTCAGCGCCTTGGCGATGTTCGTACGAGCCAGCTCGGCGAAGCCGTTGGGTAGGTCGGCGCTGACGCCGCCGATGCGAATGTAGTTGCTGGTGACGCGACCGCCGCACAGCGCATCGATCAGATCCCAGATCACCTCACGCGCTTGCAAGCCGTACAGGAATGCGCTGAAGGCATTGAGCTCGAGTGCGGTCGCGCCGGTGCAGAGGAAGTGGTCGGCGATACGTGCGAGCTCCCCTGACATGACCCGCAGGAACTGGCAGCGCGGCGGGGTTTCGATCCCGAAGAGTTTCTCCACCGCCATGCAGAAGCCGACGTTGCACAGGATCGCCGACGCGTAGTTGAGGCGATCGGTGTACGGAATGGCCTGATAGTAGAAACCGCTCTCGCACTCCTTCTCGAAGCCGCGGTGCAGATAGCCGACCTGGACGTCGGCGTTGACGATGGTTTCGCCATCGAGGTCGACGACGATGCGCACGGTGCCGTGCGTCGCCGGATGCGACGGGCCGAGCTGCACGCGCATCAACTCCGAGCCGAGCATACCCTTACCGTTGACCGGCGCCGGCAGGTCGACGGCGTAGGGATGCTCCTCACCGACCGAGGCGCCCCGGCGTGATCCGGGACCGATCAACGGCTGGCGCTTCTCCTTGGGATAGTCCTTGCGCAGCGGGTGGCCCTCAAACTCGTCGTACAGATAGATGCGGCGCAGATCGGGGTGGCCGCTGAAGCGGATGCCGTACATGTCGTAGGTCTCCCGCTCCAGCCAGTTTGCGCCCACCCACACGGGCGTGATGCTGGGCAGAGTCGGGTCCTGTTGCGGCACGCGCGCCTTGAGGCGCAAGCGATGGTGGTGCGTTGTGGAGTACAAGTGGTAGACGACTTCGAAGCGCGGCTCCTGGCCGATGTAGTCCACCGCTGTGACGTCCATCGGCATGTCGAAGCGCAGCGCCGGATCGTCCTTGACGAAGCGGGCGACGTCCGCGACTGATTCGGGACGCAGCGTGGCGCAGGCATCGCCGCGGTAGCGGTCGATGCCGAGCACGTCGTTCGGAAAACGTTCGCGCAGGCGCTCGAGAATGTCTTGACTCATCGGTCGTAGCCGCGGCGGATGTGCTGCAGGCGTGGGTCGAGCTTGGACACCGGGGTCAGGAGGTCGTCTTTGTGCCAGAGGGTGGCGCGCCGGGAGAAGGCGCCGATCTCGACGTTGTGACTCATGACGATGGCTTCCTCGGGACAGGCTTCCTCACACAGGCCGCAAAACATGCAGCGCGACATGTCGATATCAAAGACGTCCGGGTGGCGCTCGATCTCGTCGGCGGTCTCTGCGGGATAGATGGTGATGCAGTCCGTCGGGCACGCCCACTCGCACAGACCGCAGGCCACGCAGCGTTCTTTGCCGTTGTCCATCTGCACGAGGACGGGCATGCCGCGAAACGCGTTGGGGAACGGGAAGCGATGCTCCGGGTACTGCACGGTGAAGACCGTTGGCTTCCGGCGAATGAAGCCCCACAGGTTACGCATGAAGTGGCGATTGGTGACGGCCATGCCCTTGAGTAAGGCCCGCGCACCGAAGAGCCATGTGCCCACCGTTCCACCACGCGGCATCGGCCGCGGCCGGGAGACGGATATCGTCCGCGTCGCCATCAGGCCGTCGCTCCGGCCGGCGCCGGCTGCACACTGGCGTCGGGCAGCTGCCAACCCAACGGACCCACGCGATCGACCGTCAGACCGGCATACGCCGGCACGGCCAGAGCGATCTCTTCCAACACGGCGGCGGGTGCGAAGCTGGGCAGCCCTTCGGTGACGGAGGCCAGCAGACGCGAGAAGATATCGCCGTCACTGAGCTGGCCCTCTGGTGGGTTGACGGCTTGATGGAGCCGCTGCACGCGGCCGGCGAAGTTGGTGAACGTGCCACTCTTCTCCGCGAATGTCAGCGACGGGAGAACGATCTGCGCCCGCTCTGCGAGCGGCGAGCGCACGATGTCCTGAACGATCAGGCACTCGACACCCTCGAGCGCCTTGTCGAGCTGCTGCGGGTCGGCGGTCTCCCACAGGTCCGGCCCGCACACGTAGAGCACGCGGACCTCACCCTTCGCGGCAGCCGCGATGATCGCCGGCAGGCCGCCGCCTGCAACGAGGCCCATATCGCGTGCGCCACGTGCGTTGGCAGCCTTCTCCGCTTTGATCAGCAAGTCGTCGCTCTGGCCGATCACGACAGCCACGCCCATGGTGCTGACGCCGAGGTTACGCAGCAGCTGCACGAAACGAAAGTTCTCTTCGTTGGTGAGATGCGGAGAAGCGATGGCCGCGATGCCGCGTCCGCTCGTGTCACGTGCGACCCGCCGCAGTGCGCTGGCCACGCTGGTGAGCGCTTCATCCCATTCACAGGTTTCGAGCTGGCCGTTGCGGCGGATCAGCGGCTGACGCAGCCGATCGACGCTGTTGACGTGCTTGTACGTGAGCCGCCCGTGGTCGCACATCCACGTATCGTTCACCGCGTCGTTGCGCCGCGGCATCATGCGCCAGATGCGGTCGCGGTAGTGATGCACGGTGATGTTGCAGCCGTTCGAGCAGCTCGGGCAGACGCTCTCCGTCTTCTTCAGAAACCACACGCGCAGCTTGTGATGAAAGTCTTTGCTCTCCAGCGCGCCCACCGGGCAGACGTCCGCGGTGCAGATGGAGTAGTCGTTGGCGAGCGGCTTGTCTGCGAGGATGTCGAGCGTGGTGTGGTCGCCCATGTTGAAGACACCGAGCTCGTTGGTCTTGGTGATCTCACGGGTGAAGCGCACGCAGCGGCGGCAGAGGATGCAGCGCTCTTGATCGAGGATCATGCGCGGCCCGATATCCTTGCGCTTCTCGAGCTTGCGGCGCGGCTCCTGCGTGCGAGCCCGGCGGCTGCCGTAGGCGAAGGAATAGTCCTGGAGGAGGCACTCGCCGGCCTTGTCGCAGATGGGGCAGTCGAGCGGATGATTGACGAGCAACAGCTCCATCACGCCGCGGCGCGCGTTCTCCACCGCGGGCGTCTTGGTGCGTACGACCATCCCGTCGCGGATCGGCGTGTTGCACGCGATCACCAGCTTCGGGCTGCCCTCGACCTCGACCTGGCACATGCGGCAGCTGCCGTCGATGGAAAGCTTCGGATGCCAACAGTAGTGCGGAACGTGGACGCCGTTCTCGAGGACGACCGGCAGGAGCATCGCGCCGGCCGGTGCTTCGATCGTCTGGCCGTCAATCGTAATGGTCGGCATGCGCCTCAGTCCTGGCCGTCCAGCAGAGCGCGGCCGCTGCCGTGTTTTTCCGGCAAGTGGCGGTTGCCGCGTTCGGTCTGCACGCGCTCTTGCAGCTTGATCAGGCCATCCAGCACGGCTTCCGGACGTGGCGGGCAACCGGGGATGTACAGATGCACCGGGATGATCGTGTCAATGCCCTGCACGACGGCGTAGTTGTTGTACGGGCCACCCGACGAAGTGCAGGCGCCGAAGGAGACGACCCACTTGGGTTCCGCCATCTGTTCCCACACGCGCCGGAGCACGGGCGCCAGGCGATGGGTGATGGTGCCGACGACCATAAGCAGATCCGATTGCCGGGGTGTGAAGCGCGGCAGCGCGGCGCCGAAACGGTCGAGATCGAAACGCGGCCCGGCGGCGGACATGTACTCCATACCGCAACAGGCGGTGACAAACGGATAGGGGAAGAAGGAATACTTGCGTCCCCACTGCACCGCGTCGCTGAGCCGCGACAGCAGGAAGCTTTCCCCGAAAGCGTCGGCGGCTTCCAGCGGCTGACCCGTCGCCGCGCGCAGGCGCGAGAGAAACCCCACGCCGTGGACGCGCATGCCCGCATCACCAGGTGCTGCCATCGCGTTCCCTTTCATCTCCGTTCCTGTACCCCACAGATGGTTCGCGTACAATGCCGCGCCGCGCGCTGCGTGCGCTGTTCACACGTTCTCGATGCCGCTTGCCTGAGACGCCTGCACCATGCCACGCGTGCGGAACGGCTTCAACGGACCGCTGCGTACTTCTCCTAATTCGAGCCAGCAGCGATGCTTGACGCTTCGGCCGACGCGGCGTTGCCATGCGCAACCGGCAGTGGTAACCGTTGATCCGTGCCACTGCCCTCTGTGCTCGATGAGATCGACAGATTGTTCGACGAGTTGGTGCGTCGTCCATGGGCAGCACCGTCCCGGCAGCTGGTGCCCGCGGAATTCCGCGATGTGAAGGACGGATGGGTTGTCGACCTGCCGGTCGAGGGACTACAGGGCGCCGAGTTGAAGGTTGCGGTCCACGACCGGCAGCTGACCATCAGTGGTCAGCGGCGCCACGAGCGCAAGCAACGACAGGGCGGAGGCTGGACGCAAACGCAGGCAGCCGTGTCGTGGTCGCGAACACTACCCCTGCCGGCGGAGGCCGACCCGGACGACATCCAAGCCTCGGTGCAGGGCTCCACGCTTTCCATCCACATCGGGCGACGTAAACGGTGATTGTGAGCCAACCCGAAGCGGCACAGCTGCAGCCCGCACCCGCGCCGCGTGAGCTGTCCGCAGACGCTGCGGCGTTCTCGGTGCCCGCGGCGGAGTTGGCGTTCAAGACCACGGCCGACGTCGACGTCACGGCCGACTGGGCGGGGCAGGAACGCGCGCTCGGAGCCCTGGAGCTCGGCCTGCGCGTGCCGCACGCCGGCTTCAACATCTACGTGTGCGGCCTCGGCGGTACGCACCGCGAGCAGACGGTGGCCAAGCTGCTCACCGACCTGACCCGCAGCCTGCCGCGTCCCGGCGACCGCGTGCTGGTGCAGAACTTCCAGAACCGCGATCGGCCACGCGCCTTCTACCTGCCCGCCGGGCAGGGCAAGCAATTGCGCAAGGACCTGCAAGAGCTTGTAGAGGATCTGCGGCGGCTGCTGCCCGAGACATTCCGCAAAGAAACGTTCGAGGAAGAAAAGGAGCAACTCTCCGAGCGCTATGGTCATGAAGGCGAGGCCATCGCGAAAGAACTACAACAGCGCGCACAGGAGAAGGGCTTCCTCGTCCAGTTTCATCCGCAGGGCGGCGTCTTTTTCATCCCCGTCAAAAGTGACGGCAAGCCGATGGAACCGGAGGAGTTTGAGAAGCTCAGCGAGGCGGAGAAAAGCGATCTGCGGCTCCGCGAGCGCGAGCTATCGCGTGAGGTCAAAGGGATGTTGCGCCGGCAGCAGGCCCTCGGGCGGCGGCTCAGCCATGAGGTGAAAGAGGTGGAACGACGCGTAGCCGAAGACGTGATCACACCTCTCATCGAGGAGATCGCGCAACGCCACGACAACCCCGAGGTGCAACAGTACCTCGGCGAAGTGCGCGCGCATATGGTCGACAACCTCGATGTCTTCCGCGAGCAGCAACCCCAGCCGCTCCCCTTCCCTGGCATGTTCGCTGGCGGTGGCGCGGACGGTCTCGTCGACTATGAGGTCAATGTCCTCGTCGACAACAGCACCACCTCCGGAGCGCCGATCATGATCGAGTCCTCACCTGCATACAAGAATCTGTTCGGCGCGGTGGAGCGCATGGTGGACCCGTCGGGCAAGCTGGTGACCAATTTCACCCGCATCAAGGCGGGGTCACTGCTCCGCGCGCACGGCGGCTGCGTGATCATCAATGTCCTGGATGCGCTGTCTGAGCCGCTCGTGTGGCGCGCCCTGGAGCGCTGCTTGAAGAGCGAGGAGCTGGAGATCGAGGCCTACGATCCGTTCGCCCTGTTCGCCACCACCACGCTCAAGCCGGAGCCGATGCACATCTCGACCCGCGTTGTCCTCACCGGGCCGACGGAGGTCTTCCAGATCCTCTATTTCGTCGACGAGGAATTCCGCGAGATCTTCAAGGTGCGGGCGGATTTCGGTTTTGAAGTGGATGGACAACCGGGCCGGCGCAACTTCATCGCGCAGGTGGCGCGCATCGCCCGCGACGAGCAACTGCCGCCGTTTTGTCCCGCCGCCGTGGCGCGTGTCCTGGAGTTCGGCGCGCGTACGGTGAGTGACCGGCGCAAACTGCCAAGCCAATGGGGCCAAGTAGCGGACCTGATGCGAGAGGCGGCCTTTTGGTGCCGCAAGGGTGGCCAATCCGAGGTGGACGACCCGCACGTGCGGCAGGCGTTGGAGCAGCGCATCTTCCGCCTCAACCGCATCGAGGACAAGCTGCGTGAGCTGATCCGCGAAGGCGTGATCCTCGTCGACGTCGACGGCGCGAAGGTTGGGCAGGTCAATGGCCTTGCGGTAGCCAACATTGGCGGCTACGAGTTTGGCCGGCCGTCGCGCGTTACTGCCGCGGTTGCCATGGGGACGCAGGGCATCATCAATATCGAGCGCGAAGCGCAACTCAGCGGTCACACGCACGACAAAGGCATGTTTATTCTGACCGGCTACCTACGCCGCACCTACGCCCAGGACTTCCCCCTCAGCCTGACGGCTAGCGTGTGCTTCGAGCAGTCCTATGGAGGCATCGATGGCGACAGTGCCTCATCCACTGAGCTGTATGCGCTGCTCTCCAGCCTGAGTGGTGTGCCGTTGCGCCAGGACCTTGCGGTCACCGGTAGCGTCAATCAATGGGGCGAGGTCCAGCCGATCGGTGGCATCAACGAAAAGGTCGAAGGATTCTTCGCGACGTGCAAGGCTGTCGGGCTGACGGGACGGCAGGGTGTGGTGATGCCGGTGCAGAACATCGATGGATTGGTGCTGCGGCCGGAAGTGATCGAGGCGATTGGAGCGGGACAGTTTCATCTCTATCCCGTCCGCACCATTGATGAAGGGCTGGAGGTCCTCACCGGCTACAAGGCTGGGACGATCGAGGAAGCGGGGACGGTCCACCAGCTGGTGGCACAGCGCCTGCGTCGTCTCGCCGAAGGCTTACGACAGTTTGCGGTCTCGCTGGGGCAACAGGCTGCCGCGAGTCCCCCAATCGAGCCGAAGTGAGACATCGCACCGCCGCAGAACGGGCCTTGACTCCGCGAGGCAACCTGTTTAAATACCGACAAACGTTAACTTCGTTCCAGGTGTGTTATCCTTCCATCGAAGGCACTTCCGGGTGCGACGCCACTTCCCCCCAGAGCTGCTGTGTCACGGACGCGGGTTTGATCGGGCCTAACTGTGTATAGCCCTCAGACGTGCGAGGCTCGCAGGAGCCGCTGCGGTACTCAGTTCCCCGATTAGATCCTCCGGTCATTTGCTAGGAAGCCTGCGCGGGAGACCAAGGCATGCAGAGAAAACGCGAGCAGAGAGGTAAGAAGTCCCCGAAGCCAACCGGGCCAGGTGTCGGGCGCTTCGACGACATCGCGGACGCATTGCCGCACGATGCCGCTCCGGCCGATGAGATCGAGGGCGCTATCTCGATGCTGGGCGAGATCGACGTCGAGTCCGTCGACGCGATCGCGGAACCAACCCTTGCCAAAGAGGAAGAGAAGGAAGAGTGGGTCGAGGAGGAGCGCGAAGAGAAGACCTTCGGTGAAGATACCTCCGATCCGGTTCGCATGTACCTCCAGGAGATGGGTGCTGTCTCCCTGCTGACCCGCGAACAAGAAGTCGAGATCGCCAAGCAAATCGAAACCGGTGAGGGTGACGTCCGCCGCGAGGTGCTGGCGCTGCCGTTTACGGTCACCTACCTGCTGGAGCTCGCCGATCGGGTCAAAGCCGGGGAGATTTCGGAACGCGAGTTGCTCGACGAGGAGGCCGAGGAAGAAGACACCGAGGCAGGCGAGGTTGCGGAAAAGGAACCCGAGGGGGCCATCCTGAAGCAGCTGGAGAAACTGCGCCGACTCGTTGAGGAGCACCGCGACGCGGAAGAGGCGGTGCGCCAGCGCCGCAACCATCCGCGCACCGCGAAGCAGGCCGAACGACGGCTCGGGGGCCTGGAACGCCGCGCCGCGAAAGCCCTGGAAGAGCTGGAGATCGGCCGCCGCCACATCGGCGTCATCGTCGAAAAGCTCAAGATGGCGGCGCGCTTCATCGACCAGCAGGAGCACTTCATCGCCCGCTGCGAGCGGCGCAGCGGCCGCTCGGTCAACGAGATCCTCAAGGTGGGCGGGAAACTGCGCTCCGACGACTCGCGCACCGCTGCCAGCGCCAGCCGCCGGCTGCGGCTCGGGGTCGAGGAAGCCCGCAACCTCGTCGACGAGATCCGCAATGCCCGCAAGAAGGTCACAGAAGCGGAACGTGAAGTCGGGATGGAGTTCGCCAATCTCACCCGGGCCTTGCGGGTCATTCGCAACGGCGAAGAGAAGGCGCAGGACGGTAAGAAGAAGCTGATCGAAGCCAACCTGCGACTCGTGGTCAGCATTGCCAAGCGCTACACCAACCGTGGCCTCGGGTTCCTCGATCTGGTGCAGGAAGGCAACATCGGCCTCATGCGCGCCGTCGAGAAGTTCGAGTACCAGCGCGGGTACAAGTTCTCCACCTACGCGACGTGGTGGATCCGCCAGTCGGTCAGTCGCGCCATCGCCGATCAGGCGCGCACCATCCGCATTCCGGTGCACATGATCGAGACCATCAACAAGGTCGTGCGCTCCTCGCGCTACCTGGTGCAACAGCTCGGACGCGAGCCCTCGCCCGAAGAGATCGCCGCCAAGATGGAGATGCCCCTCGACAAGGTGCGCAAGGTGCTGCGCATCGTCAAGGAGCCGGTGTCCCTCGAGACGCCGATCGGTGACGAGGAAGAGAGCTCGCTTGGTGATTTCGTCGAGGATCGACAGACCGTGTCGCCAGCCGACGCGGCTGTCTACACCAGCCTCGAGGAGCAAACGCGTAAGGTGTTGGCGACGCTGACCCCACGCGAGGAACAAATTCTGCGCATGCGCTTTGGGATCGGCGAGAAGTCCGATTACACCCTGGAAGAGGTCGGACAGCGCTTTGCGGTGACCCGCGAGCGCATCCGTCAGATCGAGGCCAAGGCGCTGCGTAAGCTGCGGCATCCCAGCCGTGCGAAATCAATGGAGGCGTTCGTCGGCAGCTGACGCATGCGACGTGACGGAGGCGATGGGGCAGCCGGTTGTGCCCCCGCGTCGGTGGTGGTTGTGGTGAGGGAGCAACACGTCCGGTCAAGGAGGCAGTAGATGATCAAGCAGAACCTCGAGAAAGAGCTGCGCAAGTGGCGCGAAGCTCGAGCGCGCAAGACGGGTGGGCGGCAAACGCCGGCTGACCGTCGGACGCTGCGGGTGAATGGGCAGGAGGTGGTGGTGATTACCAAGCCGAAACGCGCGCTCGCCTAGGCGCAACTCCTCGGCTGCCAACGCGGCCGCTCTCTCTCTGACATCATCGAATCTCCTGCGGCGACTGTAGGCTACGGATCGCCCCGGCGAGGTGTGTCCTGTGGACCCGGGCCTTTTAGGGCGGCGTCCCCTTGCAGTCACACTGCGGTGATTAGTAGTATCCTCCCATGTTTGCCCGTCTGTTTCCGAGTGAGGGGAAGGTCTTCTTCGACCTGTTCGAACGGCACGCCGAGAAGACCGTTGAAGCCGCACGGCTGCTGCAAGCAATGCTCGGGAAGCCGGGCGACTTGGCCGATCAGGCCCGGCGCATCAAAGAGCTAGAACATGAAGGCGACGTGATCACGCACCGTGCGGTGGAGATCCTGCACCGCACCTTCGTGACGCCCATCGATCGTGGCGACATCCACCGACTGATCTCGCGCCTCGATGACGTGCTGGATCTCGTTGAGGCGACGTCGGAACGGGTGTGGCTGTACGGTATCCAGGCGAGCGATCGTGACGCCTGCGATTTGGCGGCGACGCTCGTCAGTGCGGTGTGTGAAGTGAGCCGCGCGATGGTCGGGCTGCGCAACCTCAAGGACCGTGATGCCATCCTGCAGGTGTGCATGGAGATCAACCGCTACGAGAACGAGGGCGACACGCTGCTACGTCGCGCCGTGGCGCGGCTCTTTCAGGAGAGCAAGGATCCAATGCTCGTCATCAAGTGGAAGGACATTTACGAATTCCTCGAGGATGCCATCGATCGCTGCGAGGACATCGCCAACGTAGTCGAGGGCGTCGCCCTCGAGTATTCCTGACGGCCGTCGACGCGGTCGATTTCGGCACGGCGCAATCACTTCCTTCGCGGGGTGGACGATGTTGGTGGTGGGCTTCCTCATCCTGGTGGCGTTGGCCTTCGACTTCATGAACGGATTTCACGACGCCGCCAACTCGGTGGCGACCATCGTCTCGACGCGTGTCCTCACCCCGCGTCAGGCCGTGATATGGGCCGCGTTCTTCAACTTTGCGGCGGCCTTCGGGTTTGGTGTCAGCGTGGCGAGCACGGTGGGTAGGGGCATTATTGAGCCGTCCGCCGTCACCAACAGCGTGGTGTTCTCGGGCCTGGCGGCGGCGATCATCTGGGATGTGTTGACGTGGATCTACGGCCTCCCCACCAGTTCGTCGCACGCACTCATCGCGGGGTTTGCCGGCGCTGGAATCGCTGCCGCAGGGCCGCACGTTGTCATCGTGAGTGGCCTCACGAAGGTCTTCGCATTCATCTTCATCTCACCGGCCCTCGGCCTGATGCTTGGTGTGTTGTCGATGACCGTGGTGACCTATCTGGTGCGCAAGAGCACGCCGGCCCGCGTCGACAGTCTCTTCCGGCGTCTGCAGCTGATCTCGGCGGCCTTGTACAGTTTGGGTCACGGGACCAACGATGCGCAAAAGACGATGGGCATCATCGCCGTCATGCTGTTTAGTGGCGGCTATCTCGGCCAGACGTTCTACGTACCGATCTGGGTCATTCTGGTGTGCCACGCCGCGATCGCGTTGGGCACCACCTTCGGCGGCTGGCGCATCGTTAAGACAATGGGAATGCGCATCACCAAGCTACAACCGATCGGCGGCTTCTGCGCCGAGACCGCGGGAGCGGTGACACTCATCGGCGCGGCCATGGCCGGTATCCCGGTGAGCACCACGCATACGATTACCGGCGCAATCGTCGGCGTCGGTGCCAGCCGGCGCT
>JBGQHM010000191.1:0-12444 GCA_041497995.1 Binatia bacterium | reverse complement strand
CTCATCCGCACGTTCTTCAGCCACCTGCGATCGTTTCCCAACTGGGAAGCGCACATTCGCAACCGCGGCATCTCACCGCTCGACGAGATCGAGATCGTCGTCGAGCGCCGCTTCGCGGTGCCGCCGTCGGCACCGGAGTGACTCAGATCTGCGTCGAGCCGAGTAGGTTGCCACCGAGACGAGGGTGACCGATCCGTTTGTCGCCGATGATGTTGATGAGCGATGCCTTGCCCGACTTGCACGCACGTTCCAACGCGCCGCGCAGCTGCCGCGGCTCTTCGACGTACTCGGTGTGGCAGCCCATGATCGCGAACATCTGATCGTAGCGGATCTTCTCCAGCATGTTGAAGGGATCGGTGCGTCCCTTGAGCAACGGCATCTGCTCGAAGCTGGGCCCCCACGAGCTATTGTTCCAGAGCACGGTGATCAGCGGCAGGTCGTAGCGGAGTGCGGTCTCTATGTCCCACCCGCCAATGCCCAGGCCGCCATCGCCGATTACCAGCACGACCTGTTTGCCCGGCCGCGCCAGCTGCACGCCGATGCCCATGCCGACACCGTGACCGACGGGCGCCAGCGGCCCTGCATCCACCACCTGTCCCGCGAAGCGCGCCGTGAACCACTGCGTCAGCCAGCCACTCAGCGTGAAGGAATCGACGACCACGGACGCGTCGCGGTCGATGACCTCACACAACGTGCGGGCCAGGTAGTCCGGATGAACCGGCACGCTGTCGCGGGTAGCGCGTTCGCGCTCGTCGATCGTGCGCTCGTAGTTGGTACGGACCTCGGCCACCTCACGGAGCCAGGCGGACTCTTTGTGGCGCGAGAAATCGAGCCCTTCGCGCTTCGCGGTGTCGATGAGCTGTCGCAGGACGAGCTTCGGATCACCGACGATCGCCACCTCAGCCGGGACGTGCCAGCCGATTCGGCCGGGAACCGGGTCCACTTGGATGTACGTCGCCTTGTCGCTCCAGGTTGGCGGCTCGCCGAAATGCTCGCCACTCCAGAACTTGAAACCGATGGCCAGCACCACATCGGCGCGTCCAGTGAACGGTTTCTTCCAAGAACCGCGGACGGCGAGCGGATGGTCCTCAGGGATCGCTCCCTGACCAGCGCGGCGCGCATACGTTGGGATGTGCGTCAACTCCGCAAGCTCGCGCAGCTCGGCGGCTGCACCGGACCAGAAGATGCCGTCGCCGGTCGCGATCAGCGGGCGTTCGGCGTGTAGGAGTAGCTCCAATGCCCGATTGATCTTGTTGGAATCGCCCTGAGAGCGCAGGTCATCGAGCTCGTAGACCTTCGCCCCTTTGCGTTGCCGAGCGGGATCGTCTTGCTGATACAAAATGTTCGTCGGGATCTCGACGAGCGCCACGCCTTGTGGGTACGACAGCGCCTCGCGAAACGCCTGGCGGAGATCCACCTGGATGGTCGACCAGTCAATCGTGCGCTTCACGAACTTGGAGAACGTGCGACACACCTCGGACCCGTAGGCCTCCTGGAATGAGCCGAGGTAGTCTTCGGTTGTCGGATGCTGGCCGGCGATGCACACCACCGCGCTGCCCGTCAGGCCGGCGACGCACAGACCCGTCACGGCGTTGGTCAGCCCACACCCTGCCGTGACGCTGCACACGCCGGTGGTGGCCGTGGTGCGCGCATACGCGTCGGCAGCGTACGCACACGCCTGCTCGTGGCGCATGTGAATCAGCTTGATGTCGTTGTTCCGCAGATTGGCGAGAATCGGGAAGGTGTGTCCGCCGTTGATGGCGAAGAGGTACTTAACTTTCTGTTCCTTGAGAACGCGCCCAACCAGCGCACCGCCGTCGATCGAAGCCATCGTCTGCTCACTCCCTCGTTGCGAGCGCTCGCCGTACAGCGATCGCTCCCAGTCCATGTCCGGAGCCATATGCAATCCGTATGGCGTGTACCGCGCGCTGATGGGATTCGCGGAGGCGTTGTGCGCCGCGACTGCTAGTGATCCTCAGCCGAGTTGGACCAGGTAGTCACCGGCCAGGTACGGGCGCAGTTGCGAACGGATCGACGCGGGCGACCACCTGAAGTGCTGGCAGATCGACACAAAGCTGAACGCGTGGGCTTCTTCTTCATCAAGAAAGTAAGTACACGCCGTCCGCTTGCGGGCATTGTCGGCACTCTGCAGGTCCCAATACGCGGACTCAACGACCGCCAACAACAGACGCTCTTCCGGCTTGAGAATCGGCCGATAGTGCCCCTCGGTTGCATCTTGCGTTGGGAACTTCATGAGGTGTACGCCTCCATGTCGCCTCTCAACCCCTTCGTGCTATGTGGATGCACTGTGCTCTGGCAGGCCAATCCCCGGGTACCTGCAAAGCACGTAGTGCCTTACCATGGCCGCTGGCGCCCACGCAATAAAATTCTGGCGTCGCGCGGCGCCGAGGATGGAGAACGCCCACCGCTCCGGACTGGTCGGTCAGTCGTCGAGGATCTGCTTCGAGATGACCTGCAGGCCCGCACCGAACTCGTACACGATCGGTACACCGGTGGCCAGGTTGAGTGCGAGCACCTGCTCGCGCGATAGCTTGTCGAGATGCATGACGATCGAGCGGAGGCTGTTGCCGTGCGCTGAGACGAGGACGTTCTTGCCAAGGCGTAGGTCGGGCACGATGTGTGCCTCGAAGTAGGGCAACGTCCGCGCTGCCGTGTCCTTCAAACTCTCGCCGCCGGGGGGAGCGACATCGTAGCTGCGCCGCCACACGTGCACTTGCTCCTTGCCGAACTTCTCGGCGGTCTCCGCTTTGTTGAGACCCTGCAAATCGCCGTAGTGGCGCTCGTTGAGCGCCCGATCGTAGGCGATCGGCATGCCGACCTGTCCGATCGTCTGCAGGACAATGTCGAGTGTGTCGATGGCACGCTTGAGCACCGAGGTATAGGCCTTGTCGAAGTGAATGTGGCGGATCTTCTCTCCGGCACGCCGCGCTTCCTCACGCCCCTTTTCGGTGAGCGGGACATCGGTCCAGCCGGTGAAACGGTTCTCGAGATTCCACTGGGATTCACCGTGACGAATGAGCACAAGCAGAGACATGGCGCGTTTTTCATCCTCTCATGCGGCCAACGAAGGCTACTGCCGGGGCCCTAGTCCGTACCCTTCATCTGCCTCCAGACCCGGTTTGACAGTTGGAGGGGGATGGATTTTCAATTCCGTCTCCTCGTCCGGACGGACCTTCAAGTCCGGCGCGCCGGCCTCCTCCTTATCTTCGGGCATCCGCTCCTCCGGCTCGTCTTCCTCGAGGTTCTCGAGCTCGACCTCCCTGGACTCGGCGGCCTCGCGGCCCGGCCGTTTCGGCCGGCGCCCGTAGGTCCACATACAGTGCTCCGTCCACGCGACGCTCGTCCCTAAGTGCCGAGCAACCTTCGAGAGGTCTGCGTTGGGAGCTTTGGTTGTACGGGTCTCGCGGTTCACTTCCGAGATAACCGACTCACAGGAGACCCGTCCCGCCTCCGTTCGGGGCACCGAGAGAAGCAACCACACGGCGAGCAGCAGCCCGGCCGGCAGCCAGTACCCATTTCGCAACCGCATCCTGCTTCACAATAGCAAGCGACCTCGCGAAACCCAACGCCCGGCTGCACACGTCTTGGCGCGATCACCGTTTCAATGGCCTGTGCCGCCGGCGCTATCCAACACAGCGGCACTCCCGTGCGCCGACCGGCTAGGCGGTGGCTCCACGACCTTGACCAACATGACCGCTCCGATGAATAGGTAGACCACCACGGCGCCGAAGACGGCTGGGTATCCCCAATTCGGTCCGAGTCGATTGAATCCGTCCAGCAGCAGGCCACCAATGCCGGGCGCCAACACCTGCGGGAACGTACCGGCGATACCCCAGATGCCCATGTACTTCGCGGCTTCATCGCCTTTGGGCAGGAGCGCCAGTGCCAACGCCCAGTCGCTGGTAAAGTATGCGCCCCAGCACAAGCCGAAGAACGCCCCAACCACTGCGGCGTCGCTGAACCGCTCGACGATGATGAAGGTAATGCTGACGACCGCCAAGCCGATGCTGGAAGCGTATACCCACCGCTTGCGGCGTTGGTAACGATCGATCATGTAGCCGACAATCAGCGCACTGGGCAGCGTCGTCACCGCCGACACCGCAAACAGATAGCCGAGCTTGGCGTTGGCTTCGGTGATGTCCGCAACCCCGAGGTAGTCGTGGACATAGTACAGCAGGAACGTCACGATCGTGTTGATTGCCAACATGTTGCAGCCGCGCGCCGCGAGCAACCACGCGAAGCTGGCCTCGGCGCGGACGTCGAACGTAAAGGCATGCCGCAATATGTGTGTGCGCTGGCGCTGCGGTGTCTGGCCCGGCACGTCCTCGTGCACTTGGACGAGCGTGAACACCATGGTGCCCAGGGTAACAGCGACGACGAGGAGCATCAGGGGCAGCATGGGATCGGTACGCAGCTGCTGCGGCAGAAAGAAGAGGATCGGGGCCAACGCCGCGGCTGTCGCCGGCATGGCAATCATCAGTCCGCCCAGGATTGCTCCGACGAGACGACCGATGACCTCCGCGAAGCCGGCGAAGCCGGTCGCCTTTCCCTTCTGGATGTCCGGCACTTGGTCGGGAATCAGTGCCGTGTACGGACTTCCGGCGAAGTTCGCGCAGAACTGCACGGCGACGAACGCCAACACGAAACCGGTGAGCGTCGACGTACCAACCAGTGCAAGCAGCGCCCCGGCATTGACCACTAGTCCCGCCGCCAGAAATGGCCGCCGCCGCCCCCAGCGCAGGCGCGACTCATCGCTGAGGACGCCGGCAATCGGTCCCGTCAGCATCGATACCAAGGCCCCAATGACCGTAACCAGGCCAAGCACACTGCCTTTGCTGGTGTCCGACGCAAAGGCGAGCACGCGAGTCGGAACGACGTTGTTGCTCAGAACGGTCCAGTGAAACGACAGTGCTCCCCACATCGCAGTGAGCACAATCAAGTATCGCGTCGGTCGCAATTGCATCACGCCCGCCGGGTGGCGAAGATCTGCACAGCCGCCGCGGGCAGCACACGGGGAGCACGCGTGAAGCGCTCCGCTGCAGCGCGCAGGCGGTCACGCGCCAAGCGGCACGGCGGGGACAGCTCCGTACACTCGACGTGACGCAGCTCCAGGTTGACGAAGCCGACCGCCGCCAGCGTCTCGAGCACCGCGTCGCGCGCGGCGGGCAACAGCTGCGCACACTGCATCGCGAAGTGCCCGCCGGGACGTAACACCCGGAATCCCTCACGATACGCCGCCTCCGTTCGGGCCTGCTCAGGAAGATCGACCATCCACACGTGCGTGAACACGCGCGACCGCAGTGGCAGGCAGCCGAACTCACCCGCCTGAAAGGTGACCTGCTCGTCCATGCGTACACGTCGATTGAGCAACGCTGCCGCGGCCACCATCGACGGACGCGGATCGACGCCGAGAATGCGACAGCCGGAGCGCGCCGCCAGCCAACGCGCCCGACCACCCAAGCCGCTCCCCAAATCGAGAGCGAACTCATACTTGCGGAAGATGCCACGCGCGCTGAAGCTTCCCAGCACACTCAGGTCGTACGGCGCATCATCGTCGAGGCAGAAGTACGGGGCCCCGCGTGGCGGCGGGACAGTGCGCGTGAGCTCACGCGCAATGTCGATGATCATCGCTGCCAGAGTCAATTCTGGTGCTGAGTGCATACGCTCGGCACAGCTTTGACTGTCGGCGCGTTGAAACCTAAGGTCCGATCGTGACGGTCGTCAGTCATTTTTTCTGGGGGTGGTACGTATTCCGCAATAGGTCGTGGGTGTGGCGATTCGCGTCTGCAGCCGTGGCTCCCGATCTCCCGTACTTCGCCCTGCTCGGCTACTATTCCCTGCGATTGCATGTCAACGGGTTCGCCGATCTGGGCTTGTGGGATTGGGCGTGGCGGTTCCCGGTGGTGTGCGCGCTACATTCGTTTGTCCCGTGGGCGGCGACGGCGACGCTGGTGAGCCTGGCATGCGGGCGCCGGCTGCGGCAGTGGTTGCTACCGGTGTGGGCCGGATGGCTGTCACACGTCGTGGTCGACATGCTGACCCATCGGAGCGACGGTTACCCAATCTTCTATCCGCTCTCAGCCTATCGCTTTGCGACGCCGGTGTCGTACTGGGAGCCGGCCTATCATGGGCGCGCCTTCATGCTGATCGACACGACCCTCATCACCGTACTCCTGATCCATCACGTGCTGACGCGGCGGCGTGCAGCGATGCTCCCGCCCGCTTAGAGCACAGTCGGCGGGCCGTTGACAGTACGTTGAGCGCTTGGCATCATCCGCGCTCTCCCAAAATCCTCGCACAGAAGTGAGTCATCCATGGCCGTGATCCGAAAGAAGAAAGGCAACTTCCTAGAAGACTTTCGCGTCGGGCACGTCTTCCACCACAAAAGCGGGAAGACGGTCACCGAAGGGCTGTTCAACGCATTCACCGAGTTCAACATGACGACCAATCCGCTGAGCAAGAACCGGCGGTACGCGGAGCGCTACGGCTTCCGCGGTCTGGTAGTGCCGCCTGGGCTGGTGATGGCCGTGGTGTTCAGTCAGAGCGTCGAGGACATTTCGGAGAACGCGCGCGCCAATTTGGAGTACATCAACATGCGTTTCGGCGCGCCGGTGTACGTCGGCGACACCATCGAGGTGACCTCAACGGTGCTTGGCGTCAGGCCGTCCACCCGCGATCCCGTGCTCGGTGTCGTGCACGTGCAAACGACCGGCCGCAACCAGGATGATCAAGTCGTGCTCGCCTACGAACGCAAGGTGCAGGTGTGGAAGGACGATCCCAAAGCGGACGTTCAGGAAGCCGCCACTGAGGCGGTCGCGGAAGTCCCGTGCACGCCGCTGCTACCGGCGTACGACCGCAGCCGGCACTACGGCGAGCTGGCGCACCTCTCCAGCCCTGACACGTATTTCGAGGACTTCACGCCCGGCGACACGATCGAGCATTCGCGCGGCAGGGTCATGACGACCGAGCATGTCGCGCTCACCGCCATGCTCGACAATACGTCGCAGGTACACTGCAACCAGTTCATGATCGATCAGAACCCGGAGCGCTATTTGGGCGGCCAGCTGATCGTGTTCGGGGGCATCCCGTTCAACCTGTGCCTCGGGTTGTCGTGTCCGGACATCGCCGACAACGCGCTCACCGACGTCATCTATCGGACGGGCCGCCACCCGGCGCCGCTGTTCGCAGGCGACACCGTGTTCGCTTCGACGGAGATCCGCGGCAAGCGCGATTGGCCGGAGCGGCTGGACTTGGGGATTATCGAAACCATCCTCCACGGGCATAAATTCATCCGCAAGGAAGACAAGCCGGAGCGCGTGGAGATCTTCTACCTCGAACGGGAGATCGCCGTGAAGCGCCGCAGCCACTATTGCTAAAGGTTCGACCATGGGGCCGATCAACGGCGAGCCCATCGGTCAAGGGCGAGGGCCTCTGCAGCCCTCGAACCCTTGAACTAGTTGAGCGGTCAGTGAGTCGCGCTGGAAACTCGCCTCCCAGCGCCCAGAGGTGGCAGGAAGGCCCAATCCGTCACCGGGACGGCTTGGGCCGACGTTCACTTCGAGTTGCGCTTGGCCACTGCGGCCTTGATGCCCTTACTGAGCTGCAGTCCCTTGAGGGAATTCATCGCCACCTCAAGGCCCTCGTTGAGCAGAGCAATGACGACTTCAGTCTTCGACGCGCCGAGATCGTCCGCAACCTTCTGAATCGCATCGCTCACGTAGGCCGGAATCTTGACGTTCATCAAGCGGCTACTGCTGTACTCCCTCTTCTTCAGATCACTCAATCTCAGTTCGCTACGCATGTGCGCCTCCTTTCGTCCCCTTGAGGGGTCCCGACAACCTGCCGCAACCCCACGTGTAGTTTGGCGCCGACTGTATCTGATTCCGCAGCCTCTGGGAAGCAGGTTCACATCATAATATTGGGAGACCTTCTGATGCGGTTGCGCGGTCGAGAATGCTAGCCACGACTTGTCATTCTCGCGCACCGAGTGGTTGCTTGTCCCCGTGGGCGCTCGCCGCTGGTCCGCCTAGACCGGTAACACAGCGAGACGGGAATGGGCGCCCTCAAAGAGAGACCCGCGTGGAGGCGGTCCATACGCGGATGGAAGTTTCCTTCCCGCCCATCCCGTTTTGGTGGACTTTTTTGGGGGGCAAGATTGGTCCACCAAGAGTTCCCGCAGCCCCGATTAGAGCAATGGTGATACCACTCGCATGTTCACCAGAACGGTACGTGTGTCGGGGTTCGGGCATGGTAGAGCGTAGCCTTCCCGGGACAGTGGTCACCGCAGCGAGACGCCACGGCAGGTCGCAGGTAATGGCTGGCGGGTTCAGGCAGCGAAGAGGAATGGGTGCATAGTGCGCAGATCGGCGACGCTGTGGAGGTCGGCGGTGAAGTTGGGCACCTCGACGACACTCACGCTCTTGGAGAGCACCCGCCGGAACGCCTCGATGCGCAGGCCATCGCCTCGTCCGAGCATTTCGTAGCGCTGAAAGTTCTCCGCGATCACTCCCGCCGTCAGCGTGTCACCCACAAGCCGTCGCATGAGCGTTGCGACCGCCTGCGGTTCGACCCGCCGCCGGCCAGCCGACATCTCGCGATGCGTACGGTTGAACACCACCGCTCGGAGAGACATGTCCAGCTCACGCACCTTGTGGCAGAAGTACTCGGCCTCGCGCAGCACCTGCTCCTCGGGCGTCGCCACGAGGACGAATGCCGTCTGCGACGCGCGTAGCAGCTCATAGACCCGTCGCACGCGTGGTTCAAACTCCTCGAACAGCCCGCTCATCGAGGTGAAGAAATCCGATACCTCGACCAGCACCGAGATACCAGTAGCATCTTCCAAGCGCCGAAAGAGGAAACCGGCCGTGCGATTGACGAAGCGCATCGTCGCCCAACCCGCCGAAAAGTACGGACGCACAAACCACTTCATGACGCGCCGATCGAGGAAGTCCGCGAGACGTTGGGGCGCCTCCAGGAAGTCGAGGGCATGCCGAGTCGGCGGCGTATCGACGACGATCAAGTCGTACAACCCGCTGGCGTGCAGCTCGGCAAGCTGGTCGATGGCCATGTACTCCTGCGAGCCGGCAAAGCTCTGCGAGAGATGCTGGTAGAAGCGGTTCTTGAGAATGCGGTCACGAATCTCAGGCGACGGCGCGTGGCGCTCGACCAACTCGTCCCACGCCCCCTTCTGGTCGAGCATCATCGCCGAGAGCATCCCCTGCGGAATCTCTTCGACGGTCACCGCCGAGCTGATCCCACCGAGCGTGCGTACACCCAGCGCGTTGGCCAGCCGCTTGGCAGGATCGATAGTCATCACCATCGTCCGTTTGCCGGATAGTGCGGCATACACCGCCAGCGACGCCGCGGTCGTCGTCTTACCCACGCCGCCGCTGCCGGCGCAGATCACGACCCGATGGCGCCGGAGCATGTCGTCAAGACCGGGCATTGCCGTGGGCGCGGCGCGTGGAACGCGTCACGATCGGAGCGATCGCCGCCGCAATGCTCTGGACGTGCGCCGCACCGAACTCTTCAGCGAACGCGAACGGAATTTCCACCAGTGGCATGTCCATCTCGTGCCGCAACTGCTCCAGGTATGTGTGGTTGATCGCGCTCCAGCCCACCTCCTCGCGGGCCCGACTGACAGCCTCTTCCGCGACGGCGCGCTCGAGCGGGTCGGTCACACGGTCGAGCCGTTGCGCGGCCGCATCGAGATCCGCCGGGGCAAGCTCGCAGTGATGCACGCGGTTGGCGAACACAATACCGAGCGGCATGTGCAACTCGCGGCGGATTTGTTGGTACATCTCGAGCGTCTCGTTGACCGGCATCTCCTCTGCCGTGGTCACCAGGTTGATGGCCGTGCGGCGCGCATCGGTGAGCAGATCGACGATCCGCTGGCTCTCGCGCGCCACCAGACCCGAGCCGAAAGCATCGTGTGCCGCGCGTGGCATCCGCAGATACTGCAAGCTGTGGCCGGTGGCCGGCGCATCGAAGATGACCAGATCCCAGCGCCGTTGCCCGTCGTCGTCGCGTTCCGCCTCGTACCAGATCTTACCGACCGTCATCAGCTCCTTCAGGCCGGGCGCGGCCGCCACGAAGTACTGATAGATGCGACTGGTGAGCACCGCCTGCAGAACCCGTTTCACCGGCAGGATGATTTCGAGATACTCGGCCAGCGCGGCACTGCCGTCGACGGACATCACGGAGAGCGACGGGCGCGCTTCGCGGGCTTCTCCGATCGGCCCAGGCTCGATCCCCAACAACGACGCGGCCCGGCCGGCACCGTCGACTTCGGCGAGCAGTGTCCGCTTCCCAGCCTGCGACGCGACCAGTGCGAGCGCACACGCCACAGTCGTCTTCCCGACACCGCCCTTGCCCGCGATGATCAGCAGACGGCGGTCCAACAACGATCCACGCAATGATGTCACAGGACCGCTGTGCTTTCAGACAGGCTGTCCCGGCGCCGCCTCGTGGCGGCGAAACGCCAGGCAGGCGTTGGCGCCGCCGAAGCCGAAGGAGTTTGACAGAGCGACACGCACGACAGCGCGGCGAAGCTGATTCGGCACGTAGTCCAGATCGCACTCCGGATCGGGGTGCTCGTAGTTGATCGTCGGCGGGATCATCCCGTGCTGCAGCGTCAGCGCCACGTACGCCGCCTCGATGGCACCCGCCGCTCCCAACGCGTGACCGGTCATCGACTTCGTCGAGCTCACCGCGATGCGCGCCGCATGCTCACCGAAGACACGCTTGATCGCCTGCGTCTCGTTGACGTCGTTGTACGGCGTCGACGTGCCGTGCGCGTTGATATAGTCGACTTCGAGCGGATTGATCTCCGCATCTTCCAACGCCAACTGCATGCAGCGCGCGGCGCCCTCGCCTTCCGGTGACGGCGTGGTGATGTGATAGGCGTCAGCGTTCGCACCGTACCCGATGATCTCTGCGTAGATCCGTGCGCCACGGCCCACCGCGTCCTCCAATGGCTCCAGGATCAGCATCCCGGCACCCTCGGCGACCACGAAGCCGTCGCGCTCCTTGTCGAAGGGCCGGCTGGCGCGCTCGGGCGCCTCATTCCGTGTGGAGAGCGCGCGCATCACCGCAAAGCCACCCACACCCATCGGCGTCACCGCAGCTTCGGCACCGCCGGCAAACATCGCGTCCTGAAATCCGAAGCGCACTTGGCGGTACGCCTCGCCGATGGCGTGTCCGCCCGAGGCGCAGGCGCTGGTCGCAGCATAGTTCACGCCCTTGGCGCCGAAGCGCATGGCGATTTGTCCGGGCGCCATGTTGGCGATGAGGCGTGGAATGAAGAACGGCGTCACCTTCTTCAGACCCGACTCGAAGAAATTGCGCAGACAGTCCTCGATGGTCGCGATACCGCCCATACCGACGCCCACTAAGACGCCGACACGCTCGGCGGGAATCGCCTGCATCGACAAACCCGCATCGTCCACCGCCATCTGCGCCGCCGCCACCGCGTACTGCGTGAACGGGTCCATGCGTTTGATGTCTTTCCTGTCGATGTAGGTGGCCGGGTCGAAACCGCGCACCTCTCCGGCAAAGCGCACCGGCAGCGCCGCTGCGTCGAAGTGCGTGATCGGAGCAATCCCCGATCGGCCGGCGAGCAGATTGGTCCAGTTGGTGGTGACGTCGTTGCCGAGCGGTGTCACCAGTCCCAAACCTGTGATGACAACGCGCCGGTTCAAGGGCTTCATGGACCTTCGTGTCTACGTGACGATCAGTTGCGGATCAAGGTACGGCAACAAGTAGCGGTTGCCGAACAAAAAAGGGGGCCCGCTCGGGCCCCCTTTTTCGAGGATTACAGACGCTCAGCCGTTTGGCTTAGCGGCGACGGCGCCGCAGCACCAGCAGACCGACCGCCGGGATCAAGACCAACCAGCCAGCGCTGCTGCTGCCGGTCGTGCTGATGTTGCACCCACCGTCGTCGTCGCTGAACGGCGCGGTAGTAGGACCGACAATGGGAGTGTTCGTGCGTGTCGCCGTCGGCGGCACAGGCGTGTTGGTGCGCGTCGGCGTACTCGTCGGCGGCGACGGCTGCGATGTCGGTGTCGCCGTGCGCGTCGCCGTCGGGGTCGCTGTGTCTATGACGGGGCCGGTCGGCGTCGGAGTCGGTGTATTCCCACCGGCATTGACGGCGCCATTGCAGCCGGTTGCAGGGGTGACCGGCTGGCCGTCGGGGTCGCTCAGGATGACGCCGCTCAGCGTCAGCGGGAACGACCCTGTAGCGGTGGCGGCGACGTTGACCTTGCACGTGTACAGCACGGAGCCGCTCGGAATCGGATCAACGTTGCCGGTCGACAGCACCAGGGCACGGATACCACCGCACGCCGGGCCGCTGCATCCGGTTGCGCCGCGGTAGGCAAATGAGGTCGCTCCCTTGTCGATGTCCGGGTTGACGTAGCAGGCTGG
>JBGQHM010000190.1:0-12455 GCA_041497995.1 Binatia bacterium | reverse complement strand
GGCCGCCCAGAGCGTCCTTAGTTGCAGCGCGGTGCCGCAGTTCGGCTGCCGCACAGCCACCATCGCAAACAAGTCCTCGTTGGTCATGCGCGCCAGCACACCGAGCCTGACGTGGAAGTGGTTGCACGGCGATGCAACGACGGCCGCCGACTTCGGCGATCCGCTGAACACCACGTCCTACCTGCTGTGCATCTACGATCAGACCGGTGGGGTTCCCACTCTCGTGACCGGTGCGAGCGCCCCATCTGGCGGAACATGTCGCAGCAAGGCGTGCTGGACGCAGACGAAGACGGGCTTCCAGTACGTGAACCGCGACCTCACGCCCGACGGCATCTCGAAGATCGTGCTGACCTCCGGCGCCTCGGGAAAGGCGAAGATCACCCTCAGTGCCAAGGGTGCCCTGCTGCAGTTCCCATCGCTACCGTTGCATCAGGACACTGCGGTTGTCGTGCAGTTGTCGAACACGTCCGGCACATGTTGGGAAGCGCGCCATCCGTCGCCGGCCACGACCAGCACGGCCAGTAGCTTCCAAGACAAGGCGGAAGCCGGGCCAGTGCGCTTCGGTGTACAAGCGTCGATGGGCAAACGGCCCGACACGCTGGCCGACGTGACCGACTTGGGCGGAAAGTGGATGCGCCTCAACGCCCCGCTCGACCAGAGCCTGCCCGATTTTCAGAGTTTCCTCGACGGCGGACAAAACCTGGTGATCACCATGGTCAATCGCGATCCGACGAACATCGATACCACCTTTGGTACGGCGGGCACGTGGCCGAATGCCGGCTTCCCTTTCCAGTCCAAGCAGCTCTATCAGCAGCGGATCCGCGATCTGCTGTCGCCGCTGCTGCCATCGATTGCCGCGGGCCGGCAGGTGTGGCTGCAGTGTGAGAACGAGATTGGCGACGCGTCGATCAGCCCGGGAAGCCGTTACTGGCGCGGGACCATCGATCAGTACCTCGCGACACTCGATGCGTTCCACGAGGCCGTCCAACAAGCCAGCCCACCGGTGCCGGTCGTGCTCTCCAGTTTCACATCCGACGCACTCGACAAGGTGCTCGATCCGAGCAACCCGAATGATCCGAACTATCGCTATGCCACCACCCTGCTGACGCGCTTGCTGACCGAAGGCAGCTACGAGGCCGCCGACTTGCACTTCTACGGGTGCGCCGACAGCATTCCGGCAAAGGTGGCGTGGGTGAAGGCGCTCTTCCCGTCGGGCCGCCGCTGGATTTCGACGGAGAACGGCGGGCCCGACTTCGTCGAGTGCCCCGGTGCGCCGTCGTGGCTGGATGATCTCACTGGGTTCGAGACGGCGCAGGCAGCCGAAATCTCGACGCGCCTCGCCGCGTGCGCCGATGGCGGTGGCAGCATCTGCCTGTGGTTCTCGCTGTTCGATCTCGTCAACGAGGTGGATCGTTTCAATCGCCTCGGCCTGATCGACCCACGCGGCCAGACGCCGCGTCTGAAGCCGGCGTACGCGGCGTTTAAGAGCTTCACCGCAACTCACCACTAGCGCTTGGCGAGCAGGTCGCGGATCTCCGTCAGCAGCAACTCCTCTTTCGTCGGCGGTGGCGCCGGCGGCGCGGCCGGCTTCTCTCGCTTCAGCGTGTTGATCCCCTTGACGACCATGAACATCGCGGCGGCGACGATCAGGAAGTCGAACGTGGTCTGCAGGAACTTGCCATAGCCGAGCACGACCGCCGGGCTTTTGTCGACGGCCTGCTTGAGGGTGATGCTGAGGTCCGTGAAGTCGACCCCGCCGACAACAGCCCCGAGGGGGGGCATCAACACGTCGCCGACCAGCGACGAGACGATCTTTCCGAACGCGGCCCCGATGATGATGCCTACGGCCATGTCGACCATGTTGCCCTTGACCGCAAACTCGCGGAACTCGCTCAGCATGCTCATAGCCCGTCCTCCTTTGCGACGACCGAAGTGTGGGATCGCGCCGAGTCTACCAAAATCACTCGGCGTGAGAAGAGGGTCGCGGAACCCGACTTGACAATCGCACCACCTTCCGGGATGCGGATGGAGAGGGAGGTGTCGATGACGTATCGTGCCAAGCAAGTCGTACCCGTGATGTTCCTGCTCGTCGCCGTGGCTGGCTGTTCATTCTCCGACAGCTCAACGAGTATCTCCAAATCGATCAGCAGCCCGTTCGAGTCGAGCTCGGCCAGCAGTCCCGCCGGAGCGCAGGCGTATCAGACCGACGTGGCCGACTACACCTATGCCCATGTCATTTCAGCCGGGCAGGGCGACACCTTCATGAAGGGACTCGCGACCGTCGCGGAACGACACGGCATCAGCAACTGGGAAGCCGACGATTCGACGTACATCGGCATCGGCAAGGGTCTCCGCAAGGCGAAGTTCAGCCAGATCCAGCTGGATGCCTTTGCCAAGAACGTGACAGGCGGCGACGCCAAGAAGACGAAGTTGATCCAGCAAGGCTACGATACGGTCGAGCCGCAGAAGTAGGCGTCGCCATGCGCGCCGCCATTGACCTGGCGGGTTCTGGCAGCGCGGCTCTGCTGCTGGTCCTGTGCGTTTCGGCGCAGGCAGCGGAGCCGCGCGTCATCGAGTACCTGTCCGTCGAAGCCAACGAGGGCGGATCGAGCGGTGGCCACGCCGCGATCCGCTTCGACGACACCGTGTACCATTTCCTACACCATGCGCCCGGAGTACTGCGCCTGCATCGCGAGGACGCCAACGGCTTTCTTTTCACCTACAGCCTGCTGCAGAATCGCGGCGTCGCGGTCAGTCGTATCGCGGTTTCCGACGACACCTACGATTCGCTGCGCAGCTGGTTCAACCGGCGCTACTTGACTGAAGGGATGGAGTTCGACGCGCTCGACGCGCTGTCAGGCGATCGCTCGCTGATCGAACTACTGCTCCGGCGCACTCGCAACCCCGACGCTGCTTGGGATCGCGACCCACTAAACGGCGTCGCACTGCGTGGCGCTGGGTACTTCTTTGCCGACGGCTCGGACGACCCCGGCGCCACCGGCGCGGCGCCGCTCGTGACACTTCGGCGCCGGGTCCACGACCGGTACGGCGCCGACTTCCTTCGACTACGCCGCGCCGAGCTGCGCGCCGCCCTGACTCAACTCACACCTGTCGCGGCCGGCTCTTCATTCTCGCGCTCCTATACCAACCTGATGACCGCGCTGCTGGCAGTGGCAGCCCTAGAGCGCACGGTACCGCTCCAAGCCGACAGCTTCGACGCACCGGCCAACGATGCGTTCCGGCTGCGTGCCAACGAGCAAGCTGCATTGGGTGCTTTCGCAGACCAGCTCGAAGAGGAGCTGCTCGCTCTCCTACGCTCGCCGCGCCCCGACTGGGGGTTTCCGATGCTCGTCGGCATGGCTCGGCTGGTGGCAGTGCGTGAATCGGTGCGCACGGGTCGGTTGGTCGTCCTCGACGCCTTTGGCCCACACGCGGCCGTCGTCCCGCCGGCCGCGTGGCGCGGGCGCGAAGCAATGATGGCCGACCTGCTCGATGAGGCGCGGGGCGAATTGGACTCTGCGCGGAGTCGGCTGACGAGCGGTGAACCCCTGCGTGAAGGTGACATGACCCGACTGGAAACCGCCGGCAACCGGTTCAACGAGCTGTTCCGCGGCCTCACCGAGTTTCGTGACGTGCGTGTCCAGTCCGGGCTCTTGCTGCCGTCACGCGGCGCTCGGCGTACGGATCTGATCCTCCCGGTGCGGAATGCGGCCGATCTTGAGCAGGACCTCGGGGTTGCGCAGCAGCGCGAACGTACGAGCGCGCAGGAGCTGCAACAACGCTATGCGTACAATCTGATCACCAGGAACTGCGTCTCCGAGGTTTTCCACGGACTCAACGACGCCCTGACCGCGGTGGCCGCCCGCGACGCACTCGACGGCGCCGATGATCGCGCACAGATGTCCCGCCTGCACGCCGCATCGCAGGCCCGTCTCGGCGGCTACATCGAACCGGGCGCGGCGCTGACGTTCATTCCGTTCGTTTCGACGCGCGCCGTACGCGACACGTACAATGTCACCGAGACGCAGCAGCTGCCGTCGTACCGTAGCCGCCGGCTCGCGGCCATGTATCAACGCGAGAATCCGGTCGTCGTATTCCTGCGCGAATCGAACACCCTCACCTCCACGGTCTACGGGCCAAACCCGCGCGACTCGTTCTTCCTCTTCTTCACCGACGCGCTGCCAATGCGACCGCTACTGGGCAGCGCCAACCTCATCGCCGGTTTGGGCGCAAGCGCGGTCGGCCTCGCGCTACTGCCGCTCGACGGCGGGCGTGTGTTTCTCTCCGGAGTGAAGGGCGCGCTCTTCAGCCTGCCGGAGCTGGGGTTCGTCCACCTCCGCAAAGGCACCTTTGACTATGTTGAGCGCGCCTATCGGCCGATGCCCGCGGCGGCGCTGCCGGCCGGATAGACGTTACCGGACCTTGTTCGGCTTCCCGCGTCGGCTACGATGACTCATCTCGAATCGAGGAGGCGACGCTTCATGAGCCATGCGATCCGATCACGCAGCCGGGTGCTGTTGCTCTCTGTCGTGCTTGTCATCACCGGCTGCAGCGCGCGGCGACCGGTTCTCTATCCGAATGAACAGTTCAACAAAGTCGGTGACGCTGTCGCGCAGCATGATATCGATGACTGCCTGAGTCGGGCTGAGCAGTACGTCAAATCCGGCGGTCAATCCGGCCAGGTCGCGCGCCAAGTCGGTGGGCGCACGGCAGTCGGCGCAGGCGTCGGTGCGGCCAGCGGTGCGGTAGGCGGCGCAATCGCCGGCAATCCGGGTCAGGGCGCGGCGATCGGTGCAGCCAGCGGAGCGACTGCCGGGCTGCTCTCCGGCGTCTTCGACTCGTGGGGTTCTCGCGAGGTCGACCCGGTGTACGCCAACTTCGTCGACCGCTGCCTGCGCGAACGCGGCTACGAGCCGATTGGTTGGAAATAGCCGGTCAGTCCGCCGGGGCGCGGCTGATCCGCCGCGAGCCGTACCAGCGTGAGTACACCTCGGTGAACTCGGCGCCGACGAAGAAGATCTGCGCGCAGTAGTAGACCCACAGCAACACCACCACGAGAGAGCCGGCGGCCCCATAGATCGAGGCCGCCCCCGTGTGACTGAGATAGAGGCCGATCAGCGTCTTGCCGATGGTGAACAGGATCGCCGTCGCGCCGGCGCCGAGCCAGACGTCACGCCAACCCATGTCGACGTCGGGCAGGATCTTGTAGATCATCGCGAACAGGGTCGCGGTGAGAAACAGCGACAGGGCGAAGTTCAGCGGCGGCAGCACGTCGCCGAGCAACGGCAGATGCCGCTCCAGCACGTTGTGCAGGGTAGCCAGCGCGGCCGACAGCACGAGCGAGGCGAGCAGCAACCCGCCAATGCCGACGATGATGGCGAATGCCGCGAGCCGCTGCCGCGCCGCACCGCGCACACCACCACCCTTGGTGACCGTCACCTCCCAGATCTGGTTCAGCGACCTGCGCAGCTGGCCGAAGACGCCCGAGGCGCCGAACAGAATCGTCAACACGCTCACCACTGAGGCAATGATCCCGGAGCGCGGTGCGCTGACGTTGGCAATCATCCCTTCGACCGTCTTCGCACCGTCGGGACCGATCAGGCCCTGGATCTGTCCAACCAACTCTCCCTGCGCCGCGGTGCGACCCAGCACCAACCCCGCGATGGCAATGATCAGCATCAACAGCGGCGCCATCGAGAACAGCGTGTAGTAGGCAAGTGCCGCACCGTGGCTGAGCGCGTTATCCTTGCGCCACTGATCGTAGACCTCGCGAAAGAAGGCCAGTGCCCTGGTGTCTTGCATTGTACGCCGTCGAGGATCTTACGCGGCGCGAACGTCTTGGCAAGAGACGCCGATTGCGCCCGCGTTGACCGCGCCGGCCGGGCTGGTGTAACCCTGCCGGTGGTTGCCGCATGCCGTTTGTAAGCTCAGGCGCGATCCAGCTCTACTACGAAGTGCACGGACCCGATCCCGGCACGGCGCCGACGATCGTCTTTGCCCACGGCGCCGGTGGGAGTCACCTGTCGTGGTGGCAGCAAGTGCCGTACTTCAGCAGTCGCTATACGTGCATCACCTTCGATCACCGTGGCTTCGGGCAATCGGCGGAGCCGGACGATGGCCCGGGCGGCGCCGCCTTCGTAGAGGATCTGCGCACGCTGCTCGACCACCTGCATATCGAGCGCGCGTCTCTGGTGGCACAGTCGATGGGTGGTTGGACCTGCCTGGGCTTCGCGCTGCGCTACTCGCAGCGCGTCGACAGGCTGGTCATGTGTGACACACACGGCGGTCTCGCGTCGGAGGAGATCGCGCAAGTCTGGAGTGCCGCACTGCAAGCCGCCGCCGGGCTACCCGCCGGGGTGCACCCCGCCGGAGGCACGCGCATGGCGCAGGAGCAACCGGCACTGCACTTCCTCTACACGCAGATCAATGCCTTGAACCCGGCGCGCTCGCTGAATGCGCTGGGCACCCTTCTCAGCGCTGCCGGCGCACCAACTGCGGCCGACGTTCATGCGCTCGACGTCCCAGTGCTGTTCATCGCGGGTGAGGAAGACATCGTCATCCCACCGCGCATGCTCGAGATCGCCGCGGGGTATTTTCGGCACGCGCGATTGCAGCCGGTGCCGGCGGCGGGCCATTCCGTGTACTTCGAACGTCCCACCGTGTTCAACGAGATTGTGGAGCGCTTTCTCACGCCGAAGAGCTAGTGCGTCGGCGGCGACGTCTGACCTTGGCGGAACGTCCTCGGTTGACTACTGTTAGCAGCCGCCACACGAGGCCGCCCCGTCAAGGAGAACTGCATGCTTGCTCGACCCGTCACGAGGCCGGAACCGCATCACGGGCACTGGCTACTGGCGACCTGGCTTCTTGTGTGTGCCGCGTTCCCGGCCCGCGCTGCACACGCTGCGTTTGGGCTCGATGACGTCGCGGCGCAGGCGCAGAAGCTCGCCCAGGAGAGCTTTCATCCCGGCACCAACCCGGTGCCAGACTGGTTGCTGAAGATGAACTACGACCAGTGGCGCGACATCCGGTTTCGTCCCGACCACGCGCTCTGGCGGGACGAGCACCTCCCCTTCCAGGTGCAGTTTTTCCATGCCGGCCTGTACTACGATCGGACCGTCGCTATGCACGTCGTGGACGGGCGCGGCGTGCACCCCTTCCCGTTTTCCCCCAGCAACTTCGACTATGGCAAGAACGACTTTGCCAGCAAGATCCCGCAGGACATCGGCTACGCCGGCTTCCGCATTCATGCGCCGATCAAGAGCCCGAAGTACTATGACGAGGTCATCGTCTTCCTCGGCGCCAGCTACTTCCGGTCCGTCGGCAAGCACGAGATCTTCGGGGCGTCGGCCCGTGGGTTGGCCATCGACACGGCCGAGTCGTCGGGTGAAGAGTTCCCCTACTTCACCGAGTTCTGGCTAGTGAAACCTGCAGCGGGCGCGCGCGCGCTGACGGTGTATGCGCTCCTCGACAGCGCCAGCATCACCGGTGCCTACCGTTTCGTGATCCAACCCGACGAGCAAACGCTGGTGACCGTCGACGCGCGTCTCTTCCGCCGCAAGGACATCCACAAGCTCGGCATCGCACCGCTCACCAGCATGTTCTTCTTTGGTGAGAACACGACGCGCTCGTTCGACAACTTCCGTCCGGAGATTCACGACTCGGATGGATTGATGATCGAAAACGGTACGGGTGAATGGCTGTGGCGGCCGCTGGACAATCCGTACACGTTGCAGGTAAACGGCTTCCAGCTGCACAACCCAAAGGGATTCGGTCTCGTGCAACGCGATCGCGACTTCGACCACTATCAGGATTTGGAGACGCGCCAAGAGCTGCGCCCCAGCATCTGGATCACCCCGCGCGGCGACTGGGGCGACGGCCGAATCGACCTGGTGCAAATCCCGACGAAGAAGGACATCAACGACAACGCGGTTGCCTACTGGGTACCCGCAACGTTGCCGAAGCTCGGCGAGCCGGTGTCGTTCGCCTATTCGATGTACTGGTACGGCGATGATCCGGCGCGGCCACCTGCCGGGCGCGTCGTCGCCACGCGTCGCGAGCCCGGCCGCGGCGAGGGAACGTACCGGTTCGTGATCGACTTCGCCGGCAAGAAGCTCGACGCGCTCCCTGCCAGCACCGTGTTGCGCGGCGTCCTCACGGTTGCGGGCGGGAATGACGCCGGCGAAGTACTCGATCAGCATGTGATCAAGAATCCCGTCACCGGCGGCTGGCGACTGTCATTTCAAGTGAAGCCGAAGACGGACAAACCGCTCGAGCTGCGTGCCTTCCTCGATCAAGGCGGCAGCGCGCTCACCGAGACGTGGACGTACGGAGTCCTGCCTTGACGGGGAAGTTGCAAGCAGCCGCCGCCCAAGCACAGGGCGCACCGGCCACGTCGCCCCAGCCTGAGGATACCGCCACGGCCACCGTACATGTCTTCGAGGTGCCGGCTGACAAGCTGTTGCAAGATTGGAAAGAGGCGCACGCGCGCGCGCTCGCCTATTTGCACGCACTTGGGATTCCGCCGAGCGAACGTGAGTTGCTGATTGCGGATGCGATCGCGCGGGCGCTGCGCTCGCAGCCGTGGGAGGCGACCAGCGACGCCGTCGCGGAGACGCTGCGGGCGTTGCGGGAGGTGCTGCCCCAGCGTTATCCGGTGAGCCGCGCGCCGGCGCCGGCGACGATGGATGCATTCCTGGCGTGGCGACTCGATGCAGCGCTGTCCGGACGCTTCTCGTCGCAGCCTAACGCCACGGGCGCCGCGCTGCCGCAGCGCTGCAGCGGCGTGCCGGCGTCGATGCCGACACTCAGCCGCGGATCTATGGTACCGAGCTTCGAGCCGCGCGGGATTCATCGCCTGTTTCGCCGCGGCCGCGAACGACACGAGCAAGCGACGGCGCGCATGGCCGATGCGCAGGGCGAGCACTCGGCCGTGAGCCGGCGCCGGAATTACCCGTGGGTGCGCGTGGCACATCGGCGGCGGGCGCTGCTGATGATCCTGGTGCTCATCCCGAGCGTCATCGCCAGCGGCTTCATGGTCAACGTACTGCCACACCAGGGGCGCACATGGCTCGGTGCAGCGATCGTGCTCTTTTTCGGTGCGCTGTTCGGCTGGATCTCCATCGGCTTCTGGACGGCTCTGCTCGGATTCTTCACCTTGGCCGGACGCCCCGACCGCTTTGCGATCACGCATCGCAAGGAAGACGAGAACGGCGCGTTCACCCCCGGTGGACGCACAGCGATCGTCATGCCGATCTGCGAAGAACCCGTCGACCGCGTGTTCGCAGGACTGCGGGCGATCTATCAGTCGCTGCAGCGCACTGGCATGCTGGACCACTTCGACTTCTTCATCCTCAGCGACAGCAGCAACCCGGCGACGTGGGTGCAGGAGGAAGCCGCGTGGCTCGATTGGTGCCGCGCGATCGGTCGCTTCGACACGATCTTCTATCGCCGGCGGCGCGTCCGCTTGAAGCGCAAGAGCGGCAACGTCGCCGACTTCTGTCGCCGGTGGGGCAAGCAGTATCGGTACATGATCATGCTCGACGCCGACAGTGTGATGGCGGGCGAGACGTTGGTGGCGTTGGTGCGGCTCATGGAGAAGCACCCGGATGCCGGCATGATCCAAACCGCGCCCACGGCGGTGAACCGGCGCTCGCTGTTCGCCCGTGTGCAGCAGTTCGCCAGCCGTGTCTACGGCCCGATGTTCGCCGCCGGTCTGCACTTCTGGCAGCTCGGCGACGGGCAATATTGGGGACACAACACAATCATTCGGATCGCGCCGTTCATGGCGCTGTGCGGTCTGCCGCGCCTGCCGGGCAAGCCGCCGCTCGGCGGAGAGATCATGAGCCACGACTTCGTCGAGGCGGCACTGATGGGGCGTGCGGGCTGGGCCTTGTGGCTCGCCTTCGACTTGCCCGGCAGCTACGAGGAAACGCCATCGACGTTGCTCGAAGAGATGAAGCGCGACCGGCGTTGGTGTCAAGGCAACCTGCAGCATCTGCGCCTCTTGCCCACCGAGGGTCTGTTCGGCGCGCATCGCGCGCTGTTCATCAACGGCGTGCTCTCCTACGTGTCGGCGTTGCTGTGGTTCTGCTTCCTCACGCTCAGCACCGTGCAGGCGATCCAAGATGTGCTCGTCGAACCCGACTACTTTCCGAAGGGACCCAGCCTCTTTCCAGACTGGCCGGTGTGGCGGCCGAACTGGGCGTTGTCGTTGATGGCCGTCACCGCCATGATTCTGTTTCTGCCCAAGATCCTCAGCGTCGTCGCACTGGTCATGCGGCGTCAGGCACAGGCGTACGGCGGCGGCTTCAAGCTGGCGGTGAGCGTGTTGCTCGAGGTCATCATCTCGAGTCTGTTCGCGCCGATCCGTATGCTGTTCCACAGTAAGTTCGTCGTGCAGAACCTGCTGGGGCGCACCGTATCGTGGGGCGCGCAGACGCGAGAAGACTCAGAGACCGGCTGGTGGGAGGCGATTCGGCACCACGGCCTCGACAGCGTGTTCGCCACCGTCTGGGGCAGCGCCCTGTTCTGGTTGAACCCGCAATACTTCTGGTGGGTGACGCCGATCATTTGCGGACTGATCCTGTCGATTCCGATCTCGGTGCTGGCAAGCCGCGTGCGGCTGGGCGACCGTGCGCGTGCCCGCGGGCTGTTCAAGATCCCCGAGGAAAGCGCGCCGCCCGCGGAGCTGCGCGACCTCGATCAGAACCTCACCGTTGCCGAACAGCAGGCGGCGTGTGTGCCGGCGCTTGAGCACGACGGTTTCGTGCGCGCCGCAGTCGACCCGTACATCAACGCACTCCACCGCGCGCTCCTCGGCAACCGCCGACGCCTCAAAGCGTCGATCCGCGCAACGCGGTACGCACTCCTCGAACGCGCGCTAGCCAACGGCCCGGCTGCGCTCAGCGTCCGCGAGCGGCGCATCCTGCTCTCGGATCCGGACACGGTCGACCAGCTGCACCAACGTATCTGGATGCGCCCTGGAAAGACGGGCGAATGGTGAATGCTGAATTGTGAATGGTGAATGTGGGGTCAGAGTCGTCTCCGGCAATTCACCATTAAGCATTCACCATTCAACATTTCTTTAAAGTGGCATTCCCATCTCGCGGCGGAGCTCGCAGAAGTCGTCCGTCCACTCGCCGTGGACATCGCGCACGACGAGCCGCGGCAGCACGGCGCACTCGCTGACCCCGGCAATCCGCCGCATCGCGTAGACCGAAAACAGCGGCGCTTTGCCGGCACGCGGAACCACATCACGGCGGCATTCGACCGCGAGCCCCGCCGTCGCCGCGGCGGCTTCGACTCGCATCGTCTCGGCAGCGGCGTGGCACGTCACGAACCGTCCGCTGTGTGCCAGGAGGCGCGCCGCGGCGACGCAGTACGCTTCAATGCCGCCGCGCTGCTCGATGTGACACGGCGCCTGCTGCGGCCGCTGCGGTTCGGTTGCCGTACCCAGCGGCAAATACGGTGGCGTCGCGGTGACCAGCTCGTAGATCGCGCCCTCCGGCGCAACAGCGGCATCGCGCAGATCACCCAGGCGGACTGCGCAGCGATGCTCCGCGCCGTTCCATGTCACTGAACGCTGGGCCAGCGCCACGCTGAGCGGTTGCGCCTCGATACCGACGCACCGCGCCGACGGGAACCGCCAGGCAAGCATCAGCAGAACGGCGCCGATGCCGCAGCCGAGATCGGCGATGCGCGTGGGTGGCACTGTCGACCGGTGCGCCGCAAACCACCCGGTCACCAGATCGTCGAGCGACCAACGATGGCCACGCACCAGTTGCAATATGCGCCAGTCGCCGGTGAGGTAGCAGAGATCCTCACCGGGCCCCGGCCACACCTCGGACCGGTCGCATGGCGTAAGCGGCGGCGGTCCCGGCGCCACCCACCCCGGCGGCCGGCGCGCCGGCCGGATGATGCCGGCGGATCTGGGTTCGAGCACATCGCAGCTCATAGCGCCGAGGTGAGGGGAACGAAAGCACCGACGCCGCACGACAGCTTTGGTAGCGCGGGCCTCCGGGACCGTCCGCCAAGAAGGGCGGCAAGTCCAAGTAAGCGTTCACAGGCGCGCGGCGCGCGACGGCGTGAACTGTACGGGCATACGCCGCGGGCCGTTGATGAAGTTCGACGACAGACGCTCGACGGGCCCCGCCAACGCGAGGTCGGGCAAACGCGTCAGCACCTGCTCGAACATGGCGCGGATCTCCAAGCGGGCAAGGTTGGCGCCGAGACAGAAATGTGCGCCGCCGCCGCCGAATGCCAGGTGATCGTTGGGTGACCGCGTGATGTCGAAGCGCTCGGGCGCAGCGAAGACGTCCTCGTCGCGGTTCGCCGAGCTGTAGAACAGCACGACCTTGTCGCCGGCCTTGATCCGACGGCCGCGCAGCTCGGTGTCGCGCGTTGCCGTGCGGCGGAAGTAGATCACCGGCGTGCAATAGCGCAGCATCTCTTCGATC
>JBGQHM010000189.1:0-12514 GCA_041497995.1 Binatia bacterium | reverse complement strand
GTGTCCGCGAAGCTGACACGGAAGTGGGCACTCTCCGTCTGCAAGAAGTCCCATTCAGCGTCCACCTCGCGGCTCAGCTGCTGCATCCTCTTGTCGAGCTCTGGGCTGCGCACGCCCGCTTCCTTCGCACGATGCAGCAGGTCGAGCGCCTGCGGACGCTTGTCTTGCTTGAGGTAGACCTCGGCCAGCGCCAGCAACGCGTTCGGATCCTTCGGTGCGAGCTGCAGCGCCCGTTCGAGCGCTGTCGCGGCTGCGGGGTAGTCGCCTTCGCGGAGTTGCGCAATGCCGCGCGTGCGCAGGACGTCGGCGCGTTCATTCACCTCGGGGGCCGCCTGCAGCGGTTGCACCGCCTCGGGATAGTCGGGTGCCGCTTCGGGCTGGCCGGGGTTCGAGCTGTGGGCGGTCAGCGGCTCAGCACGTGGCGGCAACGGCGGTTGACGCAGCATCGGCTCACCCGCACGCCAGAGATACGCGGCCGCACCGAGGGCGACTACGAGGAGGATGATGAACGGACGAGGCGCGTGTGCGCGTACGGCTGGTAGCTCAACCAGCGGCACCCCCACGCTTGGCTCCTCGTCGGCAACGCTGACCTGTGCGAGCGCCACCTGCGCACCGCACGCCTCGAGCGCCGCGCGCAACCGCTGTGCGCGCTCGCGATCGAGCGCCGTAAACAGCCGCTGCGGCAGCTCCGCGCCGCGATCGACCTGGGCTGGCCCCAGCGCCAGCGGCAACTGGTCGAGGTACTCCAGGGTCCGCGCCCGTGCGATGTCGTTGCGGTACCCTAGGAGGATAAGATCGAAGACCCTCCCGTCATCCATACGCTGGGTCAGTCTACCCGCGGGTCGGCGTCACTTCCACCCATCTTTCCCCCTGTGATTTGCGCTGTACCCCGAGGCCGTAGTAGCTACAGGAACGGCTGTGTGAGAGGGGCAACATGCGCGCACGTCTGGCCAAGGTCGCGGCCCTGCTCTTCGGCTCGGGAACCTGTGCGCTGATCTACCAGGTGGCGTGGCTACGGGAGATGCGTTTGATCTTCGGCGCATCGACGGCAGCGTCGGCCGCTGTGTTGGCAATCTTCATGGGCGGGCTCGGCGCGGGCGGCGCGCTGTTGGGGCGGCGCGCCGACCGACACGCGCAGCCACTGGCGTTCTATGCCAATCTCGAGCTGAGTATCGCCGCGGCGGCCGCAGTCACGCCTGGTCTCGTCTGGTTGGCGCGCCGTGCGTATATCGCGCTCGGTGGCTCCGTCGTGCTCGGCCTTGGCGGAGCCACGGTGGCGCGGTTAGTCCTGGCCACATTGGTGCTCGCGGTTCCCACGTTCCTGATGGGTGGGACACTCCCAGCAGCCGCTAAGGCCGTCGAAACGGATGAGGACGTGAGCCGGCGCCACCTCGCCGTGCTCTACGGCGTGAACACCCTGGGCGCCGTCACCGGAGCGCTCATCTCCACCTTTTTCATGCTCGAGGCGTACGGCACGCGCACCACGCTGTGGCTCGCATGCGTGGCGAACGTGCTGATCGGCATGACGGCGCGCCGCCTCGCCCACGGTTTCGGTAAGCCGGCCGCAGGCGCGCGCACCGGCACCGCGCCGAAACCCTCGGCAATAGCGGCGACCCAAGTCCCCGCGTGGTTCGTCTTCACAGCCGCAGCGGCCGTGGGCTTTGCGTTCTTGCTCATGGAATTGGTGTGGTACCGCATGCTCGGGCCGCTCCTCGGCGGGTCGTCGTTCACCTTCGGCCTGATTCTCGCCGTCGCGTTACTGGGCGTGGGCTTGGGAAGCACGGCCTACGCTCTGTCCGGCAACGATCGCCCTGCGACTGTGCGCGGCTTCGCATTCACCTGCGCGCTCGAAGCGCTGTGCATAGCACTTCCCTACGCACTCGGTGACCGACTCGCACTGCTCACGATCGCCTTGCGCTCGCTCGATCTGCTCGGCTTCTTCGGTCTGGCATTGGGGTGGGCAGCCGTCGCTGGGGTCGTGGTTTTGCCTGCGGCGTTTGTGGCCGGGGTGCAGTTTCCGCTGTTGATCGCCCTGCTAGGTGAGGGCGGTGAGAAGATCGGCCGACACGTTGGTCTGACTTACGCGTGGAACACGCTGGGGGCTATCCTGGGATCTTTGGCGGGCGGCTTCGGTTTGCTGCCGGCGCTGTCAGCGACCGGGACATGGGCCGCGGTCGTCTGCCTGCTCGTGGTGCTCGCAGTCAGCGCGATGTGGTTCTCGTTGCACACCGACAGAGATTCCGCCGGCCTGCTCGTCGCAGCAGGCGTGGCCGCTGGCGCACTCCTGCTGCTCGCCGCAACTGGACCAACCGCAGCCTGGCGACACAGTCCGATCGGCGCGGGCCGTGTCCACTTCGAGGGCGCCACGCCGAATCGTGTGCGGGATTGGATCAACTCCCGCCGGCGCGACATCACGTGGAGCGCGGATGGGGTCGAGAGCAGCGTCGCGCTGGAGCGCGGCACCGGTCTCTCCTTCCTGGTCAATGGTAAGGCCGACGGGGACGCTCGGTTCGATGCGGCGACCCAAGTCATGGGAGGGCTGGTCGGCGCGATTCTCCACCCGCGCCCACGGCGCGCCCTAGTGATTGGGCTTGGCACCGGTAGTACCGCTGGTTGGCTGGCAGCGATTCCGTCGATGGAGCGCGTCGACGTCGTCGAACTGGAGCCAGCCATCCTGGAAGTGGCACGGGTGTCGGCGCCAGTGAATCACAATGTGCTCGACAACCCCAAGGTGCACATCTTCATGGGCGACGCCCGTGAGCTGCTGCTCACGACAGCACAGCGGTACGACATCATCTTTTCCGAGCCGTCCAACCCGTATCGCGCCGGCGTCGCAAGCTTGTTTACGCAAGAGTTCTACCGTGCGGTCGCGGCACGCCTGGCCGAGGGTGGCATCTTCCTGCAGTGGCTGCAGGCCTACGAGGTCGATAGCCAGACGGTGCGCACCGAGTACGCCACAATGGCGTCGGTGTTCCCGGTGGTAGAAACGTGGCGCACGCACCCGGTGGATCTGCTGCTCGTCGCGTCAATGCGGCCGATCGACTACGATGTCGCCCGACTCCGCGCGCGCATCGGCGAAGAGCCGTACAAGACCGCCCTGGCCATGACGTGGCGGGCAACTGACCTGGAAGGATTCCTGGCGCGTTACGTTGCCAGCCCGTCGCTGGCACGTGCCATCGCAGACAGCGAGGGCGACCTCGTCAACACCGACGATCGGACCCTCGTGGAGTTCGCATTTGCCCGCAGTGTGGGCCGCACTCAACTCTTCGAGGTCGACGAACTGGTACGAACCATGCGCAGCCGCAATGAGGATCGCCCGAAGTTGCACGGTGGTGAGGTCGACTGGGGCCGGGTCGCAGACGAACGCATTGCTCTTTACACCGTGTCGGACGTGCCACCCCCTGACAGGCCCTACGAAAGTCCGGAGCGTCGCAAGCGAGGGGAGGCGCAAGCCCACTACGTTCGTGGCGATCTTGACGCTGCCCTGACGGCGTGGCGGGCGCAGCCGCGTGAGCCGATCGGTCCAGTCGAGACCATCGTCGTCGCCGCGGCGCTAGCCAATCAAGGCGATGATGCGGCGCTGCGATACATCGACCAACTGCGCGACTTCGAACCGACGGAAGCGGACGCCCTCCTGGGGATGTTACGTTGGAAACAGGGCAACGTACACGAAGCGGCCGACGCACTTGTTGCCGCTACGACCCGCTACCACGACGATCCGTGGCCGATGCCTTCGCTCATGGCCCGTATGCCCGATGTCGTAGCGCAGCTGGCGAAACAGGATAAGGCCGCTGGCAAACGCTTATATGCCGCGCTGCGGCAGCCGTTCTCCGTCGAGGTCCTGAACGACAGGCGCGTCGCCGCCGCCCTGGAGATCGCTTTCAAGGTGGACTCGCAACAGCTCTGTGCCGAGGCCCTGCAGCCTCTGGAACCCTATGTGCCGTGGAACCGCGCCTTCCTCTCCCGCCGCGCTCGCTGCTATCGCGAGACCGGTCACCCGCTCGCTGCGCTGGCGGAAGCGGAACTCCTCACGTTCCTGCGTGATGAGCCTGCTCCGTTTGCGCAGGGTTTGGCCGCGCCACCCAGTGCGCCGCCGCCCACACCACCAGAGTGAAACAGGAGCCCCTCCGTTCGGGGCGACCATGGGTCACCGCCACTTCGGCTCAGTGCATGACCTTCGGCATGTCGGTCGCGGGCTGGATCGGACCGAAGGTTTGCTCGTAGCGGCCGATGTTCTCCTCCATCGCCTTGAGGATGCGCTTCATGTGCTCAGGGCTGGTGATGACCCGAGCCCGCAGGTTGGCGATGGCCTGCCCCTGCGGCGTGCGCTGCGGTTGCACGAAGAGAAAGTCGAGAATGAACTCTTCCTTCCGGTGGCTGATCATCATCAGGTTCGAATAGACGCCGGTGGCGTTCTGCGGGTCCATTTGAATCGAGATCTGATGTTGCTGCTCTTGCGGTTCGTCTGCCATGACATCCTCCTGGATGGGTGTGGACGCGTATGCGCGCTCACGTCAGTGTGTCCAACCACTCTGCACTGACGCGGATGATCTCGTCCCACACGTCGCGTGTCGCTCGTTTCATCCGCTTAGGTACGTTGAACGAGTGGTCGCCGCCGTCGATCACGTGCAGGTCGGCGTGTAGGTGCGTAAGCATCTGTTGGAGAAGATCGAGTCGACACAGCGGGTCGCGGGTACCGGCCAGGAACAGCATGGGCACTCGGATCTTGGGGAGGTGGGCAACGCGCAACTGCTCCACCTTCCCGGGCGGGTGCAACGGGTAGCCGAGGAAGATCAGGCCACTGACCTCCTCACCCTGCGCCGCCAGATGTGACGCCATGCGACCGCCCATCGATTTGCCGCCAATCACGATGCGACCAGGGGCGCGGCTGCGCATCGCGGCCACGACGTGACGATAACAGTCCTCGAGAACTGGCGCGCGGTCGGGCGCCCGCCGGCCGCCTTCCGTGTATGGAAAGTTGAACTTCACGCTGAGGTAGCCGCGCTCGGCAAGACCTTCGTGCACGGCACACAAGAAGGGATTGTTCATGTCGCTCCCAGCGCCGTGCGCCAAGATGACGACGCACGCGGAAGCGGCTGGGGACGCGGGATGCGCAACGACGGCTGACACGGTCCCGGCGCCGACCGCGATCTGCAAGCGCTCAACAGCCATGCGGGCTGAGCGGAGACCGTGAACCGGAGAAAGAGTGGACGGACGTGAAGTGCGTCTTACGCAGTTGTCGCAGGCACCGGATGCACGACACGCAATGCGGTGCGCGGCGGCGAGATGCGGCAGTCCCCATCCAGGCACCCGCCCTCCTTGACGACCAGGCTCTGCGTTTCGACGGTACCCATCAGGCGCCCGCCGGGGCCAACCTCCACACGCTCGGCGCCTCGGATGTCGCCGCGCACTTCACCCAGCACAACGAGCTTGAGGGCGCGCACGACACCCTCGACAAGCGCGTCTTCTCCGACCACGAGTAAGTCCGTCGCGCGCACCTCGCCACGCAAGCGCCCGTCGATACGGGTTGGCACCGTGAAACTGAGGCGGCCACTCACTGCAGTGTCGGGCCCTAACGACGGACGCAACACGGGCACCGGTGTGAGCAACTGGCTCTCCGATACCTTGGGGCCGACCGGAATCGGCACGACACGCTTCGTCCCTGGCTTGAAACCCCCTCGATCTTTCCAGAACACCGCCGTCCTCCTTCCTCCCCGCTCGCTCAGGGTCGCGCCTTATGTTGGGAATACATGACAGGCCACTGCATGCGCCTGGTTCCCCATTAGCAGGTTTGGTTCTTGAGAGCGACACCGTTCCTCTGCAAATTTGCAGCGCGGGTGGAACGGGCAGCCGGGTGGAGGGTGGATCGGACTCGGCACATCACCAGGGAGCAGCATGCGCTCGCGCCGCGCCGTTGGATCCGCAACGGGTACAGCCGAGAGCAGCGCTCGGGTGTAGGGATGCCGCGGGTTGCGGTAGATCTCAGCGCTGTCCGCCTGCTCGACGATCTTCCCGAGGTACATGATGGCCACGCGGTGGCTGATGTGCTCAACAACGCGCAGGTCATGTGCGATGAAAACGTAGGTGAGGCCACGCTCCTCCTGCAGATCCTGCAGCAGGTTGACGATTTGCGCCTGGATGGAGACGTCGAGCGCGGACACCGGCTCGTCGGCAACGATGAGCTTGGGCTGGACCGCCAAAGCCCGCGCGATACCGATGCGTTGCCGCTGGCCGCCGCTGAACTCGTGCGGGTAGCGGTCGTACGCGTCGGAGCGCAGGCCGACGCGTTCCAGCAATTCCATCACCCGCCGCCGCTTCTCTGCACCGCTCGCCAAGCCGTGGATCTCCAACCCCTCGCCGACGATGCTCCCGACGCGCATCCGTGGGTTCAGCGAACCGTATGGGTCCTGGAAAATGATCTGCATCTCGCGCCGCTTCTGCCGCAACGCCTTGGGACTCAGGGCAGCGAGCCGCTCACCGCCGATCCATACTTCGCCGCTGGTTGGTTCGAGCAGGCGGAGGATGAGTCGGCCCAGCGTGGATTTCCCGCACCCCGACTCGCCGACGATGCCGAGCGTCTCGCCGGACTGGACGCTGAGGTCGATACCGTCGACCGCGCGCACGAACTCGCGCGGGCTGAAGAGACCGCCGCGGACAGGGAAGTACTTCCTCAACTGGCGGAGCTCGACGAGGGCGCTCATGCTTCCGTCACAACACGGGTGAGATGAACGCGGTCGTCGGTCACCATCGGCTTTGCCCAAGAAGGCTGGTCGGCAGACGTCATGCCCGCGAAGGCGGGCATCCAGGTGGCGGGGCGGAGTGGATTCCCGCCTTCGCGGGAATGACGAATCGAGGCGCCTCGAGTTTTTCTGGGCAAATCCGTCACCATCCCGCCTCACTGGCCCGGACGCACGCTGCCCAATGCCCCGGCCGCAGCTCTTCGAGATCCGGATCAATCGCCGTGCAGCGCGAGATGGCGCGGCCACAGCGGTCGCGGAAGTGGCAGCCCGACGACAGCTGCAGCAGATCGGGCACCACCCCCGGGATGGCTTCGAGACGCCGCGACTTGTCGGCGCCGACCTTGGGGATGGAACGCAGCAGGCCGCGTGTGTACGGGTGCATTGGGCTCGAAAAGATGGCGGCGACCGGCGCGTACTCGATGATACGTCCGGCATACATGATGGCCACGTCATCGGCACGTTCCGCGACGATGCCCAGATCGTGCGTCACCAAGATCATCGCCATGCCGAGGCGCCGCTGCAGCCCTGCGAGCAAATCGAGTATTTGCGCTTGGATGGTCACGTCGAGCGCCGTCGTTGGTTCGTCCGCAATCAGCACGCGCGGATGACACGACAACGCCATGGCAATCATCACCCGCTGCCGCATGCCGCCGCTGAGCTGATGCGGATACTCGTCCACCCGCCGCTCCGCTTCGGGGATCTCCACCAGCTTGAGCATCTCGATCGCCTTGTCGCGGGCCGCCCGCCGGCTCAACCCCTGGTGCAGACGCACCGCCTCGGCGACCTGGTTGCCGACCGTGAACACCGGATTCAGAGAGCTCATCGGCTCCTGGAAGATCATCGCGATGGCGTTGCCGCGGATGCGCCGCATCTCCGCATCGCTCAAGGTCAGCAGATCCCGCCCGTCGAACACGATACTACCGCTCACGATGCGCGCCGCCGGCGGCGTCAAACGGAGGATCGAGAGCGCGGTCATTGTCTTGCCACAACCCGACTCCCCAACGAGCCCGAGCGTGCGCCCCGCGTCGATACTGCAACTCACGCCGTCGACAGCGCGGGCCTCCCCTTGCGGCGTGAAAAAGCTGGTCCGCAGAGTACGGACATCCAGGAGTGCCACGGCCCGTGTCTAGCAGCCCGGCCTCTAAAGCGGAAGCTGAAGAGTGCAGTGGCGGGACGCGCCCTGCCCGGTCCTAGAAGCGTGTCGGACTTGGCAGCCCGGAGCGACCCAACGGGGAGCGAGCCCTAGAAATGACGCCGGCCGCAGGCCTTAGGGCAGGACGACGGTGGCCGGACGACCACCTTCGAGGTTCGGTTCGTTGCTCGACGTCGACTGCACCGAACCCACGGCGAAGCGGTCGATGACCAGGCCAACGACTGGAACGTCGATGCCCCGCACCATGAGATGCGCGGTATCCGACCCGACCGAGGAGCGCTTGAGCGCGGGTAACGAGAGGAAGTTGATCCGATTGAAGCACTTCACATTCGTCGCGCCGGACAGGTGCTGCTCGAACTCGTTGATGACGGCCAACTGGATGCTGGCGGTCGACGGCGTCTGGAGCTCCAGATCCTGTGAACAGGGCACCAGGATCAGCTCACTGTTCGAGGTACTCGTCTGGGCCAACACCTGGAAATGCAGGCGATCGGGGCACATCTCGTAGTTGATGCCATCGAGGGAGATAACACCAGTGAAGTCTCCCGGACTCAGGCGGCGGAACCCGATGGCCGTGTAGCCAATGGTCTGCGGCGCGTTGGGGTTGCTCTGCGGATTGAAATCGGAGAGCAGCGCGCGCCCTTGCAACGCGTTGTGTGAGGCGAGATCGGCGGTTTGTGGCACGACCGCACACTTGAGCTCGCCGTCGCCAGTAAAGGGGGGCGCGACGCGCCGCCCGTTACCGCCCGACCCGGTGCTGGCCAACCACGAGAGCGGCTGGTTGCCGGTCAAGCTGACGAAGAACCCGATTTCGTTGCACGTCACGCCTTGCACGTAGAAGCACTGCACCGACAGCAGCGAGCTGGTGAGGTTCATCAGCTCGATACGCGTTTCCTGCGTCGCGGACACCCGGACCAATGGATAGATGAGCAGCGCGGACGGCAGCTTCTGCGCTGGCGGCACGCCGATCACTTCGAAGCCGAGCGGGTCAGAGCCGGAGATCGGTGCACTTGGGAAGGGCGTGGGGCTCGGCGTCGCCGTCCTCGTCGAGGTCGGTGTCCGAGTTGCCGTGCGCGTCGGCGTGGCAGTGGGCGGATTGGTGGCAGTCGCAGTCGCCGTGCGGGTCGCCGTCGGCACCACCGGCAGCAGCTTCGACGGGGCCTGCGTCATGTGCTGCATGTACATCGCGAGGAACGCAGCGAGTATGCGAAAGAGCTCTGCCATTGTGCCTACGGGAACACCACGAGCGCGGACCGCCCGCCCTGGAACGACGGCTCGTTCCCTGCGATGCCCGTCTTGCCCTGGTACGGTACGTTATCGACCACCAAGCCCAGGAGCGGCCCGTTCACGCCGCGAATAATCAGATGCGCCGTGTCCGTACCGAGAGACGCGCGCAACAGTGAGCCGCTGATCGCGCTCAACATCTGCCGATTGAAGCAAGTAACGCTGATTGAGGTGGAGAACTGCTGCTCAAACTCGTTGATGATGAGGAACTGGACGGTGATGGTTGCCGGCACCTGCAGCAGCAGATCCTGCGAGCACGGTACCAGAATCAGGTCGCTCGTGGTCGGCGGCTGATCGGCGAGCACCTCGAAGTGCAGCTTGTCGGGGCACTGCGCATAGGTGCGCCCGTCGAGCGATAACACCCCCGTGAAGTCCCCAGGGCTCAACCGCTGGAAGCCCACGGCGCCGTAAGAAATGGTGCGGCCAGTCGAGTAGTACACCGTCGCGCGTCCCTGAATCGTGTTGTGGAACTCGATGTCCGGCTGGTTGTCCGGCGGAATCACCGCGCACTTCAGCTCGCCGGGCCCGAAGAACGGCGGCGCCGCGCTGCGCGTTAGCACATCGTCGAGCCCCTGCGAGGCCAACCAGGAGATCGGCTGGTACGGAGTCAGCGACAGGAAGAACCCTATTTCGTTGCAGGTGTCATCGCCTTGGACGTAGAAGCACTCCACATCCTGTCCCTGGCCCGACAGGTTGAGCAGCTCGATACGGGTGTCGATACGGGTTTCTCCACCGGTCACATCGGCTTCGATGAGTGGGAAGACCAACAGAGCGGACGGAAGTTTCTGGGCGGGGGGACCGGCCGCCATGGCGCGACCAGACAGGATACCTAGGGCCGCCCCAAGAACGATCAGGGCATTCGCTGTCCACCGCAAAGTCTGCATCATCCAACCACCGCAGACGCGCATGGTAGATGCGTCTTCCAGACAAATCAACCGAAAAACAGCGCCAAATCGACAAAAACACAGCACCCCGCGGGCGCCACGTCTCACCGCGGAGGACCAGCAGGCGATCCGGTCGGTAGCCGCGGGCCTTCGAGCAGCAACCGCTGCGACCGCATCAGCGGCTCGATCCGCCGCCGCAGCCGTGGGCCGTAGAACCGTAGCGTGTTCGCCGACAGCAGGCGGCCTGCGAAGTCGATGTCGATGCGCGGGTTCTCGGTGATGCGCTTGACGCAATCGGTCAACACGCCATCCCAGTGCCCGTAGTCGACGGACCAGCCCGCCAGACGTTCACCGACGCCGCCAAGGGCCGCCTGCAAATACACTGGTGCCGGATCGTCGGGCTCGAAGGTGGTGAAGACCTGGCCGCGGGCGAAGTACTCCTCGGGGTTACGCGTCAGCTCGCGGTGCTCGTAGAGATACGCGTCGCGGTCGCTCGCTCCATTAGAGTGGGGCTTGCGGCTGCGGGCCAGGCTAAACAGGTTCTTTGCTTTGCGGATCAATCCGACGCGCGGGTTGCGGTCGCGCACTGCCTCGAGGGCGAGCTGCATCATCGGCGGCTGATAGTGCGGATCGAAATCGCGGATACGCTTTTCCCAGTGCTCGTGCAGCGCGTGGATGAGGTCGGGGAGCCAGCCGCACCCGGCTTCGAGGAACCCGAAGCGCAGCTTCGGGAAACGTTCCAGCACGCCGTCCATCACCAGCTTGGCGATCGCCATTTGCTGCTGGTTGCGGTGCGCAAAGATGTGGACGAGCGTGAACGTGTCGAGCTGATCGGCGGAGCCGCTGCACAGGTACGCGCCGGGCGTGCCGTGGATGCCAATCGCGACGTCCAACTCCTGCGCCGCTTCATATAATGGATAGAACTGCGGGTCCGACAAATGCCGCGGCGCACGGATCGCCGGAAAGGCGTCCGGCGCATCCGGGTGCGGCACCGGCAGGCTGGGCGAGATGCTGACCGCCGGCATGTCGAGTTGGTCGATGCAACGACGCATCTCGCTCACCGCTTCGGTCACATCCTGCAACGGCAGGATGCCGACGGGCATCAGCCGCGTGCGATAGGGTTCGCAGTCATCGCGAATGTAGTCGTTGTACGCGCGGCACAAGGCCACCGCGAGCTCGGCGTCGATCAAGCTGGCAAGCGTCAGCGTGAGCGAGCCGTAGATCATCTGCACGTCGATGCCTTCGCGGTCCATGTGCTGCACGCGGACCCGGTTGAACAGCGCACCCATCGCCGTCTCGGCATGGTAGGCACGGTACGCGCCCTTCCCGAAGCCGTCAGGTTGGGGATACAGGCGCACCAGATCGGCAGCACCGGTGTGCGGATTACGATCCGTGATCGCCACCCGCTGCTCGCCGTACTGGTCAGTGACGACGCGCACGCGGCCGCGGAAACGCGCGTCGACATAGTCGAGGAACACCATCGGGTTCTCGATCTTATGCGAATCGGCATCGATGACAGGCGCACCGCGAAACATTCTGTTCCCCTTCCAGAACGACCCCGGTGTTACGGCAGCTTTCCCCGGCCGTCAAGGCGATGGGAAGTTGTGAAGGCCTCGCAACCCGTGTTCGCGATGCTCGGTCAGCTCTGCTCGACCGAGCGATTTGACGACCCACACCCGCGGTGTGTATCATTTATTCCCAATGGCTGGAGGCACGCACATGCACCAACGGATTAACATCACGCTGCCGGCGGACACCGTGCGGCTGCTTGACCGGCTCGCCCCGAAGGGCGATCGCAGCCGCTTCATCGACCAGGCTGTCAGAGAACAAGCGAAACGCGCCAGCAAGGCCCGCCTACGGAGAGAGCTTAAGGAAGGCTATTTGCGCGAAAATGAGATCAACCGTCAGCTGGCCGAGGAGTGGTTCTTCCTCGACGAGGAAGCATGGCAAACGGCGGAAAAGGAGTAACCTTCCCGAAGCGCGGTAGCATGTATGTGGTCCGCTTTGATCCGACCGAGGGTTCTGAGATCGCCAAGACCCGCCCGGCCTTGATCATCCAGAACGACATCGGCAACCGCTTCGGCAACATCACCATCGTGGCCGCCATTACTTCCAAGTTCCGGCTGCCCTTGCACCGCACCAACGTTCTCATCAAGGCGCCCGAAGGCGGCCTGAGCGTTGATTCCGTGGTGCGTCTCGATCAGGTCCGCTCCGTCGACAAGCGCCGACTCCTCAATCGTCTCGGCGTCTTGAAGCCGGCAACCATGCTCAAGGTGGATCGGGCCATCAAGATTAGTCTGGGACTCGTCGTATGAGCCACGACAATGTCATTCCGCGTGTGAGTCCCCCGGAATGAACGGGGGACGTTGCTGGTTTGTTACGGAGAGATCGGGGACGTAGGTTGCGGAAGGTGCGGGAGACACGCCGCAACGCACTTTCCGCAACCTACGTCCCCC
>JBGQHM010000188.1:0-12669 GCA_041497995.1 Binatia bacterium | reverse complement strand
GATATCCGACGCTCCGGGGCCGAGCGTGTCGCGCAACGCCGCAGCGTCGCATTCCTGGATGTACAAGCGCAGCACTTGCACCCACGGCCAGAACGCGGGAGCACCCTCATCCTCCCAGCACCGTCCCCACAGGACTTTGGCGCCCTGCTGTCGCGCCAGGCTGGCGATCTCCTCAGCGAGCCGCGTCTTGCCGATACCCGGCTCGCCCACGAGCATGAGCAGTCGCCCGCGCTGTGCCAGTGCATCGGCCAGCCCCGCGCTCAGCTCTTCGAGCTCCCGCTGGCGCCCAACCAAGACGCCACCTGGTGGTGGGTCCACCGCACGCGCCGGCGCAAGCTTGTCCATAGGAATGCTGGTGATCGTACAACAGCCACACGTGAAAGGACAAAGGCGTGCAGCAGCGTGGTCGTCGCGATCCTCGGCCCTCTGCCACCGCCGCCGGGCTGGCGCTTTCGGGGTCAGGTGCGCAATACTCGCGCCCGCGACGACGTGTGGTGATGCGACGAAGAATGCTGATGCGCCTCTCTGGCGCGCTGGCCGCAACCCTTGCCGCGGTGGCGGCTGCAGGAGAGGCGCCGACCCGCCCACTGCTCCAAGACCCGCCGCCGGGGATCCCGCGGGACTTCCGTCAGGCCACGTCCGCTGCCGGCGTCAATCTGATCCTGCAGATGTCCGGGCAGATCGCGGCGTCGCCGGCGCGCCTCGTTGCACCACGCCAACGCGTGTCCGCCTTCGTCTCGCCTGTGGCGCCAGGGACCGATGTGCTCGTAAACGATCCGGCGCTGGACACTCCAGAACGCACCACCCAGAGCGAAGCCACGCTCGCTGTGCTCGGCTCCACCATCTGTGCCGGCTTTGTCGACACGGGCGGTGCGGGACTCTCCGGCTTCGCGCGCTCCACTGACCACGGAACGACCTGGACCGATGCGGGCACGATTCCCCATTTCTCGGACCCGGTGCTCGCTGCCCATGGGGCAACGGGTACGATCTACGATGCGCACCTGATCATGCCGCCCGCTGGTGGGGTCGCGATCAGCGTGGCGCGGTCGACCGACAGTTGCCGGAGCTTCCCCGACTCGGTGATCGCCAGCCCCGATCCGCTCCCCGCAGATTTCAACGACAAGCCGTGGATCGCCGTCGACAACACCGGCGGCGGCCGCGACGGCCACGTCTACGTGTGCTGGGCGCGCCTCGTCGATGCCTTTCCCGGACCGGTCTCACGTGGAGAGATGCACTTTTCGCGGTCGACGGATCACGGGGTGACCTTCGGTGACGACCAAGTGCTCTCGCGTCCGAGCGACATCGCTCCGTTCGGATGTAGCATCACTGTCGGCCCCAACGGTGAGCTCTATGTCACCTGGGCAAATCGCGGCGCCCTCGGGCGCGATGATAACGACATCCGCTTCCGTCGCTCCCTGGATGGCGGGGGGACCTGGGAGTCCCCGGTCCAGGTCAACACGACGCCGATTCGCGTCGCGGGGACCGATCGGATCATCCAGTGTGAGGCCGGGCAACGCCGCCCCACATTGAACGGCGACATTCGCATGCTGGCGCAGGCGTGGATGGCGGTGGACACGACCGGCGGACCCTTCGACGGCAACCTCTACATCGTCTGGGCGCATGACCCGCCGGGCGACGTCGACAACAGCGACGTCTTCCTGAGTCGCTCCACCAATCGTGGCCTGACGTGGAGCCCCGAGGTGCAGATCGCCGGCGGCACACTCACAGACCAGTTTGAGCCATTCGTGGCGGTTGGAGGGAACGGAACTGTGTCCGTCGCCTGGTACGATCGGCGCAACGACCCCGCGAACAACTTTACCATCGACGTGTACACGACATTCTCGCGCGACGGCGGGGCAACGCTCGATCCCATCTCGCGACTCACGGACGTGAGCTTCCCGGTCCCGCCGCTGACCGGGCAACCAACGGCGACGGGGAATTTCGATCCGGGTCGTTCCGCGTGTTACATGGGCGAGTACATCGCCATCGCCGCCGACACCGACAGTTTCTATTATGCATGGGGCGACAACCGGCACACGGTATTCTCAGACACCTACCCTGATGGCCGCCCCGACCCCGACGTCTTCTTCGACCGCCAGCCGATCCCACGATTAGCCGAGGCGACTAGGACGCCGACCCGCACCAACACGCCAACCCCGAGCGCAACGCCGGCGTGCCTTGGAGACATCACCGGCGATGGCCGCGTCACCACGGCCGACGTTGCGGCGCTGCTTCCGAGTCTCTTCGGCGCGGTCGGCACGGCCAGCGGCGCCGATCTCAATCACGATGGACGCGTCAGTGCGGCTGACGTCACTGCGATCGTCAAGCTACAGCGCCTGCCGTGTGCGACAGCGGGGGTCACTCCGGTTGCAATACGTTGAACCGGCTGCTCGTCGGCTGACCTCAGCTGGCCGCGCTGCTCTGCACCGCCCGTGCGAAGGCGGCGACCCCTTCTTCCCACGGGGGCAGAAGGATTGCGGGATCTTGCACCGTGGTGAGCACCGCATAGCGCGGGCGTTCCGCAGGCCGCGGGAACTCGGCGGTGGACACCGGATGCACCGGAGTCGTGATGCCGAGGTGGCGATAGAGCGTGCGCGTCAGCTCGAACCAGCTGGTGCCGCCCTTCCCTGCGATGTGGTAGGTGCCGTACGCCTCCGTCTCGATCAGCCGCGCGAGGCCATCGGCGAGATGCGGCACGTACGTCGGCGAGCCGTACTGATCGCTCACCACGCGCACTTCCGGGCGCTCGGCCAGCCCGCACATCGTCTTCGCGAAGTTGCGGCCGACCGTGGAGAATAGCCACGCGCTGCGGACGATGTAGTGACGCTGGTTGAGCGCGCGCACCGCTTCTTCGCCTGCCAGCTTGCTGCGGCCGTAGGCGGAGCGCGGGTTGGTGGAGTCGAACTCAGTATACGGCCGCGTGGCGGTGCCGTCGAAGACGTAGTCGGTCGACACGTGCAGCAGCGCAATCCCGCGCGCCGCGGTCGCCACCGCCAGGTTGCGCGGGCCCAGTGCGTTGCCGGCGTAGGCATCTTCGGGGTGTGCTTCGGCGCCGTCGACGTCGTTGAACGCCGCCGCGTTGATTACCAAATCGGGGCGGTACGCATCGATGGCGTCGCGTACGGCGGCCAGACGGGTGATGTCGATCTGGCCATGGCCGAGCGCCACCAGCTCGTGCGCCGGCAAGCTGGCCTGGAGTGCCGTTCCCAGCTGGCCGGCAGCACCGGTCACGAGAATTCTCACGGGCGCCCTTCCTCGTAGACCGGCAGCTGCTCCATCAGCTCGGCGATCGGCCGCGCGGTGAGATCCTTGTCGGAGAGCACGGGCTCCTGCACCGGCCACGCAATGCCGATCGCCGGGTCGTTCCAGTGGATGCGCAGCTCGGCGGTGGGGTCGTAGAAGTCGGTGCACTTGTACTCGAACTCGGCGACCTCGCTGGTCACCACGAAGCCGTGCGCGAATCCCGGCGGCACATAGCATTGGCGGAAGTTCTCCGCGGACAGTGTCACGCCGAACCACTTCAAGAACGTCGGTGAACCGCGGCGGATGTCGACCGCGACATCAAACACTTCTCCGAGGAGCACACGCACCAGCTTGCCCTGTGGACGCAGCCGCTGCGCGTGCATGCCGCGCAACGTGCCGCGTGTCGAGCGTGAGTGGTTGTCCTGGACGAAGCTCGGAGCGATACCGCCCTCGCGGTATTTGTGCGCGTGGTACGTCTCGAAGAAGAAGCCGCGCGGATCGTGGAAAACGTCGGGCTCAATGACGATCACGCCCGGCAACGGTGTGGTCAGAAACTTCATCGGCTAGGCCGGCGGCTGTTCGAGCATGCTCAGCAGGTACTGCCCGTAGCCGCTCTTCTCCATGATCATGGCCAAACGCCGGACGTCGTCCGCAGTGATGTAGCCCATGCGGTAGGCGATCTCTTCGACGCAGGCCACCTTGAGGCCCTGGCGCTCCTCGATCGCTTGTATGAAGTTGGACGCCTGCAGCAATGCCTCATGCGTGCCCGTATCCAACCATGCGATGCCGCGCCCCATGCGTTCCACATGCAGCGCAGCCTCCTGAAGGTACACGAGGTTCACGTCAGTGATCTCCAGCTCGCCACGCGCCGACGGCTTGAGGCGGGACGCGATGTCGACGACGCGATTATCGTAGAAGTAGAGGCCGGTCACCGCGTAGTGCGAACGCGGCTGCTGCGGTTTCTCCTCCAGACTCACGGCACGCCCGGCGGCATCGAACTCGACGACTCCGTAGCGTTCGGGATCACGTACCCAGTAGCCGAAGACCGTCGCGCCGCTCTGACGCTCGACGGCGCGATGCAGATAGTCGGAGAACCCGTGCCCGTAGAAAATGTTATCCCCCAGCGCCAGGGCTACGCGTGACGTGCCGACGAACTCGCGGCCAATCAGAAACGCTTGCGCGATCCCGTCGGGGCTCGCTTGCGCAGCATAGGAGATGTGCAGGCCGAGCTCGTCGCCGCTCCCGAGCAAGCGCCTGAAGCTGTCTTGCTCGTGCGGTGTGGTGATCACCAGGATGTCGCGGATACCGGCGAGCATGAGCGACGACAGCGGATAGTAGATCATCGGCTTGTCGTAAATCGGCGCCAGCTGCTTACTGACGGCGCGTGTCAACGGGTACAGCCGGGTGCCGGAACCGGCGGCGAGAATGATGCCCTTCATCGTGCGGTCCTGGAGTCGGTCGTCAGACCGAGACGTTCTCTCTGATATTGCCCCGCCTGCACGGCAGCGCACCAGTCCCGATGGTCGAGGTACCAGCGCACAGTGCGTCGGATGCCGGCCTCGAAGTCGTGGCGCGGCTGCCAGCCAAGCTCTGTGCGAATCTTGGTGGCGTCGATGGCGTAGCGGCGGTCATGGCCTGGGCGGTCGCTCACGAAGGTCTTGAGCGCCTCATAGCTACGCACCCCCTGAGCGGCAAGCGCCGGGTTCTTGGCCGCGGGGAGTAGCTCCTCCAGAGCGGCGCACAACCGATCGACGAGCTCCAGGTTCGTGCGTTCGTTGTGCCCGCCAATGTTGTACTTCTGACCCAGGCGGCCGCGCTGCAAAACGAGAAGAATGCCGTCGCAGTGGTCCTCGACGAACAACCAGTCGCGGATGTTGCCGCCGTCACCGTAGATGGGCAGCGGCTTGCCTTCGACCGCGTTGAGCAGCGTGAGTGGGATCAGCTTCTCCGGGAATTGATACGGCCCGTAATTGTTCGAGCAGTTGGTGATCAATACCGGTACCCCGAAGGTCTCGTGGTAGGCGCGCGCGAAGTGGTCCGCCGCCGCCTTGGACGCGGCGTACGGCGAGTTGGGCGCATACTGAGTAGCCTCCGAGAACAGCCCGGTCGCGCCGAGCGTACCGTATACCTCGTCGGTCGACACGTGCAGAAAACGGAAGCGGGCGCGCGCCGGCGCGTCGAGCTCGGCACAGTAGCGGCGTCCGACGTCGAGCAGCTCGAAGGTGCCGACGACGTTCGTGTCGACGAAGTCGCGCGGGTGGTCGATGGAGCGGTCGACATGCGACTCGGCCGCAAAGTTCACGATCCACGTCGGGTGGTGCTCGGCGTACAACCCCTGGACGGCCGCACGGTCGGCGATGTCTCCTTGGACGAATGTGAAGCGCGCGTCCCGCGCCACGTCATCGAGGCTCGCCAGGTTGCCGGCATATGTGAGTTTGTCAAAGACGACGACGCGGTGATCCGTGCGGGCCAGGGCCAAGCGAACGAAGTTCGCCCCGATGAACCCCGCGCCGCCGGTAACAATGATCGTCTCCATGGTTCTGCCGCAGCCTCCGTCTGTTCCCGGTTTAGTACACGCTGTGCGCCGCGAACGCCACCGGCGTGCGCCACAACACGTTTGCTAACGCCCAGAGCCAACCCATCACTTGGTTCTCAGCAGCCGCTCCAGCAGAACATCACGGAGGTCGCGCCGGCCATCGAGTACCGCCATTACGTACACTGAACCCGCAGCGATGCGGTAGATGATTCTGTACGGCCGCACGATGAGTTCCCGCCACGTGCGGATGCCGAAGTAGGCAAGCTCTGGAACCACGCGACCGCGTTCTGGCATCCGAGCCAAGGAGTCGGTCTTTGCCTTTAGGGTCGCAATGAGCTTGCGTGCGTCCAACGGAGAGTCGGCAGCGACATATGTGGCGATCTCCTCCAAATCCACGGCTGCGGCTTCGCTCCAGCGAATGCGCAACCGGCGTCTAGTAGCCCGTCGGCCTTGCAGCTCGGAGCGACCCATCGGGGAGCGGGCCATAGAACTGACGCTGGCCGCAGGCCCTAGGCACCGCGCGCCGCCGACTTGATCGCCGCCGCGGCCCGCCCGAAGGCGGTAGGCTGCGAAACCGTTCGGCCTGCTACGACGTCGTGCTCCGCATGCGCCAGGATCTTCAGCAGCGCCATCGCCGCCTGCCAGCGGTCGTAGAGTTCCACATCCATCACCACGACTTTGGCCTTACCGTTCTGCGTAATCATCACCGTTCGGCCCTCTTCGGTGACCTGACGGACCAAGTCTGCAGTCCGGTTCTTGAGGTACGTAATCGGCTTGACGTCCTGCTTCAGATCCATGGTCACCTCCCATGAGGACCGAATGTAGTCTGTAATTCTGACCTACACAAGCACGCAGGACACCGCGGGAAGACGCGCGGCGCACGCGGCACCCACTAGAGAAACGCCGCACTTGCCGCAGAACTTCGCCTGAGGCTTCAGCTCGTGGCCACAGCTCGGACAGAGGTGGGCCAGTGCCGCGCCGCACGACTCGCAGAAGCGGAGGCCGGCGTCGTTGTCCGCCTGGCATTGCGAACATTGCATGTGCCGCTTGTCTCCTGGATTGCTCACGGCTGTCAACCGCACCGGTATCGTGTCTCGTTCCTCGTATCTCGCTGGAATCGTTTCAGCACGAGATACGCTTCACGGGGGCGGGCGCGACGGGTGGACGTCAGCGCGCGCCGTACACCTGGTACAGCATCACGTACACGACGACGCCGGTGACAGACACATACAGCCAGATCGGAAACGTCCAGCGCGCCAGGCGGCGGTGGCGGTCGAACTGGCCGCGCAGGGCGCGGGTCAGCGTGACCACGGCGAGCGGCGGCACCAGAGCCGCAAGCATGGTGTGGGTGATGAGAATCGCGAAGTACACGCCGCGGATGAGACCGGTGCCGGGAAAGTGTACCGAGCCGACTTGCACATGGTACGTCACGTAGGAGACGAGAAAGACGACGGAGACGGTGAACGCGGCGAGCATGCACGCTCGATGGGCGCCGATCTCACGGCGCCGAATGAATCGGTAGCCGAGGAGCAAGAGGACCGCACTGGTGGCGTTCAACACCGCGTTGAGGGTGGGAAGGTCGCGAACAGTCATCTGTCAGAGCACGGCGTGAAGCGTGCGACGTCATCGGAGAGAAATGCGGCGCTCTCTCTTCTTGCGCCTTACGACTGCTTCTCCTTCCCGAGCTCCTTGATGTCTTGCAGCAGCTTCTGCACAGACTCCTGGTCGGTGCCGTGATAGTAGCCGCGGATCTGCAACTCCTTGTCGATGAGCACGAAGCGGTCGCTGTGCGTAATGAGCCCCTCGCCGTCGGTGTTCTCGCTCTCCGGACGATCCGCGACGGCGAGATGGAATCCCTGGCCGATGAGTGCGTGCAGCTCATCGCGCCGGCCGGTCACGAAGAGCCAGCGGCCGGGCTCAGCGCCGAACTGTTCGGCATAGGCGCGCAGCGTTTCGGGCGTATCGTTCACGGGGTCGACACTGAACGACACCAGCCGCACCGGGTTGCCGCCCTCGCGGTCCAGGGCATGCTGCAACTTCGCCATCTGCGCACTGAGCACCGGACACACGCCGGGGCAGTGGGTGAAGATGAAGTCGGCGACCCACACTCCGCCGGCGAGCTGCGCGTGCGACAGCGGTTGGCCGTTGCTGTCGATGAGGGAAAACTCCGGCACCTGGCCGAGCGCCGGGAGGCCGGTCGCGGGGGAGACGACACCGTATCGGAAGGCCGACCATGTGGCGGCGCTGACCAGCAGCGCCCCGGAAACGATCAGCGCCGTCCACAATAGAGGTCGCATGTAACGAATACTCGCGGCCCGCCGCGGGGCGTGCCGGGTTCGGTGGCTCAGTGCCCCAAGAACCTCCAGGCGGTATCCGGGTAGGTAACGCAGGCGAACATTACCAGCAAGAGCGGTGGCGTCAGCGCGATCAGCCCGAGCGTCCGGCGCTCGAACTTCAGATGCATGAAATACATCGCCACCATCGCAGCCTTGGCCAAGGCGAGGCCGACCAGCAGCGCGATCATCAACACTTTCGGGATGCCCGCGTACGTTATGCCGACCTCGATCGCGGTCAACGCAGCCAGCCAGTAAAAGATCAACATGTAGTTTGGTTCGTCGTGTGCGAGATCCATCTGAACCCTCCTGTGCGTTTCCTCAAATGAGATAGACGAAGGTGAAGATGAGAATCCAGACCAGATCGACGAAGTGCCAGTACAATCCGGCGATCTCCACCGAGTTGTGGTTCTCCGCCGAGTAGGAACTGGCGCTCCCGAGGATGGCGCTGAGATACACCACGCCGGAGAACACGTGGCAGCCGTGGAAACCGGTGAGGATGAAGAAGGTCGCGCCGAACAAGCCCTTGCTGGTGAGCGTCATGCCGCCTTCGATCAGGTGCGTCCACTCGTAGGCCTGCATGCCGAGGAAGCAGGCGCCGCCGATGGCGGTGAGGGCCAGGAACTTGCGCAAGCCAGCGCGGTTGCCGTGCTTGATCGCCTCGAGCCCCTTCACCATGGTCACGCTGCTACAGATGAGCAGGAAGGTCATGATCGCCGTGAACGGCACACCGAGCACGGTCGATGGCGTCGGCCAGTTGGGGCTGCCCATGCGCAGCGCCGCGTAGGCACAGATCAACCCGCCGAACGACATGGCGTCGCCGGCGAGGAAGACCCACATCCCCAGCTTGCCCCAACTTTCCGGCGTGAGCGGCGACTCGGCCGGCTCCACGCCCAACACGTGATCCACTGCAGCAGCAGCTTGACTCATGCTCGGTTCTCCCTTTCGTCCTATACCGGTTGCGGTGCGGTGTCGCTCGGCTGGGCCGAGGCATCGCCGGACGCCACGGCGTGCCGCTCGGCACGCCAGTACGCGTAGCCCACCCAGCCGCCAATCGATCCAATCAGCAACATCGGCATGGCGATCAACACCAGCGTGGTAGCACTCAACGCGGTGCCCACTGGATCGTCTTTCACCGCCTCTTTGCACGCCTCGCACGCCAGCACCACAGTCGGTGCCCGCAGCACTACGGACAGAAGGGCCGCTGCCACCCACCGCAGCCACGCTGGTTGCTCCATATGCGTCATGCCCATCTCCCCCTCAGTACACATACACGATGCCGAACAGGACGACCCACAATGCACAGACGTAGTACCAGTACGTCGCACAGAGCGCGACGCCGGCGGGCTGCTTGGCCGTATAGCCGCCGCGGTGTGCAATCGCCAGCACTGCGAGCAACCAGACCACTGCGCCAACGACGTGCAATGCATGCAAGCCGATCAGCGTATAGAACGTTGCGCCGTACGAGCCCGATGACAGCGTGAGACCTTGGCGGATCAACCGCGCCCACTCGGATCCTTGGATGAGCAGGAACCCCGTGCCCAGCATAGCGGTTGCGATCAGCGCGCTACGCAGGCCCGCTTGGCTACCGGCGCGCGCCGCCCTCACTGCGCGGAACATAGTAAAGGCGCTCAAGGTGAGCATCGCGGTGTTGACCGACGTTACCGCTAACGGCAGCCGCGGCAGATTCGGCGGCGGCCACGCGAAGCTGCCGCTACGCAACACCCAGTATGCCGTCACCAGCCCGACGAAGATCATCGTCTCGAAGGCAATGAAGATCACCACTCCGAGCTGCGCGTTGCTGATCGGCGGCTGGCGCACCGCTGGCTGGGGCGGGCCACCACCGCCGTACCCACGCACCAGCGTCAGACGACGTTCGACACCACTCTCGGTTGAGGGCTCCTGGGGCAGCGTGCGCGCCATCTCACTTCGCCCCGCCGGACAGCACTACGTAGACGATGGCACCCACGAACAGCGCTGCGAACGTTCCAATGAGCACGAGCCCGGTACGCAGATTCCGCGCGCGCTGGCGACGGGGATCATGCTCTTGCATTGCCGACTGTAGCGACCGAGCCTGAGCCATCGCTGCTGCCGTGCCTAGAACGGAGCCTTGTCCAGCGCCATCACGAGCAAGGTCGCCGGAAGATAGAGGAGCGATGCAAACATCAGCTGCCGCGCCGCCGTCACCGTACGCGACACCGCGAAGGCCACGCCGTACGCGAGAAAGAGCGCGCCGAAGACGAATGCCGCCACAAAATATACCGGACCGGCTAGGCCCACCAGCGTCGGCAGCAATCCGACGACGAGTAGCGCCAGGCAGTTGGTCACGATCTGCCGCCCGGTGCTCTTGCCGTCGGGTTCGACAACGGGCAGCAGGCGGATGCCAGCACGTGCATAGTCATCGCGGTACAGCCGCGCGATCGCCAATGAGTGCGGCAGCTGCCACAGGAAGAGAATGGCGAACAGGACCCACGCCTCGATGCCGAACGTGCCACGCGCCGCGACCCAACCGGTCACCGGCGGCAACGCGCCGGGGACGGCACCGACGATGCTGCACAGCGGCGTGCGGCGCTTCAACGGCGTGTACATGAACAGGTAGCTGATGGTGATGAAGGCGGTCACCGCGGCGCTGACCGCGTTCACCGCGAGAGCGAGATACACGAGCCCCGCCAGTGTGGTCACCACACCGAAGGCGAGGGCCTCGGTGGGCTGCAACCGCCCGTCGGGCAGCGGACGCATCCGCGTGCGCTGCATCTTCGCGTCGACGTCGCGTTCGATGTACTGGTTGAGCGCCAGTGTGCCGGCGGCGGCCAACGCTGTGCCGATCAAGGTTGGGAGCAAACGCAAGTAGTCGGGCATGCCTTGGGTACCGAGGTAAAAGCCGACGAACGTCGTAACCAGCACCATGAGGACGACGCGCGGCTTTCCCAGCTCGAGAAACGCCAGAACGCGGCGGCGCGTGACGTCCGCCGTCAGCACCTCGGAGTCGTGGATCATGCAAGCACCTCACGACCGTGCTCGGCACCCAGCCCGCCGGCGAAGCGTCGTTCAGCCGCATCCACCGGTGCGGATACGCTGCCAGTCACGGCGGCGAGCCGGACGAGACGCAGCGCCAACACCACTGCCGTTCCCAACACCGCCGTCCCGGTGATGCGATGGGTCGCTTGGAATGCCAGCCCGAGTGCCGGCGCCATCGCTTCGTTCGCCGTGGTGAAGCGCCACAGGTAGACGCCCAGCCCGAGACTGAGCTGAGTGACCAGCAACGCCAGCAACAGCAGCGCCGGCCGCCGTAGCTCAGCACGCTCCCTGTGCCCACCCAGCACGCGAACCGCCAACCAGCAGACCGAGGCGGTCACCAAGGCGGCAAACAGGAGGTGGGCGTCGAGCCGCGTCCCGGTGTGCGTGAGCAGCGCCCCAAACACGATCTGCAGGTAGACCAGACACACCGTCGTCAGCGCGATCGAGCGCAGTCGAATGACATTGCCGAGCCGCGGCCCGTCAGCTGCGTGAGCCCAGAACCGCGACGTCGCCACGGCGAGGCCGACGAGCAAAGCGAAGAAGGCTTGCGCCACGCAGCCGTGGACAATCGCCATCCCGTGATTCAGCAACACGACGCGCAGGCCGCCAAGGACTCCTTGAATGATCACCGCAACGACAGCCACGAGGCCAAGGACGCGCATCGCCTGGCGCGACTCGGTGAGCCACAGCGACAGCGCCAAGGCGACCGTCAGGACGCCCACCGTGCTGCCGATCAGCCGGTGACTGTGCTCGTAGAAGATGCCGCCGACCATCTTCGACCATGGGTAGAGGAACATATTGTAGCCGAAGCTGGTTGGCCAATCGGGCACGGCGAGCGCCGAGCCGGTGTTGGTCACCAGGCCGCCGACGAAGATCAGCAGCACTGTGGTCGCCGCGGTCCCCACCGCCAGCCGATGCGGCCAGCGGCTGCGCGCATCATCGCGTGCAGCCATGCTTACACAACGGCGCCCCGCTCAGTGGGCGCGCGCCACCACTCCTTCCAGCCGCCGCGTCTGCGGCAGAAAGTCTTCTTTGACTTCCGGCGAGCTGTACTCGTAGGGCCCGCGATACACCGTCGGTAGCACGCTGCCGAAGTTGCCGTGCGGCGGCGGCGACGGCGCCGTCCACTCGAGGGTGTTGGCGTTCCATGGATTCTCGGTCGCCTTCTTCCCGGCGAACATGCTCCAGAAGAAATTGATGACGAACGGAATCTGCGCCAGGCCCAGGCAAATGGCGCTGATGGTGATGAACACGTTGATCGGCTGGAGCGGCTTCAGGAACTCGTACTGCATGGGGTTGTAGATGCGGCGCATGTGCCCGCCGACGCCCAGGATGTGCATCGGAAAGAACACGCAGTTGAAGGCGATGAACGTCGGCCAGAAATGAATCTTGCCCAACGTCTCGTTCATCATGCGGCCGAACATCTTGGGGAACCAGAAGTAGGTGCCCGCGAAGATGCCGAACATCGCCGCCACGCCCATCACGAAATGGAAATGCGCCACGACGAAGTAGGTGCCGTGCAGGTAGATGTCCGTCGAG
>JBGQHM010000187.1:0-12717 GCA_041497995.1 Binatia bacterium | reverse complement strand
GTGGCGACCACGGTGCCCGCGTACATCGGCCGCTGCATGCTCCCGTCGGGGTTGAAGGCCAGGACTTCGCTGGCCATGCCCGTGCCCAGCAGGGCAGCGACGCGGGGCAGCAGGTCCTTGCCGACCGCGGTTGCTGTGGCGACCAGGGTCTCGATGCCCTTGTCCTTGATGAGTTGCGCCAACGCCGCCGCGTGGGCGTCTGCCGTGTAGTGTTCCAACGCCGCGTCGTCGACTGCGTACACCTTCTTCACTCCATATTCGGCCAATTCGTTGGCGAGGGCGTCTATGCCCTTGCCGAAGACGGCGGCGTAGCATTCGCCACCACTCTTGCTTGCCGCATCCTTGCCGGCGGTGATGGCGACTAAGGTCGTCTTTGCAAACTTCAGATGCTGATGCTCGGCGAATACCAGTACGTTTCCCATGGGATGCTCCACTCCGGATCAGATGACTTTGGCTTCGTTGTGCAGGACCTGCACCAGCTCTTGGACCGAGGCGACTTTGCGACCCGCTTGCCGCTTCAGTGGCGGATCGAGCTTCAGCACCTTCAGCCTCGGCTTCACATCAATGCCCAGGCTGTCGACGGGAATCTCCTTCATCTCCTTCTTGCGCGCCTTCATGATGCCCGGCAGCGACGCGTAGCGCGGCGTGTTGAGTCGGAGGTCAACGGTGACCACGGCGGGCAACGGCACTTCGAGCGTCTCGAGCCCGCCGTCGACTTCGCGGATCACCTTTGCCGTTGCATCCTTTATCATCACCCCTGGCATGCCTTGCTTCTCAGCTTCCGATTCCAAGCTGTCCGCCTTCGACGCGAACGTCGCTTGCGGCCAGCCAAGCAGGGCAGCGAGCATCTGTCCCGTCTGATTGGCGTCGTCGTCGATGGCTTGCTTCCCCATCAGGACCAAGTCGGCCTGTTCGTCGCGCGTAAGCTTCTCCAGGATGCGCGCTACGCCCAGCGAGTCGAGCTCCTGCTCGGCGAGAACCAGGATCGCCCGGTCAGCACCCATTGCGAGGCCCGTACGCAGCTGCTCGGAGCACGTCTTGCCGCCAATGCTCACCAGCACAACCTCGGCACCGCCGCCCTTGTCCTTGAGGCGGAGCGCCTCCTCGATGGCGATCTCGTCGAAAGGATTGACCACGTACTTCAAGTTGTCAGTGACGATGCCGCTGCCATCCGGCTTGACCTTGATCGCAGCGTTCGGGTCCGGCACGCGCTTGACCGTAACGAGAATTTTCACGGGAAGCCTCCTCGGGGGGAATTCAGAACCTAGGTTCGGTACCACACGGGTTCCACCCGGTCAAGGCAGGGTTCCGAGGCGACAAACACCTTCACGGAGAGTGTCAGTGGTCGCCGTCAAACCCCAATCGCGTCGACAGTTCGCGCCCCGCCTTCAACATCAAGGGAACGACTTCTTTCTCGATACGTTCCTGAGACAGGCGGTAGGCCGGTCCTGAGATGGCGAGGGCGCCGACGACGGCGCGGGTGTAGTCGCGCACCGGCACGGCGACGGAGCGCACGTCTTCAACGTGTTCGCCGAGGTCCACCGCATACCCGTTCTCGCCGATTTTCTTGAGCTGTGCGCCAAGAGCGTGACGATCGAGGATCGTCTTCTCGGTGAACTTGTGCATGGTATCCGGAAGCGCGTTGCGCAGCTCGTCGTCGGCGAATGCCAGGTGCATCTTGCCGGCGGCGGTGCAGTGCAGAGGAAGGGCGTCCCCGATACGCGACACCAAACGAACGGGCTGCTCGGCCTCGACCGCGTCGACCGGCACCGCGGCGCCGTTGCGTAGGATCGCGATGAAGGCGGTCTCACGGCTGGCCTTCGCGACCTGGCTCATCACAGGGCGCGCCTGGCGCAGGAGTCCCATCTGTGTGATGAACCGTTGCCCCAGACGCAGACACCCGATGCTCAGGCGATAATTCTCCGTGGCCTTGTTCTGCTCGATGTACCCGCGCGCTTCCAGTGTAGCCAGCAACCGGAAGACGTTGTTCTTGTGGAGCTTCAGTCGTTTGCTGAGCTCAGTGACCCCCAGCTCGTCGGGCTCGCCGGTGAACTGCTCCAGCACGTCGAGCGCGTGCGAGACGGACTGGATTACGTAGTTGGTCTTCTCGCGGCGAACCATCTGTCCTCCAGGAACTTCTGAAAATAGCGTTTTACTTAAATGAGTTTTCATCGGTATGTCAAACCGCGGCGAGTGACGGGCCGCCAGCTTGCAAATTGCCCGCCGGCTCCTTATACGAGGGCGCACGTCATGCGGAGGTAAGCAATGGAAATTACGTCAGGAATGGTGCAGGTCCCGACGGCGGACGGGCGCATGTCGGCGTTCGTCGCACAGCCGGTGAGCGAAGGGAAATACCCGGCGATCATTGTCGTGCAGGAGGCCTTCGGGCTGAACGCGCACATCAAAGATGTTGCAGCGCGGCTGGCGCGCGAAGGCTACGCGACTCTCGCGCCGGACCTCTATTACCGAGAGCAGGACGCTGTGGTCGGTTATGACAACCTCCCCGACGCCATTCGCCTCATGATGAGCCTGTGGGATGACAAGATCGTCAAGGACATGGGTGCCGCCATCTCCTACCTCCAGCAGCAGCCCTCGGTGCGCGGTGATCGCATCGGCGTCACTGGCTTCTGCATGGGCGGGCGGGTCACCTTTCTGACGGCGTGTCTGAACCCGGCAGTGAAGGCGGCTGTGCCGTTCTACGGGGGCGGGATCGCGTCCATCATGCAGATCGGTGAGCGGACGCCGAAGGCGCCCTTGGACCATGCCGACAAACTCGCGGCGCCGATGCTGCTCTTCTTCGGCGAGAACGACTTGTTCATTCCGCTCGATGAGGTGGAGCGCATCAAGATCCGCCTCGCTGAGTTGAAGAAGACTGCCGAGACCGTGGTGTACCCCGGCGCCCCGCACGGGTTCTTCTGCGAGGAACGCGACTCGTACCGCGCCGATGCCGCCAAGGACGCGTGGTCCCGCATGCTGAAGTTCTTCGGCCAACACCTCAAAGCATGATTCCCTCACGAACGCCGTGCGATGCCCGACGCATTTACCGTCATCAACCGCGATAGCCGCAGCCCGCTCGTGCTCACCTGCGAGCACGCCTCCTGTGCGGTGCCGGTGGAGTACGACGACCTCGGGTTGGATGACGAACAGCTCCAGGAACACATCGGCTGGGATATCGGTGCGGGTGCACTGACGCAGGCCCTGGCGCACCGGTTGGAAGCCCCGGCTGTGCAGTCGGGCGTGTCGCGGCTGGTGATCGACTGCAACCGGGACCTCTCGGATGACGACCTGATCGTTGCCGAGAGCCACGGCGTGCACGTGCCGGGCAACCAGCGCATCGATGCGCTGGAGCGGGAACGCCGCATCCGCGAGTTCTACGAGCCATACCACGATGCTATCGACACGGTGTTGGCGCGGCGCCGCGGTTCCTTGCTGCTCAGCATCCACAGCTTCACGCCTGCGTTGAACGGGCGCGAACGCCGGTTCGACATCGGTGTGCTCTTCGATGCCTTCGCCGACGAGGCTGAGCAGCTTGGCGAGGCGCTCTCAGGTGGCGGGCTGCGTGTACGCTACAACCAGCCGTACTCCGGTCTGGACGGCCTGATCTTCAGTGCGCGCACGCACGGCATGCGTCACGGGCTACGCTACCTCGAGCTGGAAGTGTGCAACCCTCTACTGCGCACGGCTGCGCAGACCGACGCGATCGCTGTCGCCGTCATTGAAGCACTGCGGCCCCTCATGGAGCGCTAATGCGAATCATCTTGGTTGGTCAGGCAGCGTTTGCCGAAAAGGTCCTCGATGGGCTGCGGAACAACGGCCACGACGTGGCGGCTGTCTACTGTCCTCCCGACGTGCCGGGCGGCAAACCCGATCCCGTCAAAGCACGCGCCCTCGCGCTGAGCGTCCCCGTCTGCCAACACGCCTCGCTGAAGCGGCCCGAAGTACACCGCGAGTTTGAAGCGCTCAACGCCGACCTCGCGGTACTGGCGTACGTGACCCAAATCGTGCCGCAGAGCGTCTTCGAGGTGCCCCGGTTGGGCAGCATCTGCTTCCACCCATCGCCGCTGCCGAGGTATCGCGGCGGTAGCGCCATCAACTGGCAGATCATCAAAGGGGAGACCGAGACGGCAGTGTCTGTCTTCTGGGTTGATCCGGGCATCGACACCGGCCCGCTCCTGCTCCAGAAACCCGCCAGGATTGGCCCCGACGACACCGCTGGCTCTCTCTACTACAACACGCTTTTCCCACTTGGGGTCGACGCCGTCCTCGAAGCGGTACAACTCATCGCTGCTGGCCAAGCCCCGAGGCTGCCGCAGGACGAATCGAAAGGCACCTACGATCCACTCTGCCGAGACGAGCACGGCGCGATCGATTGGACGTGTCCCGTGCAGGAAGTCTACAACCGGATCCGCGGTTGCGATCCGCAGCCGGGAGCCCACACGATGTGCAATGGCCAGCAGCTGCGGCTCTTCGATGCGCGTGCGGTAGTCGCCGGCCACCATCAGCCGGGCACCGTCGAAGAGGTAGGGCCGGACGGGATTGTCATCGGAGCCATAGATGGCGCGATCCGCGTAAAACGTGTCCGCGTCGGTAGTCGGAAAGTCGACGCGGTCGAGTTTGCAACACGAGAGGGTATCAAGCCAGGGACGCGTCTCGGTTGACGCACAGCTCCCACTTCGTGCGCCCCGCGACATCTTCCATCGTGTGGGCGGATTGGATATCGTCGCCGCAAGGGGCCAGGGAAGGGAGCCAATGAATGAAGGCCACCGTTCCTCTTGCGTGGTGGAAGAAGTACCCGATCGCTCTCGTGCTCGTTGCAGCTGTCGCTATCGGTGTGTGGACCCAGCGCGCCGCTCTGCGCGGTGAAGCTGGTGTAGTGGATGCGAGCCTCGCGGTTGCCGCGGTTCCGAGCACGCCCATCACCATCACTGCGCTCGGCCGCATCGAACCCAAGGACGGCGTGCGGCGCATCGCCGGCCCCTCCAAACCCAGCGTCGTGATCGGGAAGCTGTTCGTCGAGGAGAGTGATGCGGTCGCGGAAGGCCAAGTCATCGCCGTGCTCGACGATTACGCCATGCTGGAAAGCCGTGTCGCTCGCCTGCAAGCCTTCCTCGCCAATGCGCAACTCGAGTATCAACGCAACGCCAAACTCTTCCGGCAGAATACCGTCTCAGCGTCGCAGCTGGATTCCTCGCGCATGAACGTCGAGATGGGCAAGGCCGATGTGCAAAGTGCCCAGGCAGAGCTTGCTCTCGCCAGCGTGCGCTCGCCAATCACCGGGACGGTGCTGAAGATTCACGCGCGCACGGGGGAACGCGTCGGCCTTGAAGGCATCGCGGAGATCGGCGAGACGGACAAGATGTACGCGGCGGCGGAGGTATATGAAACCGACGTCCTGCGCGTGCGCATCGGCCAACACGCCACCGTGACCAGCCCGGCATTCCCCGACCCGCTCCACGGGACGGTCGAGCGGGTCGGGCTCAAGGTCGGCAAGCAGGATGTGCTCAACACGGATCCGGCCGCAAAGACCGATGCCCGCGTGGTGGAGGTGAAGGTCCGCCTCGACGACCCTGCCCGTGTCGCCGGCATGACCAACCTCGAGGCAGAAGTCGCTATCGAGCCCTAGCCCAACTGCGAGTACCGCCGTGTTGACGGACATTCCCTTAGCGTGGCTCCAACTCACGCGCGAGCCGTCACGGCTGCTCGCTGCCGTTGCCGGCGTAGCGTTCGCCGTGCTCCTTGTCTTCATGCAATTCGGTTTCAGTGATGCCCTGTACGCGAGCGCCGTGCGCTTCCACGCGGCCATGGTGGGTGATCTCTTCCTCATCAATCCGCAGACGTCGTACCTGGTGCTCACCAGGCAGTTCTCCCGCCGCCGACTGTACCAAGTGCGCGGCTTTGAGGGCGTCGAGTCCGTCACTCCAATGTATGCGGCTCTCGCGCTGTGGAAGAGCCCTTACGACAGGAGCGCGCGCAACATCTTCATCGTCGGCTTTGATCCCACGATGGATGTCCTTGATCTGCCCGGTGTGTCTGCCAATCAGCGGTTCATCCGTCTGCCTGATGTGGTGCTGTTCGACGAGGCGTCACGGCCTGAGTACGGCCCGGTGGCCGATGAACTCAAGTCGGCGAAGCAGGTGACGCTCGATCTCGGGCGCGGCCGTGTGTCCGCCAAGCCGCGCAACACGGTGCTTGTCGAGGTCTCGAACCGTCGGATCACTATTGCGGGCCTCTTTCGGATGGGAACGTCTTTCGGTGTCGACGGCACACTCGTCACCAGCGATCTCAACTTCCTGCGGCTGTTCCCGACGCGTGAGAAAGGACTGATCGACATCGGGATTGTCAAGCTGCGGCCTGGCGTGAACCCGGATGCGATGCGCGCTGTAATCGCTGCACGACTGCCGCGAGACGTCGAGGTGTTGACCAAATCCGGCTTCATGGAGCGCGAAAAAACCTATTGGGCTACGACGACCCCCATCGGTTTTGTGTTCGCCTTCGGCGCCGTTATCGGGCTCGTGGTGGGCCTCGTCATTGTGTACCAGATCCTCTTTGCGGACATCTCCGACCACCTCGCCGAGTATGCCACCTTGAAGGCCATGGGCTACACCAACCGTTATCTGTTTTCGGTCGTCTTCCAAGAAGCCACGATTCTTGCGGTACTGGGCTACATTCCCGGGTTTCTGATTAGTCTCGGGCTCTACCGCATGGCAGAGAACGCCACACTGTTGCCCTTGCGGATGAATCTGACCCTGCAACTGACAGTCCTGTCCTTAACGATCGCGATGTGCTGCGCGTCCGGAGCCATCGCCCTGCGAAAGGTACGCTCCGCGGATCCAGCGGATGTCTTTTGAGGACAGCGGCAGAGCTCAACGGATCACCATGGCCCAAGAACCACTCGTCGTCATCGACAGGTTGAGCCACTACTACGGGGAAGGGGAGCTGCGCCGCCAGATTCTGTATGACGTCACTGCGGACATAGACCGCGGAGAAATCGTCATCCTGACGGGCCCATCTGGTGGGGGCAAGACGACGTTGCTCACCCTGATCGGCGGACTCCGCTCGGTGCAGGCGGGAAGCTTGAAAGTGTTGGGCCATGAGCTCCACGGCGCCACTGAAGCCGCGCTGGTCATGCTGCGCAAGCAGGTCGGCTACATCTTCCAGGCGCACAACCTGCTCGAGTCGCTCACGGCTTGCCAGAATGTGCAAATGGCCATGCGCTTGCAGCCCACCTACTCTCGCAAGGATGCACGCGACACGGCACTGGCGATGCTCGACGCCGTGGGGTTGGCGGAACGTGCCGACCATTACACCAATCAGCTATCTGGCGGGCAGAAGCAACGTGTGGCGATTGCCCGCGCCCTGGTGAACGAACCGCAGATGATTCTGGCGGATGAACCGACCGCGTCGCTCGACAAGCAGTCGGGCCGCGACGTCGTCGACATCATGCAAAGGCTTGCCAAGGAACGTCATTGCACCGTGTTCTTGGTGACCCATGACAACCGCATCCTCGACGTTGCCGACCGTATCCTCGACCTGGAAGATGGGCGCTTGGTGTCCTTCACCGACGCGGTCGCGGCCAACGCGCGGCAGATGCTCACCATGCTTGCCGAGCACAACCGCAAGGGCGAGCTCCTCCGCCGCGTCCGCGACCTGCCGCTGTCGCAGTTCACGAAGCTGCTCGATCAGGTCACCGCCGAGTTCCAACGCCTGTTGCAGGTTACCGAGATGAGCAACAGCGACGCGTTCGAAAGCATGCTCGACCAAGTCCTGGAGGCGTTTACGCTGAAGGTCGGGCAAATTCTGCACGCCGACCGGGCGACGCTGTTTCTAGTGGACGAGGCACGTGGCGAACTGTGGTCGAAGGTCGCCCAAAGCGACGGCGAGCGGCCGCTCGAGATCCGCGTGTCGATCAGCGCCGGTATCGCCGGGCAGGTGGTTGCCACCGGTCAAGCGCGGAACATCCGCGACGTGTACGACGACCCGCTCTTCAACAAGGAAGTTGATAAGGCGACCGGCTATCGTACCCGCAGCATGCTGTGCGTGCCGATTCTCAATACCAAGCACCACGTCTTCGCCGTCGCCCAACTCCTCAACAAGAACGGCGGCGAGCCCTTCGAGGCCAAGGACGAACAGCAGCTGCGCGACTTTGCCTCCGCGATCGGTGTTGTCCTCGAGAGCTGGTGGCGAATGACCAAATCTCCGATCGTGCAACCTGGTGCGGCGGCGCGCATCGAGTGACGCGGCGGTTGCTCGGGCTACTGGGACTGTCGCTGGGGTCTGGCCGCGTCAAATCCACTGACTGTTAGTAGCAACGCCACCGCTCCTGCCCAAAAGAGCAGGATCAACAGGGTCGATACGTCGAGGGGCATGATTTCTTCCTCCTCGTCGTACTAGTAGGCATAGCCCGTGCCATGGCTGTGTGTGATCTACCCTGCCGTAGCCTGCGCCGCTAGTGCGACGTGGCCGTGTCGATCAAAGGTGCTTTCAGCCGAAAGCGTCGTGGATTAGACAAGTCGCGACGAACCAGGCCCAACACGCGCAGCTTTCCGATCTAGGGTCAGTGCCGCCCTAGCCCGAGGGCGCCCGTGATGGTGCCTTCCGGATCTTCGATGCCGATGCGAGAGCCGGGCTGGAGACGGTCCGGGAAGATCGCGAGGCAACGACCGGCGGAGTCCTTGGCGGACGGCGAAAGGACGGCCTCGATGTGATGGCTGGCGTACACCGACAGTCCGATGAGCTGGCTTGGCGCCGCGTGCACCTGGTTCGTCCCCGACTCTGAGAGTGCCGGAACATTCCACGGCAGCCACGGACCGAGCAGATCCGCCAGCGAGATTTCAAGCTGCTGCCGCAGCGGTTCGTCGGTAAGGTCTAGGACGCTGCTCAGGTGACAGTCGAGTCGCAGCAAGACGCCCGTGCGGACTCCGGGTGCTGCCTTGATGGCGGCGTCGGTCAGGAGGATCCCCTCGCGTTCGGCCAAAGCCGTATCCGCTGCCAGCGCGGTATAGAGAACCTCGAAACTGCCGGGCGGATTGAATCGTCCCCCGTGCGCTTGCGAGCCGGCGCTGGTCAAGGGGGATTGCAGGAAGCGCGAGCCGATGAATCGATAGGCGATACCCGCGAACGGGCGTGGCTCAATCGTTCTGAGGAGTTTGCTGGAGATGCCGCCTCGACGGATCCCCATCGCGCGCATCAGCTCGTCTGGCCGCTCTCGGCGAGATGCAACAGGGCGATCACCGCCGTGGTCCGCCCAGATAGGATGAAGGAAAGGGGCGTTGCACCGCCGAGATCCGGGTGCGGCGCCCGCAGCCAGATCGCCACCGACCGCTCGTCCGCGAGCAAGGTGCGCAGGTGGCTGATGACGTAAGCAATCTCGGCAAGCGCCGGCTGCAACTTGTCCGAAGTGGGGTTCTTCGACAGGCCCTGCGGCGTATAGCCAACCGCCGCTGCGAGCCGCTTGGGAGGAATGCCGAGGCGTGCGGCGATGCGACGCGCATCGAGATTACCGCCGGCCCGCGCATGCAGTGTGTGATCAACGTGCGCCAATACCGCAGCCGGCGATGTGGCGCGCGTGCCGCGCCGGTAGAGTTCAGGAGCCGCTTCTCGATCCTCTGTGATTGAAGCTGCGCGTTGTCGTTTCATCGTGACAGATAGGTAACATAATAGAAACAAATGCGCAACGACCCTCTTCGCGATCTCAAGCTGATGAAAGAGAGTCGCGCTTAGTCGTCGTAGGTCAGCACCACGAGCACCTGCCCACCAACCACCATGTCGCCGGCGGCTACCCGGACGTCGGCGACGGTGCCGGCGGCCTCAGCCGTCAGACGGCTCTCCATCTTCATCGCCTCGAGGAGTAGCAGACCGTCGCCTGGTTCGACGCGGTCGCCTGCGCGGACCAACACCTGTAGGACTTTGCCGGGCATAGGCGCAACGACCTCGGGCGAGGCGACGGCGCCGACACTGGTCGTCGCGACACCGCTATCCGCAACGAAGCAGTAGACCTCACCGGCCACTGCTACCAGGCGCTCCTTGCCGTTGTGCACAAGCGTGACGTGGTAGCGCCGGCCGTCGACTACCAACGCCACATCGTCGCCGTCCACCCCATCCGCCTCGACGATGAGATCTTTGCCGTCAATAGCAACCCGGTACGCGGCGCCCTCGCGCTGTACGTCGACGACGCGGTGCGACTGTTTGTGACGGAACGAGATCCGCATGCGTGCTACCCGCGCTGTCCGAGCCGCCAGTGCCCGAGTGTCGTCCACGGCGACGCGGACCCGCTACCATCCTGGTGGCTTGCATGTGCTACCGGCTGGCGGCGCGTGCTATCGAGCGCGGCAGCGATGAGGGCGATCACCCGGTGATGCTCGCGGCCGGTCCACGTCGGGAAGTGGTCGGCAATGAAGTGCGTGTGGGTGTCACCGCTGGCGAACGCCGGGTGCTCGATCACGTCGAGCAGGAAGGGAATGCTCGTGGTGCATCCGAGAATCACGAAATCCTGCAGCGCGGCGATCATGCGCCCGCGTGCTGCGTCGCGCGTCTCGTCCCACACGGAGACTTTTGCCAACAGCGGATCGTAGTAGAGCGGTACCTCGTAGCCCGCGGCGATGCCGGAGTCGACGCGGATGCCCGGCCCCTGGGGCTCGTGCAACGCTACGATGCGCCCGGGACTGGGCAGAAACTGCTGCGCCGGATCTTCGGCGCAGATGCGGCACTCGATGGCGTGCCCGCGGGCGACAATATCCTCTTGCCGCACCCACAGGCGCTCGCCCGCGGCGATGCGCAACTGCGCGTGTACGAGATCGATACCGGTCACCAGCTCGGTAATCGGGTGCTCGACCTGGAGCCGTGTATTCATCTCGAGAAAGTAGAACGCGCCGTCGGGTGCGAGGAGGAACTCAACGGTACCGGCGTTGCGATAGCTGACGCTACGCGCCGCGGCGACAGCAGCGTCGGTCATCTGTCTGCGGAGCGTGGCGTCGACGGCAGGCGAGGGGGTCTCCTCGATGAGCTTCTGGTGGCGGCGTTGAATCGAGCACTCGCGTTCCCCGAGGTGCACGACGTTGCCGTGGTTGTCCGCAAGGATCTGCACTTCGACGTGGCGCGGACGTTCGATGTAGCGTTCCAGGAAGAGGCGGTCGTCGCCGAAGGCGCCGTGCGCCTCACGTGCCGCCGCCTCGAATGCAGCCTCCAGGTGGCTGGCGTCACGCACCACCCGCATGCCCTTGCCGCCGCCACCCGCCGCCGCCTTGATCAGCAGCGGGTACCCGAGCCGAGTAGCTGCCGCAGCCAACGTCGCACTCTCTCCTGTGGTGGCACCGGCCTCCGACCGGTGCGAGCGACCAAGCGGATCTTCATCCGCCGGCACCACAGGCACGCCCGCTGCTGCAACAGTGCGCCGCGCTAGCGTCTTGTCACCCATCGCGGCGATTGCGTCGGGGCTCGGCCCGATGAACACCAGTCCCGCATCCTCCACCGCTCGCGCGAAAGCGGCGTTCTCCGCGAGGAATCCGTATCCCGGGTGGACGGCATCCGCTCCCGTCGTGCGCGCTGCATCGATGAGCCGAGGGATGCTCAGGTAGCTCTCGGTACTCGGCGCGGGTCCGATACACGCCGCGCGGTCCGCTTGCACGACGTGCGGCGCAGCGGCATCAACCTCGGAGTACACGGCGACCGTCTCGATGCCAGCCTCACGACATGCGCGTATCACGCGGATGGCGATCTCGCCGCGATTGGCGATCAGAACTCGGCGGAACATAGCTGTCAGCCGTCAGCACTCAGCTGTCAGCATGATCCTTCCTTCTCATTGGCCGTTTCATTCTGTTCCTAGCTGAGCCCCGACAGCTGATGGCTGACGGCTTTGATTCACATCCTGAAGACGCCCGGACGCGTCTCTGGAATCGGCGCATTACGGGCGGCAGCCAGGGCGAGGCCGAGCACATCGCGCGTTTCTCTCGGATCGAGGACGCCATCGTCCCACAAACGCGCTGTAGAATAGTACGGGCTGCCTTCCTCCTCGTACTTCGCACGAATGGGTGCGACGAAGGCTTCCTGTTCTGCGGCCGTCAGGGTTTGCTGCTTGCCGGCGAGTTGCTGCAGCTTCACGGTCAGCAGCGTGCTCGCGGCCTGGTCGCCGCCCATCACCGAGATGCGGCCGTTGGGCCACATGAAGAGGAGACGCGGGCTGTAGGCGCGCCCACACATGCCGTAGTTGCCCGCCCCGTTCGACGCGCCGATCATCACCGTAAACTTAGGCACGGCGACCGTGCTCACCGCGTGCACCATCTTGGCGCCATCCTTGGCGATGCCGCCGTGCTCGTACTGCTTGCCGACGATGAAGCCGGTGATGTTCTGCAGGAAGATGAGCGGAATCTTGCGCTGGCCACACAGCTCGATGAAGTGCGTGACCTTGAGTGATGATTCTGAGAACAGTACGCCATTGTTCGCCACGATGCCCACCAGATAGCCGTGAATACGCGCGAAGCCGGTGACCACGGTGATGCCGTACAACGCTTTGAACTCCTGAAAGCGGCTGGCATCGACGAGGCGGGCGATGATCTCGCGGACGTCGTACTGCCGGCGCGGGTCGCGCGGAATGATGCCGTAGATCTCTTCGGGAGCGTATCCGGGATCCTCAGGCGTCTGATAGTCGAGTGGCGTGCGTGTCACCGGACCGAGGTTCTCGAAGATCGAGCGCGTGATCTCGATGGCGTGCTGATCGTTGGC
>JBGQHM010000186.1:0-12769 GCA_041497995.1 Binatia bacterium | reverse complement strand
GGCATGGTTCCTCCGGCACGGCAAACGAACGCTTGTTGGTATCCGTGCGGTTGGGGGATTGTCAATCACCGTGCAGGCATGCGTCGAGTCGACACATGCCCGCACAGTCAGACCGGGAAGATGACCGGAGGGAGAGAAAAAGGGTGAGTGAAGGGGCTTGAACCCTCAACCCCTGGAGCCACAGTCCAGTGCTCTGCCATTGAGCTACACCCACCATGCTTCGTGGCCCACCCGGAAGGGCGGCTGCGCTGACCGGCGCGCGGTCGATCACGCTTCTTGCGTCGATACGCCATACGCGATCACTCTCACGCGCGCAAGAGATGCGCCAGAAGGGATTCGAACCCCTGACCCACGGCTTAGAAGGCCGTTGCTCTATCCATCTGAGCTACTGGCGCCCCGATGCGTGAAGCGTATCTCGTGAAGCAGATCGAGTCGAGAGACGCCCTCACGAGATACGCTGCAGGTGGTTGAGTCGGGGTGAGAGGATTTGAACCTCCGGCCCCCTGCGCCCAAGGCAGGTGCGCTACCAGGCTGCGCTACACCCCGTTGAAGCCGCGTATCGACATTGTCGGAAAACAGCACCCCCAGCTAACAAAGCCCTGTTGCCAAATCAAGCTACGGACGCACTGCGCGCACGCGCCCCAGCTCTACGATGACCCGCCTGCGCGCAGGAAGGCCAGCAGCTGTAGCCGCAGGCGCTCACAGGCGCGCGCACGATGGCTCAGGCGGTTCTTCACCGCCGCCGGGATCACCGCGAAGGTTTGCCCGAGTGGCGGGTAGAGGAACACCGGGTCGTAACCGAAGCCGGCATTGCCGGTCGGCGCTTCGGTGATACGTCCTTCACAGGAATCCTCGGCCGTGATGGTTGCGCCGTTGGGATGCGCCACCGCGAGCACACAGCGGAAGCGTGCGGTGCGCCGCGCGAGGGGCACGGCATGCAGCGCCGCCAGCAGCTTCGCGATGTTGGCGGCGCTGTCCTGTTCGGGTCCTGCGTAGCGCGCGGAACACACGCCGGGTGCGCCCTCGAGTGCGTCGACCTCGAGACCAGAATCGTCGGCAAGCGTCGCGCAATGGCTCCAGCGGGCCAGCGCAAGCGCCTTGTGAATCGCGTTGGCGGCGTACGTTGCGCCATCTTCGGCAATGGCGGGGGCGCCCGGAAAGTCCACCAGCGACTTGAGCAGAATTGGCAGACCACCCAGCAGGTCGGTGAACTCCCGAAACTTCCCCGCATTTGTTGTGGCGATCAGGAGCGTTGGGTGCGACGGCCGCACCTCACGGGTGGGCATTGAGGACTTCGCGCTGCAGTTGCGTCAGTTGCTTGATGCCGCGCTCGGCCAGATCACTCAGACGCACGAGCTGCGCCTTGCTGAACGGTTTGCCTTCGGCTGTGCCCTGGACCTCAACGAAGTGTCCCTTGCCGGTCATCACGACGTTCATGTCGACCTCGGCACGCGAGTCCTCTTCGTACGCCAGGTCCAACAACGGGCGGTTGTCTACGAGCCCGACGCTGACCGCAGCGACCGATCCCGTCAACGGATCGGCGCTCATTCGTCCGTCGGCACGCAGACGGCGGCAGGCAAGGGCCAGGGCGATATACGCTCCCGTGATCGACGCCGTTCTCGTGCCGCCGTCCGCCTCAATGACGTCGCAATCGAGCCAGATCGTGCGCGGGCCGACGCTCTCCAGATTGGTCACCGCGCGCAGGCTCCGTCCGATGAGCCGTTGGATTTCGTGCGTCCGGCCGCCGACTCTCCCGCGCGCCGATTCGCGCTCAATCCTGGTCGTGCTCGAGCCCGGGAGCATGCCGTACTCGGCCGTCACCCAGCCGCGATTCGAGTCGCGCAGGAATGGCGGAACCTTCTCTTCCACGGTCGCCGTGCAGATGACCCGGGTGTTGCCGACCTCTATCAACACCGAGCCCTCTGCCTGCCGAATGAAATCAGTCGAAATTTTGACTCGCCGTAGCTCACTCGCCTTGCGACCATCAATGCGCATACGTCCTCCCCGGGTTTCGAGGGTCATAGCCGCGCCACTGGGGCCGACGCAAATCCCGACTTGCGTTCGCTCCCCAAGGTTGTTATTTTTTTGACGCGTTTAGGAGGGGCATGGATAATCTACTGGTCAAAGGGTCCCACCCGGTGATGGAGAAGATTCTCAGCATCAGCGAGCGGGTGGCCCCCACTGATTCGACCGTGATGATCTCGGGCGAAAGCGGCACCGGGAAGGAACTGATCGCGCGCTTCATCCACAATAAGAGCCGGCGCGCCGGCAACCCTTTCATCGCGGTGAACTGCGGCGCGATCCCGTCGGAATTGCTCGAGTCGGAGATGTTCGGTCACGAACGGGGCGCGTTTACCGGAGCTGTCGGAACGCGCATGGGTCTCTTCCAGTTGGCCAATGGCGGGACCATTTTTCTCGATGAGATCGGCGAGATGACGGCACCGCTGCAGGTGAAGCTGTTGCGCGTGCTCCAAGAGCGCGAGATTCGGCCCGTGGGAGCTGACCGGACCATCAAGGTCGATGTCCGCGTGCTCGCAGCTAGCAATCGTGACCTCAACGTCGAGGTCGAGAAGGGACGCTTCCGTGAAGATCTCTTCTATCGCCTGCAGGTCATCCCGATAGTGGTGCCGCCGTTGCGCGAGCGGCGATCGGACATTCCCATCCTCGTCCAACACTTCCTCGACAAGCACAACCAGCAGCGGCCGGCACAGCCGTGCAAGATCGCCGACGATGCCATGGTGCATCTGTGGGAGTATGATTGGCCGGGCAACGTACGCGAGCTGGAAAACCTGATCGAGCGCATGGTGATCCTGAACGACGATGGGGTCATTCGCGTGGAGAACTTGCCGCCGAATATCCGTTCGTTTATCTCTGATAAGAAGATTCCCCGTCCGACACTGACAGAGGAGGGAATCGATCTGAACCAAGCGGTCGAGGAGTTCGAATATCGATTGATCGATGAAGCGCTACGGCGGACCAAGGGGAACAAGCAGGCTGCGGCGCGGCTGCTCGGCCTGAAAAGGACGACGCTCGTGGCGAAGTTGCGTCGCAAGAGCAGCGGATCGGGATCTGCACAGGGATACGTGATCTGAACGGTGAGGGAGCCCGCGTGATGGAGAAGACAAAGAGCCGGATCCTCATCGTTGACGACGATCCCCATGCGATCGAGATTCTCACTCGGATGCTGGGCCGCGAAGGATACGATTGTGTCAGCGCGGCGAGCGGGGCGGCAGCGCTCGAGACCGCGCGCGGCAAGCCGGTCGACGTGATCCTCCTCGACGTGATGATGCCTGAGATGGATGGGTTGCAGGTGTGCGAGCATTTGCGCGGCGACGAAGCCTTGCGGCAGATCCCAGTGATCCTGCTCACTGCGAAGGACGACATGGAGACGCGCGCCCGCGGCATGGCCCTTGGCGTCAGTGAGTACCTCACCAAGCCCATCAACAAGCGAGAGCTATTCACCCGCATCGCGGCGCAGCTCCACAGCCGTGAGCTCAACCGCCGACTCACGGCGACTGCGGCCGCATTCAACGATCAGGGCAAGGCGACTTGACCGGGTATCAGAACGTGCAGCGACCAGTGACTTCACGGAATCCGCGACGCGTCCCCTTGTTCGCGCTGCTGGCGGTGGCGCTGGCATTGTGCGGCGCACTCGACGCCAATGCCTCCGAACCCGGGGCGGCCACCGCCAGTATCCTGAACAACGCACCACCGCGACCACGCCTTGATGAGCCCGCTGCTCCTGAACCGCGCGCGATTCACCTCCCCAGCGCCCACAACCTCGTCTTTGCCACGAAGGAGCTGCAGGTCCCGTCGCATGTGCGTCTCATGGTGTTTGCGCCCCACCCCGACGACGAAATCCTGGGGGCAGGCGGACTGATCCAGCGCGTGCTGGCGGCCGGGGGCAACGTCCGCGTCGTCTTCGTCACCAACGGCGATGGGTACGTCGACGGCGTGCGGGCCGAGTCGCGCCGCGTCAACGCGCAAGCGAGCGACTTCATCGAGTATGGCCAGCGTCGTCATGACGAAGCGCTGCATGCCGTCCAGGACATTGGGCTGCGCGCCAGCGACGCGGTCTTCCTGGGGTTTCCGGACGATGGCATTGACGATCTATGGGCGGCCCACTGGTCCGATGACAAGCCGTACGTTTCACCGTACACCCGCTTCGCTCGTCCGCCTTACAAAGACAGTCTCAGCCGGCAGGTCGACTATGCGGGGAGCGAGTTGGAGGAAGAGATCACGCGTACGCTGCGTGCCTTCAGGCCCACCTGGGTGGTGCTGCCTGATCCACGTGATCGCCACCCCGATCATTGCACGACGGGAGTCTTCGTCCTCGACGCGTTGCGCACCTTGCGGCAGGAGCCGGGCGATTGGTTCGATCGGACGCAAGCGTTCACTTACCTGGTGCACTACCCCGACTACCCGGCCTCCGTGGCGTGGATGAAGGAGATCGAAGGCGCCGGCGTCGGTGGCTCGCTGACGGCTGGAAATGTGCTGACCGCCGCGCCATGGCTGTCACTGCCGCTTACGCCGGCCGAGCTGGCCGGCAAGCAGCGGGCCATCGCGACGTACGAGACCCAGGTGCAAGTGATGAAGCCGTTCCTCGCGCAGTTTCTCCGCGGCTTCGAGCTGTTCGCTCAGCTCGATGCGACGCAGGTGGCGACGGTGCCACGCAAATACGCGGCGCGCTTCCGGCGGCCGAAGTAGCTTCCCGCGCTGCTTGCGAGTGCGGATTGTCGGTGCTGTCGACACATGTTACTAGGAATGCGTCCGATCCGGGAACTCATCCACCGCGGAAATACTGCTCGGGATGAGCGGCCCACGTAGGAGCTGACCATGCAGCTCATCAACCCGAGTACGTACGAGGTCGATGTGGCGGCGAACACCGCCCGCCTCGAGCGGCTGCGCGCCGTGGTCGGCAACGCGGAGCGCGTCGCGCTTCTCCTCCAGGATGATCCGGACCCGGATGGCATTGCCAGTGCCATCGCCCTCCGGACGGTTCTTGGCCGCAACCGTTCGACCACACCGTTGTTCGCGTTCGGTGAGACCACACGGGCGGAGAACCTGGCGATGCTGCGACTGCTAGATGTGACAGTCGATCTCGCCGATACCGAGACGCTGCGCAGCTTTCCCAGCGTCGCCTTGCTCGACGTGCAACCCGCCTACTTCGGTGAGCGGCTGGCGCATGCGCATGTGGTGATCGACCACCATTCGCGTGTCGGCACCGTGGAGGCTGACTATTGCGATTTGCGCCCGCTGTACGGTGCGACGTCCACGATTCTCACTGAGTACCTCGAAGCATGTGAGGCGGACGTCAGCCAGCGGCTGGCGACGGCATTGTTGTATGGCATCAAGAGCGACACGCTCATGCTCAACCGCGAGACCGGCCCGGCTGACCTGCGCGCCTTCATGTCCTTGTACCCGCTGACCAACTACAACATCCTACGACGCATCGAGCGACCCGAGCTGCCGCTGTCATTCGCGGGGTTCCTGGCGCGCGTGTTGCCGCGCCTGCGCAAGCAGATGGGCTTGCTCACGTTGCACGTCGGCACGGTGCAACGCGATGACATCATTCCTCAGCTCGCCGACTTCTGTATGCAGTTCGAGAGCACGGAATGGGTGGCGGTGTCCGGCAAGCGGCAGGATGCGCTGGTGATTTCCGTGCGTAACCCGGGCTACGTGCGGAGCGCGGGCGACGTGGTCCGCAAGCTGTTTGGTACGATTGGGCGCGCCGGTGGCCACCGCTCTATGGCCAAGGCGATCGTTCCACTCCGCCATTGGCGCAAGGCATTCGGCTCCACGCTGGACAACGCCATCGCCAAGCAGGTGGAGTACCTGTTCGCGCAGGAGCTGTACGGGAGCGCGCAAGAGGAAGCTTCGGTCGAGGCCTGATGGCGGACGATTCCCCCGCGGCCGCGCTGCGGCCGCGTCGCGCATCCTCCCCGGGGTTGCTCTTCGCGGTTCGCTTCTTCGTGTGCTTGTTGCTGTGGAGCGTCGTCTTCTGGGCGTTCAGCCTGCACGAGCGCCTCGGACCGGTACAACACGCGATCGCGACAGCCAGCGCCGCGGCGGCGCGCGGCGCCGGCGGGCACAGTGTCGCACAAGGTCAGGATATCATCGTCAAGGGCTTGATCATGACGGTGAACCACGAGTGCACTGGCATCTTCGTAATCATGTTGTTCAGCAGCTTTGTTCTCGCGTACCCGGCGTCGTGGCAGGCTCGCGTCGCGGGTCTGGGGGTCGGCATCCCGCTCTTCTTCGCCGTCAACGTCTTCCGGCTCGCAACACTGGCGCGCATCGTCGAGGTGTATCCGAGCGCGTTCTTCTATCTGCACGAATACGTCTGGCAGGGTATCCTGACAGTGATCGTGCTCGTGGGAGCAATAGCGTGGGCGGAGAAGTTCGGATGAACAAGGTGCGCTTTCTGGCCACCTTTCTCGTTGTCTTTGCCCTGTTGCTCATTCTCTGGAACGCCCTCGACGCCTCGCGCTGGTACATTGATGCGCTGCTCGCCTGTGCCAGCGCGATCGGTCCTCCATTACACGGATGGGTTCTTGAAGCCAATCCCGAGAGTCACGGCGGGCCCGTCTGGGTGCACGGGGTCAACCAGGTGCGTGCGGCGATCCAGTTCGACGCGTTGGCCATCGGCATCGTCCCGGCGTTGGCGTTGCTGGTGGCCACGCCTGGTCTCACGCTACGTCGGCGCGGCGTAGTGCTCTGCGCAGGCGCCGCACTGTGCTTCCTCGTTGACGCGCTCATCGTCGCGCTGTTCCCACTGTTGGTCTTCTACAAGAATCCGTTCACTGATGTCGTCGGGACGTTTCTCGGACTGATCGCGTTCGTTGGCGCTCCGGTCATCATCTGGTGCGCACTCACGTTCCGCCAACTGCAGCAGCTCCTGCCGGCGCTCCGCGGCCGACGCGGGTGACGCCGCCCGCAATTCGGAGAACGGAGTGACTGGGCCGGGGCGCGGCCTATGCAGCGGTGCTCCACAGCCCGCCGCGCACTGACTTCCGTTCGGCGCCGAAACCAGCTACAGCCGCAGTATGTGGACCCGAGTGATCTTTGCGCTGTCCCTCGCTGCGCTGTTGGCGATCGTGACGGCAATTGGCTGTGGCGGCGATGACCTCGTCATTGGCGGTACCCGACCGATAACCCCGACCTCTGCTGGAGGAACCGCAACACCCTCGTGCGGGCAACTCGACGACGCGTGCTCCGTGGGGGCGGACTGCTGCAGCGGGAACTGCTTTCTCGATGCGTGTCAGTAGGTAGTAGGCGTTGTAGGGAATGGCCTCAGCTCGCCAAGATCCACAAGAACCACAACGTCCACGCCACGCCTGCGGCGACGAGCAGGCCACCGCCGAGATAGCTAGCGTCAGGGCGCGCCAGGCGCCGCGGCGGTTCCACACGGCGCGTGGTGGCGCCTAGCGGACCGACGCGAACGATCTGCCACCGACTGAATCCCGCTGCCCGCAGCCGCTCCTCGATCGCTCGGCGAGCCCCGGGCGGATCGGATGCAATCACGTCCAATAGCCGCACCGTCGCTTCGAAGTGTGCCATTCCGTCCCCATTGGTGTCTGCGACGCCTATTCGCTACGCCTCCGCCAGACTCCCGTGAGGCGTGACGGCGCTCATATTCAATACAGGCTTGAATGAAGTCAACTGGGGTGCGTAGTGAGGTACGCCACGCCCAAGGGCGCTTGCCCGCCTGGTCTCCGAGCGATATCGAGGCGCGGTGGACAAACGGCGAGACGTGCGAGGGCTCCGACGGCTGCTACCGTGGGCAGCACTAGCGGTCGTCGTTGGGGGGAGCATCAGCTGGATTGGTCGCCCCGGCGACTTTGCGGGTTATGTGTTGGTAGGCGACTTGGCCCTCTCGGGTCAGGACATCTATCGCGACAGCCCTGCAGGTCTGAACACCTGGCCGCCGTTCTTCAGTCTCCTCTGTGTCCCGCTTGCGTTGCTCGCCCGACCGACGCCGTACCTGGCGCGCGGTGTCTGGCTGGGCCTCAACTTCGTGCTGCTGTGGACGGCGTTGAAGAGTCTGGTCCGCCTCGTGTATCATGCCGAGTTGCGCCTGCGTCCCACCACCGGCTGCATGTCGCTCGCTGCGCCCGGGGTGCTTGTGCCCATCATCCTCTGCTACCGCTTCATCCTCGGCAACTTCGATCACCTGCAGGTCAACATCGTCATCTTCGCGGGCGCGGTCGGCGGGCTGTACTGGCACGCGCGCGCCCGGGAACTGCGAGCCGGAGCGCTGCTGGGACTGGTCGCGGCCTTGAAAGTCTGGCCCGTCCTCTTCGTGCCGTACTTTGTGTATCGAGGTCGCTGGCGTATTGCGGCTGCCACAGCGGCTGCGGCCGCGGCCTTTTCGCTGTCACCCGCGCTGATCTACGGCTGGACGCGGTTCGTTGACTACGTCGGTGCCTGGCGGCACGCGCTCGCTGTGGGCTGGGGCGTGGGGAAGATGAATCAATCCGCCTATGCGATGCTCGACCGCGCCATCGGTCACGGCATGCGTCCGGGAAACGCACCGGTACTCGACGTGCTCCCGGACTCGGGTGATCCACACGTGCGGGCAGCGTGGCTGGCCGTGCTCGCCGCTCTGACGGTAGCTACGTGTTGGCTGTTTCGCGGCCGTGAAGCAGCGGACTCGCCGGCGAGTCTTGCCGAGTATAGCGTCGTCTTCATCGTCTCCGCGTTGTTCGGTCCGCTGACGTGGAAAGCGTACTTGGTCGTATTGCTGTGCCCGTGCATGCTGCTCGTCGCCTTGGTGCGTCGTGGACATCTGACGGCCGGCGTACGGCGCGTGATCGCTACGGCGCTTGCCACCTATTTCGTCCTCACCGGCTTGACCACACCGGGCATTCTCGGCAAACGGCTCGCGGGGACGCTGGAGATGCTGTCGGTTACCACGTTCGCGACGCTGATACTGCTGCTGGTGTTGTTGTGGGTGCGTCCACGGCTCAGCATGGAGCCGTCTGGATCGGTGCGATGACGCACGTCGAAGTGCAGGAGGTCATTGCCGCGCCGGTGCATGGGCCGGGCTGATCTTGCGCTTGGTGCAGACCCGCACGATAGTAGCGAGCCCACACAAGGGGGGAGATTTCATGCTGCTCAAAGATCGAGTCGCAATCGTCTCAGGCATCGGCCCGGGTATGGGCCGCGATATTTCTGTCGCCTGCGCCCGTGAGGGCGCGCACGTCGTGCTTGCGGCGCGCTCGGCGCAGAACCTCGAGCCGGTGGCGAAGGACGTGTGCGCCCTCGGCCGCAAGGCGCTGAGCGTCCCCACCGACATCGCCAATGCCGATCATTGCAAACGGCTCGTCGACGCGGCGATGACGGAGTTCGGGCGCGTCGACATCCTGGTCAACAACGCCTTCAAGGGTGGCGTCGAGCCGGAGATCGAGGCGGCCAAGATGGAGTACTGGCACCAGGTGTTCGACGTCAACGTCTTCGGCTCCATCCAGCTGTCGCAGCTCGTCATCCCGCATATGAAGGCACAGGGCGGCGGGTCGATCGTCTTCATCAACTCGATGTCCACGCGCATCATCGAGCCGGGCATGGGGGCCTATACCGCTTCCAAGGGTGCACTGATGGGTGCCGCGCAGACCCTCGCGAAGGAAGTTGGCAAGTACAAGATTCGGGTCAACTCCGTGGTGCCCGGATACATCTGGAGCGACAAGCTCGCCGGCTATTTCCGCTACCTCGCCAAGCAACAGAATCGCACCTACGAGGAAGTGCACGCCGACATCAGCTCGCGCGCCGCGCTGCACCACATCCCGACCTCCGAGGAGATCGCCGACGCCGTAGTATTCTTCGCCTCCGACCTGTCGCGTGCCATCACCGGCCAAGCGCTCGACGTCAACGGCGGGCACTTCTTCCACTGAACCCGGGACGAACCGCGCCACCCCTACCGCCTTGCATGAGCGCACCCGCTGAGCCTGCTGCAGCTCCGGCGTCGCCGCAACCTCCGCCGGTACGCGACGCGACCGGCAGCCCATACGCCTGGTACGTCCTCGGCGTCTTGGTTGTCGTCTACGTCTTCAACTTCCTCGACCGACAAATTCTCTCCATCCTTGCCGAGCGCATCAAGCGCGACCTCGACCTGTCCGACGCGCAGATCGGATTCCTCTACGGCACCGCGTTCGCGATCTTCTATTCCATCTTCGGCATTCCACTCGGGCGGCTCGCCGACGTGTGGGACCGGCGCCGCCTGATCTCCATCGGGCTCGCCTTCTGGAGCGCCATGACCGCGCTGTCGGGGCTCGCCCGCAGCTTTCCGCAGTTGGCGCTGGCGCGCATCGGCGTCGGCGTGGGCGAGGCGACACTGTCGCCCGCCGCCTTCTCGATCCTCTCCGATTACTTCCCGTCGACACGGCGCGCCACCGTCTTGGCCATCTTCCAGAGCGCGATCTTCATCGGCTCCGGCCTCGGCCTGGGGATTGGCGGGTTGATCGTCGAACGCTGGGACGCGGCCTGGGCCGGCGCGACACCACCGTTTAGATTGCACGGTTGGCAAGTGGCCTTCTTTGTCGCGGGCGTTCCCGGACTTCTGCTGACGCTGTGGGCGCGCACGCTGCGCGAGCCGGTGCGTGGGCAGGCGGACGGCATCTTCGCTGCACCGGAGCCGCATCCGTTTGCCCAGTTCGGTCGCGAGCTGCGGGCGGTGTTGCCGCCGCTCACACTCCTTCACCTCTGGTTGGTCGGCGCCGGTCGGAGGACGCTCGCCATCAATCTGTTTGCCGCCGCCGTGATCGCCGCCGGTGCCGCGCTCCTGACGTTGGCCCTCGGCACGCCGGTGCAGTGGATCGCGTTGGGCATCGGACTCTACGCCGCCGTCTCGTGGTCGCAAGCGCTGCGCCGGCGCGACCGCGTCTGTGCCGAGTTGATGCTGCGCACCCCTTCGCTGCGTCACGCCGTCGCCTGCTTCGGCTTTCTCGCCGCCGCCGGGTATGGGCTGAACTTCTGGACCGCGCCGTTCTTCATCCGCGTGCACGGTGTCCCTGAATCGCACGCCGGCCTGATGCTGGGCGGCACCCACGCGGTCGCCGGACTCATCGGAGTCATGCTGGGTGGCGTGCTCGCCGACCGCTGGCGCCAGCGGACGTTGAACGGCCGTCTCTACGTCGCGATGCTCACCGCGGTGCTGCCACTCCCGTTCGCGATCACCATGCTATCGACCCAGAACACGACGCTCGCCGTTGTCGCGTACTTCCCGATGTCACTGTGTGCAGCGTTGTGGTCGGGTCCTGCCGTCTCAACGATCCAAGACCTTGTCCTGCCACGCATGCGAGCGATCGCCTCGGCCGCGTATCTGCTGATGGTGACCTTCGCAGGGCTCGCGATGGGGCCATACGCCATCGGCCGTCTCAGCGTTGCCCTCGGCGGCTTGCGCCCCGCGATGCTGTGTGGATTGAGTGTCAACGCTCTGGCATTGTTGTTCGGTGCCCTGGCGGCGCGGCACCTGGCTCGCGACGAATCCACCAAGCTCGAGCGCGCACGCGCCGCGGGTGAGCCGAACCTCTGATATGAATCGCCGATGAACCAAACCGAACCAAGCAGACATTTCGCAGATGCGCTCACCACACGTGTCCGCGCGCTCAGACACCCCCTGTGCGTCGGACTCGATCCGCATCTGGGCTCCTTCCCGCCACTCTTCCGCCGCGGCAGCATGGCACTCCGCGACCCGCAGACCTCTCAGGTCGTAGAGGAGTTTCTGATGGCGATCCTCGACCGCATCGCGGGCAAGGTCGCGGTGGTAAAGCCGCAGATCGCGTTCTTCGAGCAACTCGGTTGGCGGGGCCTGCAGGTGCTCGAGACGATCGTAGCCGGTGCGCGGACCCGCGGGCTGCTCGTCCTGCTCGACGCCAAGCGCGGCGACATCGGCTCGACCGCCGAAGGCTATGCGCGCGCCTACCTCGATCCAGACGGCGGGTTGCCGGTCGATGCGCTCACGGTGAATCCGTACATGGGACGTGACACGCTCGAACCATACATCCGCAAGGCGGAGCAACATGGACGCGGCGTCTTCGTATTGGTGAAGACGAGCAATCCTGGCTCGGGCGACTACCAGGACCGGGACAGCGGCGGCGTGCCGCTGTACGAGGCGGTTGCCAGTTCGCTCAATGAGATAGCGGCACGCTTGGCCGGTCCGGCGACCGGTTGGTCGTCGCTCGGCCTCGTCGTCGGGGCAACCTACCCGGAGCAAGCCGAGCGCATCCGCGCCCTCGTACCGCGTGCGCTCTTCCTGGTCCCCGGCTACGGCGCCCAAGGTGGGTGCACTGCCGACGCCGTCCGCGGACTGGTACGTGGATCACACGGGTTGGAGGGAGGAGTGGTGAGCTCTTCCCGTGCCGCTCTGTTTCCGCGCACTGCCGACACCACTAGCGCTGCCGTGTGGGAGAAGGCGGTGGATACCACCGTGGGTGCGGCGATCACCGACCTCGGGGCGGCTGTGGCATAGGACCCGCCGCCGATGCCGAAGTCGCACGCGCTCGAAGACACCCTCGCCGCACTCAATCGTCTTCGCGACGATCCAACGTCGTCGGCGGCACTTGCCGAGTTGCGCAAGGTGCTCAACGGCAAGAGCTCGCACGCCGTGGCGAAAGCAGCACAGATCGCCGGTGAGTCGGAGATTGCCGTCCTCACGCCCGAGCTGGTCGCTGCGTTCGAGCGCTTCATGACAAACCCGGTGAAGACCGACCCGAACTGCCGCGCCAAAGCAGCCATAGCGGACGCGCTGTATCGCATCGGGCACACCGACGAG
>JBGQHM010000185.1:0-12776 GCA_041497995.1 Binatia bacterium | reverse complement strand
GATTCGAACCCCCGGACCCGCAAGGGGTCACACGATTTCGAGTCGTGCCGTTTCAACCGGGCTCACGCACCTCTCCGTGCTCGAAAGAACTCCTGCAATAGCGTACGAGCGTCATCGGCGCACACACCCTCAGTCACGACGAATCGATGATTGCCCGGGAAGCTCCAACCCGCAGTCCGCACAGACGCCAGCGCACCGCTCTTGGGCTCACGGCAGCCGAACACGACGCGTTGGACGCGCGCCTGGACCAAGGCGCCCACGCACATCAGACATGGCTCCGCAGTCACGTAGAGTGTCGTCCCGGGAAGGCGATAGTTGCCATCAAGGCGAGCCGCCTCGCGGAGTGCAAGGATCTCGGCATGCGCCGTCGGGTCGTGCAGACGGATGGGGCAGTTATGCGCTACACCGAGCGTGATCCCATCGCGCGCCAATAGCGCCCCCACCGGCACCTCACCTGCCGCAGCACCAAGGCGTGCCGCTACGAGCGCCACGCGCATCAAGCGCACATCGTCGTCGGAGGTGGAGGCGGCTGACGGTTCCAATTGCATCGCGCGGACGCTACCACACGCCTTTCCGACCAACAACGGCTTCTCCCGCCAGCAGCTTTACTCGTGGTGTGATCGCTCGCTAGGATCACGCCCGAAGGAGGGCCCATGTTGGAAATCGGCGACAGAGTAGTCACCATGAGCGCGGCGGGTATCTTCAGGGTCATCGCTATTGAGGGCTCAACCGTAACGATCGAAAACGCGGGGGGGGTTCGGAAGCTTGTTCTCGAAGGAAGTGTCCGTGCCCTCGAGAAACACGACCCTAGTTGAAGCGCAAACTGCCTGCTCAACCAGTCCGAATCCGTTTAGGCGAACTCATCGGCGATGCCGTGCCGCTTCGAGCTTGGCAAGATAGAGTCGGAGCGCTTCGAGACCATCGGGGCAGAAGGGGTCTCGTTGAGTGCGATCCAGGAGGACATCTAAGTCCATCCACAGCCCCTCCACAATCTCTGCGGCTTGCAGGCGGAAGGGACCGTCCCATGTGCAGCTATACACCATGCCGACGACGTGGTTCCGCGCATCGTCATAGCGCAGTGGAAACAGACGTCGTAGCGTCACGCCATCGACGCCCAGCTCCTCGCGGAGCTCGCGTTTGGCACCGTCGTCGTAGTCTTCACCGGCATTGAGGACGCCACCGGCGGCCACATCCCACTGCCCCGGGAAGACGTCCTTCGTCAGCGTGCGGCGGTGGGTGAAGAGTTGCCCTGCGGAGTTGAAAACCAGTACGTAGACGCTGCGGTGGCGGAGATTTCTGCGACGCACCTCGTGTCGTGTCACCTGATCGATCACCCGATCGGCATCGTCGACTATGTCGACGAGTTCGTCGCTACTCATGCGGCGCCGGAGTCCCGCTCAATCTCCGCAGTCAGCTCCTGGACCCACCCGCTGAGCCCTTCTAAGAACTGTTTGCGCAGGGCGCGCTGGCGCGGCGTCAGCTTAGAAAGCAATTCTTCCTTGAGCCGTTCAGGGTCGCGTTCGGCAACAGCGTAGTCCTCTGCCACAACGCTCAAGGCCATGGGACTCATCCCATCCCACTCTTCGTTGACCGGAAACCCAAACTCGCGGAGGCCGCGTTCCCAGGTTGCGTCGATGTCGACCCACCCGTCGTTTACCGCAATCTGCACGTAGTCATGCAGGTCGACGATTTCGTTCTTTCGCAACATTTCCTGCATGGGCCGCGGAAATGCTAGCGGAGACTCGTTGAAGCGGTGCGTGCAGATCATGTGACGCACATCCAAGCCCGATAGCCGGAACATCTCACCAAGGAGGTAGTGCTTCCCCGAACAGGACCCGTGCCGCTGCTCGAGCACGGCGCTGGGATCACGGCTGGACGGGTACGCGTATGGGAGATCCCGCACGCGCTCAAACAATACGATGCGGGCACGCAGGGGATCGCAACCGCGCGTCCACTCGTCATACGTCTGACGGATGATCTCGTTTCCCATCGGGCTCGGGACAGAGGACGATATTCACATTGGCAAGTTTGGGGCGGGTGCGTATCAACTCTACGAGGGCGGCCATTCCTGCCGGGTCGGCGAACGGCGATTCCTCCGAGTAACGGCGCGCACTGTACTGCGCGATCCCGCTCGCGTCAATGAGTCCGAGCATTCCGGATTGTTCGCCCTCACATCTATACCTGCACGGAAAACCGGGCTGCGTCTTCGGGAGTGTTGACGTTGCGGAAGGACTCGTCCGCGCCCTCTGCCTGGCGCATGATCTCTTCGGGTATGTAATCGACCGCGATGCTCGGAAGGAAATCCCTGATCGCGTGTCCGCCGCGCCGCAGCGCCTGCCCCATGTCCTCTCGCAGGCGCGAGGCATAGACGGCATGCAACGGTTCGATGTCCCCATCCCACCACGGCACGATGGCATCCTGCTGCACGACGCGCTGTACCAGGAACGCGATGGGCTCCACACGCAGGAAGGGCATATCACAGGCAACCACAAACGCGTACGGGAGTTCCACCACGCCGAGCGCCGCATGAATACCGGCTAGTGGTCCCCGTCCGATGAATTCATCGCTGGTAACTTGCACATCAAAGGACGCGTATTTCTGGGGCGTGTTGCTCACCAGCACGACCTGAGAAAAGCAGCCACGTAACACTCCCAACGTCCGCTCGAAAACCGTCTGGCCATTAACGGTGAGAAAGGCCTTATCAGCACCGCCCATACGGCGATTCTGACCTCCAGCGAGGATCACACCTGCGACCCGGTCACTCAGTCTCTCGTGCGCGTTTCGTCCCCCTGAAGCAGTCCACATTGTCCTAGTGTCGGATGAGGGCCTCGATGCTCTCCTGGTCAGCTGGCCGCAAGCATAGGAACGCGGCAACACCGAGTCAAGAATATCCGCATAGGCCTCATAGACCCGCCCGGTACTAGTGCAACGTTTCTTGGCGTACCCTCGGAAGTTTCACTACCGTAATCGGCAGCGCCGGCGGCGACCGCGAGCACGCGAATGCGGCACGCACCTTGCGGCTGCTTAGACTGCCATGAAGCACCGCGCGACCACCCTTGGCAAGGCTCGGCGATGGCAACCGTCGGCCCTGTAACGTCATGACGCTTACGCGTTCCCTTTCAACGTTCGGATGAACCATTTTGAGTCACTGATCGGTTCGCCGTCGCAGAGGCACGTAGCTTGCGTCCACCCCATGGTCGCGATGGGAACTCGGAAGCCGCTGGACAAGAGGGCTGTGCGCCGGATCACCTCAAGAAGTGGGTACTCCCTGGTCGAGGTTATCGTCGCCATGGCGCTTTTTGGGGTCCTTGCCCGCATCGCCGTCCCACACTTTGATGCTCGCCGAATGCAAATCAATGCCGCGCAGCGACTCGTGATCGCCAACCTGCGCCTGGCCCGAGCGAAGGCGATCACCAAGAGCGTGCACTTCCGCATCGATTTCGCCAATGCCAGTCAGGTGCGTATCGCCCAGATGGTGCAGGACGGCGCGGGGGTATGGAGCGTCGACGACACGAAGACGAAGACAATTGCCCTGCCTGCCAGCACCCGCTTCGCCTCAGGTACGCAATGTACGTCTCCGTGCCAGGCGATCATCGGCACGAACATTGAGTTCAACAGTCGGGGCATTAGTACCAACTTGGCAGCGGTCGAACAGATCACCCTCATCGACGACTTCGGTAAGGCGAAGGCGCTCCAAGCCTGGCCCTCGGGGCAAATCAATGAGCTGTAGACGCAGACGCCGACAACGTGGCGCGAGCCTGATCGAGTCGCTGGTCGCCCTGGGACTCTTCGGAATCGCAGCGGCCGCGGTAGGCAATCTGTTAACCCAGCACATCCGCCGACAGAGAACGAACGGCACCACGACCGCCGCCATCGCGGTCGCCGAGGCGGAGCTCGAGTCGATCCGCTCGCTTGACTACCCCAACATCGCCAGCAGAACTACCGACCCAACCCCCGCGGTCGGGAGCCCCGCCTACCATGTGCAAACGACTGTCGTCGCGGACGCCCCGGCGCCCAGTTTGAAGACGATCACTACGCAGGTGACTTGGACGGAACCGGCAGGCGCGCAGAGCATATCGCTGTATGCAATCTATACAGACATCACGCGGTGAACGCGGCTTTTCACTCGTCGAGTTGCTGGTCGCGACCGCCATCGTCTCGACTGTCATGGCAGGAGCAGGCGGGCTCTTCGTGGCCAGCCGCAACTACATGCAGGATCAAACTCTTCTGGTCGAAACACAGCAAGGATTGCGCTCCACGCTGGAATCTATGGCGCGGGATCTGCGCCTCGGCGGCGCCTGCCTGCCGGTCACTGGCGATTTCGTCGTTCTGGATGGGACCGACTCGGCGACAAGCGATACCATCACCACACGCACCGGGCTGGTGCGACCAAACCTCAGCTGCGTGAGCACAGCGCTGTCAGCGGACATGGCGCAGACGGCCAGCACATTCACCGTCGGCAGTTCCAGTGGATTCACTGTGGGAATGCGCGCTTTGATCCGTCATCCGAACGGAAGCGGCGAATCGTTCACGATTACCGCCGTACCGAGCGCGACCACCATTCAGAAGTCTGGCGGCTGGACGCAGGCCTACCCTGCAAGCAGCGGTGTCTACGCGGTCGATGAGCGAGCCTACGCCATTGACACATCGAACGCGAGTTTGCCGGTGCTCACCATCGCCGCAAATGGGAATTCTGCGGTACCCTTCGCGTACGGAGTTGAGAACCTCACCGTCAAGTACTTGCTGGCGCGCAACTGCCCACCCTGCGACATCATCGACGCCCCCCCTGCCGCCGACGATCAATGGCGCATGGTGAATGCGATAATGATCACGGTCACAGTTCGTTCACGCACGACCGCCCGCAACGGCCAGTACATCCGGCTCACCGGACGCATCAGCGCGAAACCCCGCAACCTTCTCCCCTCATGAGGCGATCGATGGATACGGGTCACAATAACGAAGCCGGCGTCGCCCTCATCGCAGTCATCTTGATCCTCGCACTCCTCATGGGCCTGGCCGCCGGCCTGACGAGCTCCGTCACCATGGATACCGGCTTGCGTGGCGCGTTCCAGCGGTCGACTACCGGCTTCTACGCCGCTGAATCCGGCTTGAACAAGGGCATGGGTGAGTACCGCAATGTCTTCCTGAGCCTGAACAAGCCAACCGGGCCGTATGGGCCCCGCCCCTCCTTCACCATCGGGAATCGGACCGTCACGTATCAGATGAATCCGGTCAACCCGGGAGCGGACGGAAATGCGGTCGGGCAGCAAATCACCATTCCCGCCGGACAGTTGTTCGCCGGCTTGAGCTCAACCGAGTACAGCTACATCGAGAGTTCGCAGGCCGTCTCCACGACGGGAGATACGGAGGCGAACGTTAACGCACAATTCAGGGTCGGTAACATTCCGCTCTTTCAGTTCATTGCATTCTACTCGGGTGACCTGGAGGTTCTGCCGGGCCCAAACATGACTCTGAATGGCCGTATCCACACCAACGGAGACCTTTACCTCAATACCAACACAGGCAGCACGTTGAGTATTGCCGACAATCCTACCGCAGGAATCACCAGCGTGCAGGTTTCCGCCAAAGGCGACATTTATCGAGGTCGGAAGGATACCACTCAGTCTAGCCCCTGTACGGGCACGGTGAACATCGACATGCTCCAAGATATCGTTCCTCCTTCAAATGATCTCGATCCGCAGACGCTGCCGTGCCAGAACGGAGCTGGTTCACGCTGGCTGGTTCCGGCGGCCACGCTGGCAACGTGGAAGGGGAGCATGATCAGCAAGATCCAGAGCATCACAATCCCCCAACCGGATATCATCAAGCGCGGCACGGGCGATTTCTGGAATCTAGCGGATCTGCGCATCGTGCTGAAACTCAACGCGATCCCAAGGCTGGAAGCGATAAAGGGACCTCCGTTCGTGCCGGCCGTGCTGCCGCACGTCATCGAAGCCCAGGACAAATATGGTGTTACCGATGTCGCCAAGACCGCCGCATTGCAAAACTTCATGAACGATGCCGTCTGGAATCAGGCCGCGGGCAACAGTTTGTTCCCCAGAACGCGGCCGATCTTTTACACGGACGTTCCAGACCCAGCCCGGAGTACTTGCACCGATACCAGCCGCGTAAATTGCAACAACGCAGCCGCACTCTCGTACACCCCCCGGTTCGTTGGGAGCCAGCAGGACCCGGGGGTCACCCCTACTTGGAACCCCGGCAACAATGACCCCCGCGTCTATGCGAGCGACATGCGAGCTTCCAACGCCGCCGTCGCCTTCGACACCGACTACCGTCGCGGCGGTTTCTACAATTGGCGCGAACGCAAGTGGATGTTGCTCCTGAACATCAACGTGAGCGACTTGCTTAGATGGAACAACGCCCAACCCTCGGCCGGGCGGCTTTTCGACCCAGCCGACATCAGCGAAGGCGGACCAATCATCTTCGCAACCATCGACGACTCGAATCTCGCCTCTCCCATATCCGGTGGAATCACCAACTACGGTATCCGAGTCTTCGGCTCGCGCAACTTGCCCAACTACGCGCCGACCGCCGATCTAACCGGGCTGACCTTCGTGACCGATCAGGCGCTGTACGTCCTTGGTGACTACAACCGGGGCGCCGCCGGCGATTCGGTGTGGGAGCCAGCGGCATTGATGGGTGACAGCATCAACGTCATGTCGAACAACATGTGGCAGCAAGCCGGCGCAACGGGCAGCCCCAACCAGCAATGTAACTTCAACAGCAACTGCGCTCGCAATGATAGGCAGAGCATCTGGGATGTGACGGCTGCAGATCGTGCTGCGGCAGATACGACGATCAACGCGGCCTTCCTGGGTGGCGTCGACGTTACAAACGGCGGCCTGTACAATGGTGGCTTGGAGAACTATCCGCGCTTCCACGAAGACTGGGGCGGGCGCACGCTGACGTACAATGGCTCGTTCGTCAGCCTAGGCACGCCGATACATGTCAACGGTTTGTGGTGCGGCACCGGCGGTAACCCCGCCACCAACAACCCGAACGTTGGCGGCGGCGCCAACTGCAACATCTATAACGCTCCGAACCGAGTCTGGAACTACGACTCCCACTTCACCGACGTCGGCAATCTGCCGCCGAACACGCCGGTCTTCGTCTACGTACAGCAGGTTTTATTCACCGAATCGTTCCAGTAGCTCGCCCCTAACTGCTCGCCGCGCTTGACGGCGTTTCGTGGACTATGGCAATGCTGCTGTACGGTTCGGGGCTGCGTCTGATCGAGTGCTTACGGCTCTGTCAAAGACATCGACTTCATGCACAACGAGATTCTCGTTCGCGAAGGCAAGGGGAACAAGGATCGGGTGACCATGCTGGCAACGCGTGTCCGGGACCGCCTCCTCAAGCATCTGGAGCGCGTGGGCCGCCTGCACGCGCGCGTGATATTCTCTGTCATCGACCGGCTCCTTTCGTATGCGGCTCTGGCGCCTCTGGCGCTAACCCGCGTGATGCGTGGATTCTTCACCAGCGGGGAAACCGCTTGCGATGCCCACGACGTTACGATCGTGAGCCGGTCGTTCCATAGGGTCTAAACCGCTGCGCGGTGGGATCTGGTTCGCGCAGCGTTCTTGCCTTTTCGTCGACACAGGAGAGCGAACGGTACGCCCGCGGTCCCGTGGTGCGCCACAATGACCTTCCCAACGGACGTGGTCGTGATCAGTCCGGTCACGACCCCAGACACAGGAGGTCATCATGGGCGAGTGACGCGATCGGATGGAGCAGGACATGCGGGTGCGCGACTTCTCGGTGCGCACGATCGAGGCCTGCGTCGCGGCCGTGCGGGGGCTGGCGAAGTACTACCGCAAAGCGCCCGACACGTTGAGCGACGAAGAGATCCACCGCTATCTCATCTACGTCAACGAGGAGCGCCAGCTGTCGGCCAGTAGCCGGCAGCAGATCCGCTGCGGCCTGCGGTTCTTCTACGACGTGACGGCGCGCCGGCCGCACGCCAGTCTGGCTGTGCCGGTGGCGCGCCAGCCGCAGAAGCTGCCGGAGATTCTCAGCCGCGCGGAGGTCAGCCGCGTCATCGAGGCCACCCGCACAGTGCGCGAACGGTTGCTGCTGATGCTCGCCTACGGCGGGGGGCTGCGGGTCAGCGAAGTAACGCACCTGCGTTGGAGTGACCTGGACCGCGACCGCGGGTTCATCCGCATCGAACAGGGGAAGGGCAACAAAGACCGCTACACGGTCCTGCCCCGCGGTGTGGTGGAGACGCTCGAGCGCTACCGCACAGTCTGTCCACCGCAGAGCGAGCGGCTGTTCCCGTCGCGCCGTGATCCACACCGCGCCCTAGATGTTACCGTTGTGCAGAAGATCTACTACGGCGCGAAGCACGCCGCCGGCGTGGAGAAGCAGGGAGGCATCCATGCCCTCCGGCACGGGTTCGCGACGCACACCTTGGAGCTCGGCTGTGATCTGCCCACGCTGCAACGCATGTTGGGGCACGGGGACATCAAGACCACGATGCGCTACCTGCACGTGACCACCGGGACGATGGCCCAACGGGTCTCGCCTCTCGATCAGATCGTCCTCGCGCACCCGGTGCCGCGCCGCTAGTCGATGGCCGGGCCGTCGCCACCGCGGGCGACGGCAGGAGAGGACTCCCCCGGCCGCACCGCCTTCGAGGTGGCCGATGTGGTGCGCGCGTACGGCGTTGGTTTCCTGAGCACCCACCCCACCTCCGGCGCGCAACGCCGCGTGCTACGCACCATCGGTCGTTGTCGCACCGGGGCATTGGGCGGACACGTCGAGGGCTGCGATGCGTGTGGCCACACGCGCATCGCGTACAACTCCTGCCGCAATCGCCACTGCCCGAAATGTCAGGGCCAGCAGCGGGCGCAGTGGATGGCGGCCGAGCAGGCCACCCTGCTGCTGCCGGTGGAGTACTTCCACGTCGTCTTCACCCTGCCACATGCCTTCAATACGTTGATCCGCATGAACCCGCGCCAGCTCTATGGCCTCTTGTTCCAGGCTGCCGCCGCCACGCTCTTGGCCTTCGCCCGCGACCCCAAACACCTCGGCGGTGAACCCGCCATCACCATGGTGCTCCATACGTGGGGCCAGAACCTCACCGCGCACGCCCACGTGCACTGCGTGGTGAGCGGCGGCGGCTTGAGCGCCGACGCCCGGCGCTGGCATGCGACCAAGCGACGCGGGTTCCTGTTCCCGGTCAAGGCGCTGAGCAAACTGTGTCGCGGCAAGTACCTCGCGACGCTCGATCGGTTGCAGCGCACGAGGGCGCTGCGCTTTGCCGGTCAAAGCGCCCACCTCTCTGAAGCCGCCCACTGGCTGCAGCTGCTCACCGAGCTGCGCCGCACCCAGTGGGTCGTCTACGCCAAGCCCCCGTTTGGCGGACCCCAGTGCGTGCTGAAATATCTGAGTCGCTACACGCACCGCGTCGCCATCGCCAACCGTCGCATCCGCTTCGTCGGCGACGGCATCGTGCGCGTTGCGTGGAAAGACTACGCCGACCACAACGTGACCAAGGAGATGACGCTCAGCGCCGAGGAGTTTCTGCGCCGCTTCCTGCTGCACGTGCTGCCCCGCGGCTTCATGCGCATCCGCCATTATGGGCTCCTCGCCAATCGCCACCGCGGGCCGAAGCTGGCGCGCTGCCGCGAGCTCCTCGGTGTTGGTGCAGCCCCACCAGCGGCATCTGCCGATCTCGACGACACCGGTAGTGGGCGCGCAGACGATGCGGATGGCCACACCGAGCCACTGCCGGCACCGTGTCCGGTGTGTGGCCAGCCCATGCGTGTCCTCGATATCCTCGCCCCGCACAGGCGCGACACGTCATGACCCGAGCCATCCCCTCCGCACGCACCGTCGGTCTGGGCGGGCACACAGCTTGCGGTGCCGCGGTGCGCGCGCCCCTGCTGCTTTCAGCAGCACGAGGGCCGTGCACCTGCGTGTGATGCACTCCCCGCCGCTCCCGCCACCCGTCCTCCCCACCCCACTGCCGCGCCTCTTGTCCGCCTGCTCGTTGCCACGCGCGCTCCCTCTGGGATAGAAACTCCATAGCGAGTAACCGTTCGTGATACGCGGTTCAGCTCAACGGGGTCTTTCCGCCAACCGGCCGCAGCCAGTCTGCCTCAGCAGCGGGCTGCGCATCTGGCCGGACGACGGAAAAACCCTCTTACGTTCGGCCTTCTTCAAATCATGGTCCAGGAACCGTTAGTTGTCATCAAAGGCCTTCGCCTCGAAACGGAGGGCGACCTTGGCAGTTGCTGCAAGGAAGTTCACATTGACACTCTTCAACTCTTCAAGGGCCATCCTTTCTTCATCGCGGGGATTCCCGGCAAGGCAAGAGTGCTCTGTGTAGCGCGCTCAACCTTTTGCTCGGTCAGTATGGCGGGTGCGTGGGAATGCACACTTCGATCGCCATCGAGCAGGATCCGCATGCTGGCCGACCACGAAGCCCAGTTTGCGTCGACAGCATACAGGTACAGCAGATTGTCCGCCTAGAGTGTATCACCGACCTGGAACCGACCGAGGCGGTCTCTCAATGCCAACACCATTGTCCTTTCTGACGATCCAGGCCAGCCCGCAATAGTCTTGCCGGCTGTTCTGCAGGATGGCGTGACTCTTGTTGTCGCAAGCGAGCCTGATCGATTGGTGGAAGCGATGCAGGTTGTCGCGCGCCATCCAGAAACACAATTCATGTGGTTGCGCTGTGGCCACGTTCACTGTGGTCCGCTCCGTTTTCTCGACTTCTGCGCGTCCGCGGAGGACCATTTGCGAACGTACTGCGCATCGTCGCCCGGGCATTTCAAGGACATCGTCGGGACTCTTCGACGCGGCGTGTCGTTGGTAAACGGGAACCCAGACGTTTGACGCCACCCCACACTGAGACCCATGATGGGAAAGGCGATCCGAACAGATGCAGCTACACCACCGCGGCCACGAGGCCGCTCTGCCGAGGGGATACACTGCGTAGTGGCCGCGGCGTGTAATGCCCAGAGTTCAGCGTGCGGCGAGGCGCAGCCATGAAGGTGATTTACAAGATCACGTACCCCAACGGCAAGATTTACGTGGGACAGGATCTCACCGACAGCATCAACTACATCGGGAGCGCGGACAGCAAACTGATCGCGCAGGACTTCACCCGCGAGCAAAGACGCAACTTCACCGTCAAACGGGAGATTCTCTGGGAATCCGAGGACGCGTTGGAGGCGGAAGTGAACCAGAAGGAAGTGGAGTACATTCTCTCACTGAGATCGAATGACCCGACAATCGGCTACAATAGATGGCCGAAGTTCAGGGCTTGAGCGAGGCTCCGAAATGGCGGGCCGAACGGAAGCGCTGTAGTGGACCGGCTTCGGCTGCCTCGCGCTGGCGTTCGGCGGCCCGAGCTTCCGCGTATCCTCCGTTTGCGGTACAGGTAACTGTGGCAGAGGAGCCCAACATGGAAACCGCGAAGGACGAGGTTCGACGCATTCTCGACGCGCTCCCGGACGACGCAACGCTCGAAGATATCCAATACCGCCTCTACGTGCGTCAGGCGATCGATGCCGGACTGCGCGACATTGCCGAGGGCCGCACGCTGTCCCAAGAGGAAGTTGAGCAGCGAGTGGCACGATGGATCGGGAAATAATCTGGTCGGTCTGGGCCAGCGACGATCTCGTGGCCGTTGCAGAGCACATCTCCCGCGATTCTGAGTCTTACGCCGCCACCGTCGTGCGCGAGCTCGTCGCCGCGGCGCGCTCGCTCCGCCTTTTCGCAGAACGCGGTCGCCGGGTGCCCGAGTACGACGACCCGTCGGTTCGAGAGCTCATCGTGCGGAAGTATCGGCTCGTGTACCGCGTCCATCCTGCGCGCGTCGACGTGTTGAGGATCATTCATGGTGCGCGAGAGATGCCGCCTATAGTGTGAGTGCTGGATCGTGCCGAACCAGGCGATCGAGACCGGCGCGAAAAGAACGCGCGGCTCATCGCCACAACGTTAGCCGCAACACGAGCGATGACATCGCCCGGCGCTGAATTGTTGCTCGAGTCTCTTGCAACGGCCCGCTGGCACGTGGCCGCGCAGACCTTCGGCAATAGCCACGCGACTCTGATCGGAATCGTTGTCGATTGGTGGGTTTCGACGGGGCAGGCGGATCGCTATGCCCTGGAGGGCGGTCCAAGCGCCCACCCCCTCCGCCACGGCATGAGAGGTACCAGAGTCTGCGACGCGCTCCTCTGCGGGGTCGACGGCGCGGAGGGAGTAGTCGAAGTCGAGGGTGGTCGCAAAGCCTGGACGGTCGAGAAGGTTGGGTGGTTCTTCGAGGCCACCTATCCGGAGCTGGCGAAGCTAACTTTCGCGCTCTTGTTATTCTACTCGCTTGGCCCGAGAGGCGCAGCGGGAAGGAAATTCGTCCCCAGCCCGGTCGACGATAAAGTGGTACGGGCTGTCGTGAGAGCCTCTGCAGAACACCCAGAGAAGACTCTCCTGGTCGTCGGAGTCGACAAGCTGTACGAGCCTATCGTGACAGGAATCCGCAGCCGGAGTGCATACTACCAGGCGCGATTGTCTCTCGGCGGTAGCGTCACGGGGGCGGGGTGGCTCTCGCGGGCAGCAGACGCGGCGTCCGAAGTGAGGGTGGTACGCTGACTTCGTTTCACAGCGGGTGCAGTACTGTGAGCTGCACCAAACACCTATTGAGGCTCCGTCGTTGACTGGCGGTGGGGCTGCCGTTCAGCGATGCGCGACGATGGAGTGGCCGCGCGGCCTAGAAACTCATCGGTGCCCTCGTACCGGCCGAT
>JBGQHM010000184.1:0-12816 GCA_041497995.1 Binatia bacterium | reverse complement strand
GGGAGATCCTTCCGAAAGGAGGTGCACCGGACCAACGGCCAATTGAATCACGAGATCCAACTCATGCTATAACTAACCCGGCCTCGGGACCCTGGGTCATGCTTGTGAGAAGCCCCTGGGTCATGCTCGTGAGAAGTGACAAGGTGGTACTTGGTCTACGAACTATACCCAGGCGGTTAAGAAAATCCGAAAATCCTGCGTGACGGAATTCAGACTGAGCGCGATGCAATAACAGTAAACGAGAGGGTTGGTCGCGCCGTTCGGCGAACCATTGAGGATCTCGGCGGCGTGATGCCAGAGGAACTCCCCGCAGCTCCACCAATCAAGCAAGTGGAGGCGCGAATCAAGCAACGGCAGGCGCTAAGCCGTTAGTCAGGCATAGCGTTTGACGAAACCACTCCATGTTGGGTTCAGGCCGCCGCCCAATTCACCTGGCAGGACGACCATGCGCCCCTTAGTGAAACCCGTTCGCCATAAGCTCCTCAATGCACGAACTCGGAATTACCCCGATGCTTCAGAAGATCGCCTGCCCAGCAATTTCAACGGGTGCCCAGCAATGCGAGACGGTTTAGCCATTGGCGGGCAAAGCCCCACAAATGCACCCCCCACCCGTCAGCCTCCGTCAGTGGTGGTCTGTATGTTCGTAGGCAGGTGGCGGCAGCACTATCAATTCAGGTTTGGGGAGTTTGGCGACCCTGAACCTCGCTTTGACGATGATGGTGTGTTCCGGCAGCCGGCCGATTGACGGCTCGGTAGTCAACCGGGACACGATCACGTCGTTTGGGTCGGGCGCTTGCACGTTCTCGTCGACCTCGCTGAGCACATAGACCGGTTCATGAGCGGCGGCCCGTTGCGCGCTCCACGCGCGCAACGCTCGCTGTCCATCCGCACTGTTGAGGTCCATGGGAACAACCAGACGATCGAAGGCGAGGTACAAGGGCGTGAGCCAGAACTTGTGCCCGTGTGCGACGATGGGCACCCCGGCCGGCAGTTTATCCGCCAAGCGCGAGAGTTGGGCATAGAGACCCTCATCTTCCGCGAAGGTCAGAATCAGCGCGTCGGTACGAACGGTGAACGCGACCAGGAACGTGACCGTCGCAATCGCCGCTGCTGTAGACCAGTGTGACGGCAATGTCTGCAACAGCCTTCGAACGGCGACAGTGGCATAGAGGACGAACCCGGGCACTACCACCGGCGTGAAGCGCCGGACCCACCACAGATGATCTGGCGTGTTGGACGGGGCGTACAGGTAGGCCAGCGAGAATCCGGCAATGAGGACGACAGGGACGGCGAGGTACGCCTCGCACTCGCCGCGCGCAACTCGCCACAGGCTGACGTACCAACCAGCGATCGCTGCCCACACCACAACGGGTGACAGGTACCGCGCCAGGTCGACCAGCGATTCTGTCCGATAGTCGCCCTTGTTGAGATCGATGTAGAACCCGGGGAACTGATACGCCATGCGCGGCGGGGCGACCGGCAGTGGCCGGATCCAATACGCGTAGGCGGCCAACGCCACCAGCCCGGCACCCAACACAACGAGCACCGCCTGGTGCCGGATCCACGGGCGGATGCTCGCGATGATCACCGGGTGCAGCGCGAGCAGGAGCGCGGCGGCGATGCCGGTTGCCACGGCGAGCGTCTGCACGTAGGGCCGCTCATTCAGGTACGGACGGCTGAACACAAGGAAATAGCCAACCGCCAGAGCGAAGAGCGGCAGAGCCGTTGTGTACATCGCCATCCACACGGACCCCGAGCGTGACGGTGGCGCGGCAACCACCCGGTACCCCGCGTGCGCGAGCAAGAGCATCGGCAGCAGGAACAAGCTGTCGAAGCGCACCAACGCGGACACCCCAAGACAGACACCAGCCCAACGCGCCAACCCTGGACTGTCCTGCCGCAAGGCGCGGAGCAACAGGCAGAGGCCGGACCAGGTAAACAGCTGGGTCAGGATCTCGCTCAAGGTGATGCGCGCCATCCACAGCTCACTCGGATTGAACGCCAGGAAGAGGGTCGCCACCACGGCACATGGCGCGCCTGCGGCCATCTCGAACACGTCGTAGACAACGGCCAGAGCCAGCAGCGCGAAGATCGCATTCAGCCGAAACAGGCCGTGCTGCCCAAACGTCGCGTACGCCTGCGCGAGCCACACGGGAAACAGATGACCGAACTGCACGGTCATCGTGCCGGGAGTATTGTAGAAGCCAGGAAAGCCGCCCCAGCCATTCACGAAGATGTCGCCGGCAGCCGCGGGCCACGGATACGGAACATCCAACCTGCCGTGGTGCGCCATGTAGACCGCGTGATTGGCGTACACGCCTTCATCGCGCCCGCCGTAAATGCTCTCGGTCGGGAATCCCAGATACAGACAGCCCGCGAGCACCAAGCCAGCGACCAGCACCCGATCCCACATCGCGTTGCGGCCTGCCGGCCGCTCGCGCCGCGCCGCGCGTCGCCAAAGAGCGGCGCTTCCGAGCACGGTGATGCACCAGCCCGCCATGCCGACGTACACCGGCTGGTAGACGCCGAGCACGACGCTACCGAGGAGCGGCACAGACCACATGGCGAGACCTGCCACAGCGAGCAGTGCCCACGACGTGACCAGCGCGGCACCGTCGCCCCGCCACGTCCGGGTGAAGGCCAGATGTCCCGTCAGCGCCACCGCCGGCCACACGCCGGCGGCCGCAAGCGCCGAGGCAACCTCCACGTCAGCCCTTGGCGGAGTCCGCCAGCAGCCCCCGGCCTGGGACGTGGTTCACTTCGAGGCGGATGCCGTCAGGATCCTCGAAGAGCACGGAATAATATCCGGGCGCCCATGCCCCATCTTCCGGTGGGTGAACAATCTTCGCACCGATCGTGTTCAGGAAGTCATACACGGCGTCGACGTCGGCGCGCTCACGCGCCCGGAAGCTGACGTGATGCAAACCGACGCGTAGCTGGGCGAAGCGCTCGTGACGGTGCGCGTCCTCCGCCTTGACGATACCGACGGCCGTGCGGCCGCCCACACAGTACAGCATCCCGTCGGCATTGATGACCGGCGTGAGCCCGAGGAACGTCAACAGCCGCTCGTAGAACGGCGCGCACGCCTCGAAGTTGCTAACGGTCAGCATCACATGGGCGATACCGTTGATCTCCATCGTTTCGACCTCCACGTCGTCTTGGGAGAACCGCCACGCTCACGACTCTCCGGCTACTGGCCGAATAACGCACTTACCAGACTGCCCCACTGGATCAATGAGCGGTACAGCATTGGCAGGTGGATCGCGATGTAGATGCCCGTCAGGCAGACCGCCACCCACACCACTCTACGACCGACCCGTTCGTCACCGTCGGTCACGGCTGTTCGTCCTCCTTCACCTCATAGATACGCATCTCGGTCGCCGAACCGGCCCCCCAGTAGTGCTGGTCTCTGAAGGCCAGACGGAAGCGCCGTGGGTCGCTCTCCACCCAGTAGTACTCAAGGGGCCACAATGCCCGCCACCAGTGCTCCGCCGCAAGCGGTACCTCGACCGGGGCGCCGTCATCGGTGAGCAGCTCGAGGGCCGACACGTGCACGGAGATGTCGTCGCGCAAACGGGTGCGCGGCACAAACTGCAGCACCAGATCGATATCAGTGAGCACGCCGCTCCACGCGACGGTGTGTTCGCGCTGCGTCTGCGGCATATCCAGCGGCAGCTCGCTCAAGTCGGCGAAGTGATTGAAGCCGAGCAGCAGGCGCACGTTGGCCGGTGCCGCGACCGCGTAGCGGATGCGGACGCCGCGGATCGCCCGTGGCGGCAGTTCCTGCATCGCCTCCAACGATTCGTCGCCGATGACCCGCATCTGCATGTTCAACTGCAGGAGGCCGCCGTTGCTGCTGATGCTGTGTTGGGGATCCGCCGTTTGCGCGAGCGCGACCTGGTCGACCTGTGCGGCTGCCAGGTCCTTGAGCCACTCCTGCCGCGACGACGGATCGAAGAAATGCACGCGGTGGCGGAAGTCGGCGCCGAGCATCGGGGCGGTGAAAATGAGGTGGCTGGCTGCAATGTCGTGCGCACCGCGCAACTCATCGAGGTAGTGCCAGGCGCGCCGGTAGTCTTGGATGGCCAAGTCGCCCATCCGGTCGAATCGTCCGAGCCGCTGCGTGCCCAGTACCAACTGGCGCAGGCCCGCATGCAGCGCTTCGGGCACGATGAACGTGCCGGCATGCGGGACAGCGTTCACAACACTGAACGCAATACACACGGTCGCCAACCTCGTCAGTAGCCGCTGCCGTGTCGCGTGGCTGATGAGCCAGCCTGCCGCCGCGAAGCCGATCGGCATCGCCGGCAACACGAAACGAAAGATCGTGTGCGGCTCACGGGAATGGGAGGCGAGCCAGAACGGATACATGACCAGCCCGACTGCCGCAGCTGCCGCAACACCCCATCGCCGCCGTCGGAGCGCGGCCACGGCGAGTACCGTGGCCGCGGGCAACGCCAAACCAACGAACTGCACGCCCGCGCCGGTCTCGTAGTTGTAGAAGAAGATCGGGTCGTACAGCGAAAAGTCCAGCAATGGGATCAGCGGGCCGTAGAAGATGATGTTGGTCCACGCCACCGCCTGGGCATCCAGCACGCTGAGCGGAAAGATCGCGGATCCTTTCAGCCAGTAGTTGCGGACGAACCAGTAGCTCGAGAGGAGCAGCACGCCCGTGCCTACTGCGGCGCCCGCCACGACGATGCGCCGCAGCAGCGCGCGCCCGCGCGCGATGCTCACGAGGTGTAACAGGAGGCAGGCGCCGCCGGCGGCGACATAGATCATCCCCGACAGCTTCGCGCCCGGGGCCGCGCCCCAGGCGATGGCCGTGAGCAGGACAGACGACGCTGTCCACGGCGTCGCCAAAGCGAAGGCGAGTCCGGAGGCAAACAGGAAGCTGAGCGTGACATCGACCATGCCCGTCTTGCACTCGTTGATGACGATGGGCACCGCGAGGAAGAGCAGCGCGCCCCACAAGGCGCCGCGCCCGCGGGCCCCGAACCGGCGCGCCAACACGTAGGTCGCCAGCGCCGTCCCCACGGCGAACGGCAGCTGTGCGAGATCGACCAACACGCCGCTGCCGAACGGCAGGACCCACCATTGATAGAGCAGGTACGCGCTGGCCGGATGGTAGGCCCACCAGTCCGTGTGCCAGAAGCGGCCGAGCTGCGGCACGACGATGCGCCCCGCGCGCGCGAACGCCGCAATCAGCGGCAGATGGTACGTCAGCTCGTCACCGGCAAACGGCTCACCTACTACACCCAGGAAAACGACGTAGAGATACGCGATCGCAACCAGCGCGACTGAAATGCGCAACGGTGCGCCATCGATGCGGCGCCACCAGGGCCGTAGTTCGAGCGTCGCTACGACGATCGGCCATTCGGCAACCGCCGCCGCCGCAAGGGCAAGTGCCGCCTGCACACCAAGCAGCGGCCAGAAGCGCAGCAGCCCCGTCAACCCCAATGCGAAGCCGCTCGCCAACGCGATGCCGGTGAACAGCACCGCTGCTGCGAGCAGACGCTCCGCGCGCGACGCCAGCCGGCAGCGCGACGCCACCCCGAGCGCCGCCAGGGTCGTCAGTCCGTTCAGAGCGAGGAACTTGGCGATGCCGGCGAGGACGTCCATCGAAGCAGGGACGACCGAAGTAACCCAACCCTGTCGCTCGCGCAACGCTGTCGTCTGGAGCCCGCCGTCAGAAGCGCTTCGCTTGCCAGGCTGCGCAACCCCGGCTACATCTGCCCCTGCATGCTCACGATCAGCAATCTCAGAAAGCGGTACGGCGGCCAGGTCGTGCTCGACGGGCTAAACTGGTTCGTGCCCGAGGGCGGCCGCGTCGGGTTGGTCGGCGCCAACGGCTCCGGGAAGTCGACCCTCCTGCGCGTCGTCGCCGGTGAAGTGGAGCCCGACGACGGCATTGTCGCCGTACCGAAGGATTGCACCGTCGGGTATCTCCCGCAGGAGGTGTTCGGTCTCTCCGGGCGCACGGTGCTCGAGCAGGCACTCACGGCGTTCGCCGAGGTGCGCGCCCTCGAAGCGGAGTGCCGCCGCGTGGAGCACGAGCTTGCCGAGGTGCCGGTCGACGACCCGCGCCACGATGAGCTGATGGCGACGTACACGCACCTCCGCGCCGAGTGGGACACGCACGGCTCCTACGACATGGAGGCGCAGGCCGAGCGCGTGCTGGCGGGGTTGGGGTTTCGCACCAGCGACCTGCAGCGTGACTGCAGCGAGTTCTCCGGCGGTTGGCAGATGCGCCTGGCGCTTGCCACCCTGTTGCTGCGCCGGCCACGGCTCTTGCTGCTCGACGAGCCCACCAACCACCTCGACATCGAGGCGCGCACCTGGTTGGAGGAGTTCCTCGCCGACTACCCGCACACGGTGATCGTCGTCGCCCATGATCGCTACTTCCTCGATGTGGTGGTGCAGCAGATCAGCGAGGTCACGCACGGCAGCATCACTGACTTCAAGACGAACTACAGCCGCTACCTCGTGGAGCGCGAAGAACGGCTGGAGCGTCAGGCGGAAGCCTATCGACTGCAGCAGGAGGAGATCGAGCGCTTACAGGCCTTCATCAACCGCTTCCGCTACCAGGCCTCGAAGGCGGCGCTGGTGCAGAGCCGCATCAAGCAGCTCGACAAGATCGAGCGCCTCAAGCCGCCCGACGGTTTCCGCACCGTTCACTTCCGTTTTCCGCAGCCGCCGCGCGGCGGTCGCATGGTGTTGGAGCTGCGCGATGCGCGCAAGCAGTTCGGCGATCTCGTCGTGTATACCGGCCTCGACCTGGCCATCGAGCGCGGCCGCAAGGTAGCGCTCGTCGGCCCGAACGGCGCCGGCAAGTCGACGCTGATGAAGCTGCTCGCCGGGGTCGAGCCGCTCGACAGCGGCGAGTGCATCGTCGGCCACAACGTCACGCTCGGCTATTTCGCGCAGGACCAGACGCAGGTGCTCGATCCGACGCGCACCGTGCTCGAAGAGATCACGCGCGCCGCGCCGCCCGATCTGGTGCCGCAAGTGCGCCACATCCTCGGCGCGTTCCTGTTCTCCGGCGACGCAGTGAACAAGCGCATCGGCGTGCTCAGCGGCGGCGAGCGCAACCGGCTAGCGCTGGCGAAGCTCCTGCTGCAGCCGTCCAACTGCCTGCTGCTCGACGAACCCACCAATCATCTCGACATCTACGCCAAGGAAGTGCTGCTCGACGCGCTGCTGGGTTACACCGGGACGCTCATCTTGGTGGCGCACGATCGCTACATTCTCGACCGCTTGCCCGAAGAAGTGATCGAGGTGGGCAGCGGCACGGCGGTGCGCTACCTCGGCAACTACGAAGAGTACCTCAGCAAGAAGGAGGCAGGCGACGTCCAGCTCCCGGCGCCGCGCTTGGCGCCAGCTGCCGACAACAATGGCAGGCGGCCAGGCGCGAGCGTTGACCGCTCCGCGCAGCGGCGGCAGGAACGCGAGCAAACGCGACGCGCGCAACAAGTCCGGCAGCTCGAAGCGGCGATCAGCGAGAAGGAAACCGAGCTGGGCGCACTGAGCGAGAGCCTCAACCGACCCGATTTCCATCAGAGGCACCCGAATCCGCACACCCTGTACAGCGACTACGCGCGGCTTCGCAAAGAAATCGAAGCGCTGTACGCCCAGCTCGAGCGCTTGGAGAGTACGGCAGCTGACGCCCTGGCGTCGTGAGCGTGCTGCAATGATCGGTCGCGATATCTTGTTCGAGGAAGAGGCGTCGCCGAACTATCGGCTGCGCGAAGTGCGCCAGCGGCGTACGAGCGACGTGAGCTGGGAAGTCGTCGAAGCCGCCTCCGGGCTCGCCGTCGCTACCGGCCTGGCCAACCGCGACGAAGCACTGCGCATCGTCCGCGGCTGGGAACGCCTCAGCCAGAGTATCGAGGGCGGGTTGGAAGGGCATGTGCTCGTGCATTGATAAGACGTGAAGCGTGAAGCGTCTCTCGTGAAGCGCGAGAAGGAGATTCCTCTCCGGCGCTTCACGCTTCACGAGAGACGCTTCACGCGTGCGCCAAGTTGATGAGTAACAGCACAGACGCAGCAGTTCGCCAGCTCCTCGATCGCGCCGCTATCCAAGACGTCATGCTGCGCTATGCGCGCGGCGTCGACCGCAAGGACCTTGACCTGGTCGCTTCGTGCTTCCTGCCCGATGCTTCGTACGAGGGCGCCTTGGGGCACGTCACTATCATCGATGCGCTGGCGCGGCTGCGCGCCAGCACGGCCCGCTACGACGGCACCATGCATTTCGTCGGCAATCAACTCATCGAGATCAGCGGCGACAGCGCACAGAGCGAGACCTACGCCGTTGCGTACCACCGTCTGACGGAAGGCAACGTGACCCAGCTCTTCACCGTCGGGGTGCGCTACCTGGACGAGCTCGTCCGCGCCGGCGAACAGTGGCGCATCCGGCGGCGCGTCGTGAAGACAGAATGGCAGCGAACGGACGAGATGGAGCGGAGGTCCGAGAATGGCTGAGCGAAAAGTCGCTTTCATCACGGGCGCGAGCCGTGGCATCGGCCGCGGCTGCGCGTTGGAGCTGGCGAAGCGTGGTTTCGACCTGGTGCTCACGGCGCGCACCGTGACCGGGCAGGAACGCTTCGAGTACTCCTCGACGCTCAAACGAGCGGCGACCAAGCCGTTGCCTGGCAGCCTGCGCGAGACGGCGCGCGAGGTGGAGCAGCTTGGTGCGGCGGCCGCCGTTGCCAAGCTCGATCTCTCGGTCCGCGAGGATTGGCCCGCCGCAGTGCAAGCAGCGCTCGACCGCTTCGGGCGCATCGACGTGCTGGTCAACAACGGCCGCTACATCGGTCCGGGGCACATGGACTTCTTCGAAGAAACGCCCGTCGAGCTGATCGAGCAGATGATGCTGTGCAACGTCATTGCCCCGCTGCACCTGATCAAGCTCTGCTTGCCCCTCATGCGGCGGCAGGGCGGCGGCATCGTCATCAACATCACCTCGACCGCCGGCGATCGGGAGACACCGGCGCCGATCGGCGAAGGTGGCTGGGGTTTGGGATACTCGATCACCAAGGCGGCGTTCAATCGCATGGTGCCCGGACTGGCGAAGGAGCTGCGCCAACACAACATCGCGATCATCGGGCTCATGCCCGGCTTCGTCACCACCGAACGCATGGTGGCAGAGATGGGCGACTTCGGTTTCGACGCGTCGAAGGGTTTGCCGGTCGAGAATCCCGGACGGGTGTGCGCCATGCTGGCAACCGCAAAGGATCCGCTGTACTTCTCGGGACGAGACATCTATGGACCGACGTTCTTTGCCGAGCACCAGCTGGTGAATTTCGATTGAGGGGAGGCCCGCACCATGGCAGACGAGACGTTCACGCTCATTGATGATGGCCGCATCTGTCAAACCCGCGCGACGATTGCTGCCGACCGCGTCTCCCTCACGCCGGCGGCGCTGCGCACTGCGCTCGGGTGGGAGCTGAAGCCGCAGGGGCTGTGCAAGGACGACCAGTGCATTCCGGTGCGTGGGCACGCGGATGTGGTGACGCCGGCCGGCATCGACCTCGCCGGCTTCGCAGCGCTGCTGTCGCGCCCGCTTGCCATCGACATCGGCGAGCGCGTCGCGTGCCTCGGCGCGTCGGCGGTGGATCGCTCGACTCGGCTCGCGTCTCTCGATGCGCCCGACTTCACGCTGCCCGACTTGAATGGAACGCTGCACAGCCTTTCCGACTATCGCGGCAAGAAGGTGCTCCTGGTTGCCTACGCCTCTTGGTGAGGCTGCCGCTACGACCTGCCGGTCTGGCAGGCACTCCACGAAGAGCTGAAGGACTACGGTTTCACCGTGATCACTGTGGCGCTCGATCAATGCGCCGACGATCCGCGGCCGTTCATTGAAGCCGCCGCACCCACGCATCCCAGCCTCATTGATTCGGAGCACGTGGTTGCTGATCTGTACCGCATCATCAACGTGCCCACGGTGACGTGGATCGATGAGCGCGGACGCATCGTGCGTCCCAACGACGTGGCGTTCGGCAACGATGCATTCAAGGACATGCACGGTATCGAGTCTGGCCCACATCTCAATGCGCTGCGCCGGTGGGTGAAGGAAAATCACCTGCCGCTCGACGAGCAGCAGGTGCGCTTGCTGCAGGTGCTGCCGACGCACGAGGAACAATTGGGCCGGACGGAGTTCTCACTCGCATGGTATCTGCACCGGACCGGTCGTGCTGCAGCGGCGGAGCGGCATTTCGTGCGTGCCGGGGAGCTCGCGCCGCACGACTTCACCATCCGCCGCGGCTCGATGCCCATCCGTGGCATGGACCCGATGGGTCCCGACTTTGCGGAGCTGTACATGGAATGGGTGCAAGCCGACCGGCCGTACTATCGACCGATTCCGACCGCGAAGGACGGGTGACGATCCGGTCTCCTAGGTAGTGCGGGCGCTCACCCGCAACCCAACGAAGTCGCGAAGAGGCTTCGGACCTCAGGCCCGCCGATCGCCACCAGAACCGCCCAGCTGCGGACCACACCGACTTCACGCACCTTCTCGTAGCTCGCCTCGAGGATCCGATACGGATACCGATCGTCGAGTCGTCGCGTGGCAAACTCCTGTAAGCTCGCATCAAGTGCTGCTTGATCGTGCCGATCGCCGGGGCCGAGAAACTGTGCCCTCACAGCTCCTCGGTGATCGCCTTCACGTTGCGCATCGAGTGATGCACGAGTTCGATCGCTTCGTTCCGACGTTGACGACGTTGCGCCAGGGAGTCCGATACTCGATATTGTGATGTTATGACGAATCAGCCGTCGGTACCGGCAAACCGCCCCGTGCTCATGCTGCATCTGCTTGTATTCTGCGGTGGTCTTGCCGCGCTTACCTGGGAAATATTGTGGCTGCATCATGCCGCGCTCGCGCTGGGCGCCTCGGCCGAAGCAAGTGCTCTCGTGTTCAGTAGTCTGATGCTGGGGTTCTCTCTAGGCTCATGGGCGATTTCGAGGGTAGAAGCTCGACTGGGCGCCTTGCCGGGGCTCAAGACCTACGCGCTGCTCGAACTGTGCATCGGCATTTCCGGACTGTATCTCGGCGCGCTTTTCGCGTTCGTTGCCAGGCTCGATTCGCAGCTCTTTCGATGGAACCCAGAGCTCGCCCCCTTCTTCCATCCCCTCGGCATATTTGCCGCACTGGGGATTCCCGCGCTCGCCATGGGGGCGAGCGTGCCGGTATTTCGCAAGCTGCCGGGCAACTCTCTTGCCCGTCTCTATGCGTGCAACACCGCGGGTGCGGGGGTCGGCGTCGTGGTTGCAACCTTCTTGCTCATTCCGGAATTCGGAATTGCAGCGACAGGCCAGCTCACTAGTTGCCTCAATATTCTCGTGGGCATTGCTTTGTATGCATTGAGTTTGCGGGCACCGCAGCAAGGTTCTGCGGACGTCAGCCCGCACAGTACCTCGGGGATGCAGTTGGAACGGCAGCACTTTCGGTCCGAGGCTCTCATCGTCGTGTGCACTGGATTCGCCGCATTCGGTCTGGAGGTGTCCTGGTTCCGTTCCTTTCGCGCCGCGTTCCAATCGACCACTGAAAGCTTCGCGCTCATGCTCTTTCCCGTCCTCGTGGCTCTTTCATTGGGGGCATTCTTAGCGCCGCGACTGAAGCGACGGGGGTGGGATCTGTCGATGCTCATCGTGCTTGCCGCTCTGCTGGTGCTGATTGATACCCCTCTGGTCGAGCGTGTTGACCTGCTCTATCCCGCCTCCAGTGCGACAAGTTATCTCCAATACACGCTGGGCCGGTTGACTTGGTGTGCCACCCTGCTGCTCCCACCTTTTGTACTCGTGGGGCTCGGTTTGCCTTGGCTGATTGACCAATGCCACTCAGTGTCTGCCGTCTCACGTCTCTATACGCTCAATTGCCTTGCCGCCGTCGCCGGGTCACTGCTTTCCGCCTGGGTCCTCTTGCCCAGGATTGGGTCTTCGAAGACTGCGTGGGTCATGGCCGCTGCTCTGCTGATCGCGGCGATGTGGAATAGCACAGGGAAGCGCCCTCTCTTCATGCTGCTTGCTTTTGCAAGCCTCGGTGTCCTCTCGCAGCAGTTCGGGTCGGGGGCAGGAACGCGGAGAGTGCAGACCGGTTTTCCGATCCAAGACCAAACCCTCTTGGCAACACGCGAGGGTCCCGATAGCACGGTATCGGTCATCGAGCGTGCGGATGGAAGTCGAGAGCTGATGATCGATGGATTTAGCGCATCAAGCACCGGCCTCGGCACACACTACATGGCCTGGATGGGGCGTCTGCCCATGCTGCTACACACACAACCAGAACGGGCACTGGTCATTTGCTTCGGCACCGGACAGACGGCAAACGCCGTGCGGCAAGAAGGGGGATCGCGTCTCGACGTCGTGGACATTTCGGCCGCGGTGCTTTCCGTCGCACCCCTTTTCCTGGTCAATCAGAATGTCCTCTCCGACCCTCGAGTCCATCCCGCAGTGATGGATGGGCGTGCATGGCTGCGGCGCTCGCAGATCTTGTATGATGTGATTAGTCTTGAACCCATGCCGCCGACGTTTGCCGGCGTCAACGCACTGTACAGTCTTGAGTTCTACCAACTAGCCAAGGCACGCCTCAGCGAGGGCGGTCTCATCGCGCAGTGGCTTCCCTTTCATCTGGTAAACTCGTTCGAAGCTTCGTCGATCGTGAGAACGTTCCTAGAGGTGTTTCCTGCGAGCCTGCTGTGGATTGATCCGGTCAATAGCACGGGCATCTTGCTGGGCAAGAATCAGACCTCCGACTCTCAGAGTCAGGCAGCATTTTCGTGGCCTGGTCTTGAGAGAAACGCCGAAGGCCGGAACTTGAGT
>JBGQHM010000183.1:0-12847 GCA_041497995.1 Binatia bacterium | reverse complement strand
GTAGACGTACGCCAGCGGCAGCATGCCGCCGCGCAACAGGACCGCGATCTTGTGGGAGTCGATCTTGTCGTTCTTCGCCTTGCCGCCGTGGATGGCCTTCATGTAGAGCGCGTGCCCGAGGACGAAGGGAATGCGCTCGGTGGCGCAGAGATCGGCGAGCCAGTACCAGGTGAAGATGGACTCGACGGTGACGGCGAGGTCGTCGCGGTACGGCGCGATCACGCGCAGGAAGGACTCCGGCTCCGCGCGCAGGTCCTTGTGGACCACGATGGTGCCCGCGGCGTCGAGGATGCACACGTACATCGAGCGTGCATGTAAATCGATTCCGCAGTAGTATCGGTGTTGCTGTGTGTAGAACCTCATCAGGGCTCCTCCTTTTCTCCCCGGCGGGGAGGTTGATTGTTGGCTACAGCCACCGTACCCCGCCATTGTGACGGGGAGGAGGCCTTGATGAGGATCAAGCGCATCCAGCCGACGCGCAAGAAGCGTGCGCGCGGCTGAAGGCTGACGTTAGGTGACCAAGTGCAGCGAGTTCCGATTTGCGGAATCTACCGGCATTTGCGGAGGGAGGACAACGTGTCGCGGCCATCGCCTTCACTGTAGCGAGAGGGGAGAGCCTAATGACAAGAATCGTGGAATTCCGCGAACGCACAGTCTCATCGGCGGCGCTTGCTGTGCTGGGAATCTTGATCGGCTGCAGCCATGCGGTCGTACCGCATGTGGTCGTGGACACGACCGTCGCGAAACGCAAAACGGCGACCTTCAAGTTCCGGATTGATAGCACGGGGGTCCGTGATCGCTCCTGGTTTGCATCGCGCAACCTGTTTGTAGACATTTATGCCGTCGGCAGTCAGGGTCAGTGGCAGTGGCTCTGCACGCTTGGTGAGAGCCCCTGGGGATGGGGATACAAGGAGACTGAAACGGTTCGTGTCGAGCCAGGGTTGCAGCAGCTCCGCGCGGAGGTGGTGGCTGGAGCTACTAGCATCGTGGGCGCTCTCACCGGCGGTCCGGCTTCGGGCCCCGACACCTTCAAGAGCATCGCCACAGCCGAACAGACTGCGAATGCCGTTCCCGGTATACCAAGCGAAGTGACGGTTGTGTTGGGTGGTCGTGATGATGAGCCAGGCGCCCTGACGATTCATCTGGAGACCCGAAACTCCAACGAGCGCTAGCCGTGCTGCCCTGTTGGGCATAGCTGCTCGTTGATGACCCCCATTGCAGTCCTACCCGTGAGGTTGCAAGTGAACAACTCTAGCGTTCGACGAGGCGTAGTTGGATGTGGACTCGTTCTGGGCTTCTCCCTCCTGTTGGGTTGCGGAACAACAAGCCTGACTAGAACATATCCCGGCCCAGAGCAGCCGCTGGACGCAGTCGCACTCGTTTGGGGGAAGCGCAATCCCGTAAATATCCTGTCCGTTGACGGCGCTTCGGTGGACTCTCTGCGTGAGCGCTACGGTGGGAGGGCGATCAGTTTGGCTCTGCTACCTGGTCGACACGAACTGGGTGTCCATGCTGTAGCCAATCCGGGCGCCTCCGATTCGACTGGAACACTTATGGCTCGCTGGCTACTCGGGGAGAGAGTCGAGAACGCTGAGGTAGACGGAGCAGTAATCGTGGAACTGGACGCGGGAGGGCAGTATGAGATTCAGGCGCGAGTGCGACGAGGAAAGCCCATCGAGATGAGTACTTGGCAGAAGGCGGTTCGGTTGCTGCCTCTGGCAAGATATCGTGTGGTGAACTGGGAGCTTCACTGGGACTTCATCGCCGCAGATTGCTGCTGCGTTGAATGCTATGAGAAATTCCCGGCCCGCGCATGTCCAGGCCATTGCTCAGCGAACTGACCGCAACGGGTCGCCAAGTCGCCTAAGCCGGCCATGGAGACCGACGCCAACAGGGGGCGCGGCTCATCGCCAAGCCGTTCGGGGACGAGTGTGAAGCTTGTCGGTCGCGCTGCGCGCTCCCTCTGGCGCTTGCTGCTGAACGCCGGTACGTTAGCCGGACGGACGCGATGGAGACTCGATGGACGGAACGCAGTTGAAATCGGTGCAGGGGCCTCTGAAGGAGAAGTACCGCAACGATCCGCGATCAGCCCTGGTCACGCTGCGAGCGGAAGGGCGCGCAACAGGCCTGTCGTGCAAGGTCGAGACCGGTAAGGCGTTGGTCGAAGCCGGCCTTCATCCAGCGACAGGTGGAGACGGAACCGCGGCATGTTCCGGGGACATGCTCCTGGAAGCGCTCGTGGCCTGTGCGGGCGTGACTCTTCGGGCAGTAGCCACTTCCATTGGTATAGATCTTCGAGACGCCAAGATTACGGCGGAGGGCGACTTGGATTTTCGCGGTACGCTTGGCGTCTCAAAGGAAGCTCCGGTGGGCTTCGCGAACCTGCGACTGCGGTTCGAAGTCGATACGGACGCGTCGGAAGAACAAACAGCGACGCTCTTACGATTGACGGAAAGGTACTGCGTCGTTCTCCAGACTCTTCGTTCGTCGCCACACATTTCTGCCCAAATCATGCGGACCTAGGCAGGACGCGCTGGTTACCAGCTACAGCCGCACGGCCGAGGCTTCCGGCAGACAACCGTGTGTGGTAGGTTGCAGGCTGCCCCGGCGGTAGGGGGCGTCCACCTTTTTCAGGATCTGACATGCCACTGTATATGGACATCCACAACCTCCCGGGAGCAACGGCGGAACAGCTCGACAAAGCGCACGCCGCCGATCTCAAGGTGCAGGGGAAGTACGCCGTCGAGTATCTCAAGTACTGGTTCAACGAGAGCCACGGCAAGGCTTTCTGCCTCGTCGATGCGCCCAGTCCGGAGGCGTTGCAGTCAGCGCACCGTGAAGCACACGGCCAGATTGCAGAGAGAATTATCGAGGTCGAGCCCGAGCTTGTAGAGGCAATCCTCGGCCAAGGGGAAACCGATCCGTCAGGAGCGGTTTTTGCCCCTGGTGGCACGCGCAAAGAGCGCGACTCCGCAATCCGGACGATTCTCTTCACGGATATCGTTGGCTCGACGAATGAAGCCTTGGGGGACGATGCGGTCATGGCTCTGCTCGGCGTCCATGACACGATCGTCCGGGACGCTCTGGCCGCGTCAGACGGTCGTGAGGTCAAGCACACCGGAGACGGCATCATGGCGGCCTTCGTGTCGGCCGCGGCAGCGGTTCGGTGCGCAACGCGGATTCAGCGCGCCGTAGCTCAGTATGAGGAGGAACACACAGAGTACCCGATCAAGGTTCGGATCGGTGCCGCGGCCGGGGAACCCGTCGAGCATCAACACGATCTCTTCGGAGCGACGGTGCAACTGGCCGCGCGACTCTGTTCCCACGCACAGCCGGAGCAGATTCTGGTCTCGAACGTGGTTGTCGAGCTGTGCCTTGGAAAACGGCTGCCCTTCAAAGATCTAGGAGACGTGTCTTTCAAGGGCTTCAATCGTCCGATCCGGGTTCACGCTGTCGAATGGCCTGCCGCAACGTAAAATGTTGTCATATCCAACCTCCCCCAACCTGACCTGAGCTCCTATTGGGCGTCTCAAACGCATGGGTAGAGCTAACGCGCTTCTTTGCGCAGCATCTTCGACAGTAGGGCCGTCCAGCTCCGACTGAAACGGGCGGATTCCCCGAGAAGGACCGAGGACAAAGATGCTTGACCACGTTTCACTTGGCGTGAGAGATCTGGAGCGCAGCCGCAGGTTCTACGACGCTGTACTGCGCCCGCTCGGGCTTGTCCGCACCGTAGACTTTCAGCAGCGCGGCTCCGACTATGGTGTGATGGCAGGGTCGTTGGGTGTGGAGTTCACGATCACTGCCGAAAAGGGCGACGCCATACTGTCGCGCGGGATGCATCTGTGCTTCCGCGCCCCCGACCGCGCGGCGGTGCACGCCTTTCACGCAGCGGCCCTCGTCTCGGGTGGTCGGGGCGACGGTGATCCCGGTGTGCGTCCGGAGTATCACCGAGACTACTTCGCCGCCTTCGTGCTGGACCCCGACGGGCACCGTATTGAGGCTGTCTGCCATGCGCCGGAATCCACTGCCGTCGTCTGAGAGCCTGGGGCGGGGACTAGATCGCCCCACGAACGCGAGCTGATGACCAGATGACCGAAAGACCTCCGCAACGCGAAGCACCGGTCCATCTCGCCCCGTACAACCCTTCGTGGCCCTCCGCCTTCGAGGTTGAGCGAGGTGCCCTTGAGCGCACGCTCAAGCCTTGGCTCAGCGGACCGATAGAGCACATCGGCAGCACCGCCGTTGCTGGGTTGCTCGCCAAGCCGGTGATCGACATCATGGCCGCGGTAGACACTCTCGACGTGTCGCGTCCAGCGATCCCCGTATTGGTTGGCCTTGGGTGGGCCTACTTCCCGTATCGCGCGGAGGTGATGCATTGGTTCTGCAAGCCATCGCCGGCGTTCCGGACCCATCATTTGCATCTCGTCCCGTTCAATAGCCCGCTCTGGACGGAACGGCTCGCTTTCCGTGACTACCTACGACGCAATCCCACGGTTGCAGCCGAGTATGCTCAACTGAAGCGGGAGCTAGCTGAGCGATACGAATTCGACCGAGAGGCGTATACAGACGCAAAGGGTCCTTTCGTCCGGCGTGTCCTCGATCGCGCTCGCCCCGGAGCCGCGTCTGCCTAGTGCATCGCCTGGAGCACGCGCTGCAGCGTTTCCTGTTCTCGGGCCACGCGTTTGTGTTCTTCAACCGGCAGCGCAATCGCGTGAAACTGCCCGCCGTCGCTGCGGACGCTACCCGGATCGCAACGCTTTCTCCCGCTTCGACAACACCGTTACCACAGACGGTGTTGCGTGCCCGAGACTCCCGGGCTGCCTTGACCCTCTGTCTGCAGCGGCTTAGATTTCGCGGCGTGTTCGGAGATCGAAGATGAGTGAGAAGGTTCGGGTGCAACGCAGGCTGGCGGCGATTTTGAGCGCCGACGTCGCGGGCTACAGCCGTCTGATGGGTGACAACGAGGTTGCGACCATCCGCACCTTGTCCGAATACCGCGCCGCGATCTCCGAAATCATCGCTGCCCACCAAGGACGCATCGTGGACATGCCGGGTGACAACCTCCTCGCCGAGTTCGGCAGTGCGATCGATGCGGTCGAGGCGGCGCTCGCCATGCAGCGCGAACTGGCTGCGCGCAACGCGCAGCTTTCCGAAGCGCGCCGCATGGCGTTCCGCGTCGGCGTCAATCTCGGCGACATCATCACCGAGGACAATCGGATCTACGGCGACGGCGTGAACATTGCGGCGCGCCTCGAGTCGCTCGCGCCGGCAGGCGGCATCTGCGTGTCGGGAAAGGTGCACGAGGAAGTGTGCCGCAAGCTCGATCTCGCCTTCGAGGACCTGGGAGAGCACGAGTTGAAGAACATCGCGGCGCGCGTCAGGGTGTACCGCGTCCGCACCGATGACGCCGGCACGGCCGCCGGCCCCGCCCTTGCGCCCGCGCCGGGCTCCGCGAAACCCTCCATCCTCGTGCTGCCCTTTGCCAACATGAGCGGCGCGCCGGAGCAGGAGTACTTCGCCGACGGCCTGACCGAGGACATCCTGACCGACTTGTCGCGTTTCCGCGAGCTGTTCGTGATTTCGCGCAACACCTCGTTCAAGTTCAAGGGACAGGCGGTGGATGTGAAGAAGGTCGCGCGCGAACTTGGCGTGCAATACGTCGTCGAGGGCAGCGTGCGCAAGGCCGGCAACCGGGTGCGCGTCACGGTGCAGCTGATCGACGCGGAATCCGACCACCACGTCTGGGTCGAGCGCTACGACCGGGATTTGGCGGACATCTTCGCGATCCAGGACGAGGTGACTTCGGCAATCGTCGCCACGCTTCCCGGGCGCATGGAGGCCGCCGCGCGCCGCCGCACCGAGCGCAAGCCGCCGGCGAACATGGTCTCCTATGAATGCGTGCTGGAAGCCAAGGCCCTGCACCACCGCTCGAACCGCGACGACAATATGCGGGCGCTGAGTCTCATCCGGCGCGCGGTCCAACTGGACCCGCGGTACGCCCACGCGCATGCGTGGCACGCGTGCATTCTCGGCCAGCAGTGGGGCTATGGCTGGTGCGCCGACCGCGCGGTGATCCAAGCGGAGATCGAGCGGGAGCTGCAGGTTGCGCTCGGGCTGGACGAGAACGACAGCGACGTGCACCGTATTCTCGCGGCCGTGGCGGTCGTGCGCGACGAGTTCGACAAAGCCGTCTACCACCAGCAGCGCGCGCTGGCCCTGAACCCGAACGACGACCTGATCGTGGTCCAGCAGGGCGAGATCCTCACCTGGCTCGGCCAGGGGGAGGAGGGCATCGAATGGATCCGCAAGGCGATGCGCCTCAATCCCTACCACCCCGAGCGTTTCTGGTTCCACCTGGCGCGCGCCCAGTTCGTCGCGCAGCGTTACGCCGATGCGGTCGAGTCCCTGAGACACATTACCGCGCCGGACGGGTTGCACCACGCGCTCCTCGCGGCCTGCCACGCACAGATGGACGATGCCGAGCACGCGACCGTGCACGCTGCGGAGGTGATCAAACGCATCCCCGGGTTCGCCATCCGCGAGCATTGCCTGCCGATGCTGCACTACCGACGCGAGACAGATCTCGCCCACCACCTCGAAGCCCTGCGCAAAGCCGGGCTACCGGAGTAGGTCGGGGCGGCGTATTTCACGATACCGCCGGAAGTCATCCTCATGTCGTGCCGCGGGGGGATAGCCCATAATGAACTACTAACTGCGCGGCAACATTTGTGGGCAATTGAAAGGTGACTAACCCCATCCGCCAAGAGCTGCCGCGTTGGTACGCAGTATGATGGAGGGACCACCGAGTCCCGTCGATCGAACACGAACGGGAGATTCCGAGCGGCAATCGATTCTTCACGCGCGATCCCGACGGCAACCCCATCGAGATCCAGGAGCGAACCTCGAAGTGAAATTTCGGAGTGACAATTCACTCGCGATCAGGAATGTTGGCCGGGAGGTGTCCGTCCACGCCGCAGACGATCATTGTTTTGGGAGGTTGAATCATGTCCGTGTTTCGTAAGGCGCAGAATCAGGTCCACAGCATGCAAGGCAACCACATCGCCGGCGTGGCCACACCCACGAGCGGCGCGCAACAGGTCGAGATGTGGCACGGCCGCATGGACGCCAATTCGGCGACTCCGCCGCACAGCCACGACACGGAGGAAGTGGTCCTGTTCCTGAAGGGAAGCGGCCGGGCGACGGTGGCCGATCGTGAGGTACGTTACCAGCCCGGTGACACGCTGATCCTGCCGCCGGCCCAGGTGCACCAGATCTTCGCCGAAACCGAAAGCGAGTTCGTCAGTGCCATGCCGATCGGCGGTACGGTGAAGCTGCCGGACGGTATGGTGATCGACTTGCCGTGGCGCAAATGAGGCCCGCTGGGGCCGCAGGCGGTCCCGCCTGCACCCGGAGTGGTGCTTGCCCGAGTCTACCCCAGGTGCTGCTTCAGGCGGCGGCTTTCGCCACAGAGTTCTGCCGCAGGCGCTTCCACTCGCGCGGCGTCAACTCCAAGACCATCCGCGCTGGATACGTCGAGACGCGCTCGATGACGTCGCGCAGATACACGAACGGATTGATCTGCAGGCCATCGGGCTGGTGATGCCGCCGCTCGCCCCCGTCGGTTACCTCCCGCGGGTGATGGCGGTCGTGGTGATCGACGCTCAGCGCAGCCCCGGTGCTTCGTGGCCGCTGGCGGCGACGTACTCCAGATAGCCGCCGCCATAGGGCAGCGGACCGTTGGCCGTGAGCTCGAGGACGCGGTTGGAGAGCTGGGCCAGAAACCGGCGGTCGTGCGACACGAACAGCATGGTTCCTTCGTAGTCGGCGAGGGCGCGCACGAGCATGTCCTTCGTGGCCATGTCGAGGTGGTTGGTGGGTTCGTCGAGGACGAGGAAGTTGGGGCGGTCGTAAAGAATGCGGGCGATGACCAAGCGTGCCTTCTCGCCGCCCGACAGGATGCGGCAGGTCTTGTCGATGTCGTCGCCCGAGAATCCGAAGCAGCCCGCCAGTGCGCGGAGCGCGCCGCCGTTGGCAAGCGGGAAGGCCTGCTCGAGGGTTTCCAGCACAGTGCGCTGCGGCGCCAGCACTTCCATCGCATGTTGCGCGAAGTAGCCCAGCTTGACGCCGGCGCCTAGCTTGATCGCGCCAGCGTCGGGCGTGCTCTCGCCGGCGACCAGCTTCAGCAACGTCGACTTGCCGGCGCCGTTGACGCCCATCACCGCCCAGCGCTCGCCGCGCCGAATGACGAGGTCGAGGCCATCATAGATGACGTTGGCGCCGTACGCCTTGCGCAGGCCTTCGATCTTCACCATGTCGTCGCCGGAGCGCGGGCAGGGCGGGAAGTCGAAGACCAGGGTGCTGCGTCGTTTAGGCGGCTCGAGCTTTTCGATCTTGTCGAGCTGCTTGATGCGCGACTGCACCTGGGCCGCCTTGGCGGACTGGGCCTTGAAGCGCTCGATGAAGCGCATCTCCTTGGCGAGCTTCGCCTGCTGGCGCTGGTACGCCATTTCAGCCTGTGCCTCGCTCAAGGTGCGCTGCGCTTCGTAGAAGTCGTAGTCGCCCGAGTAGCTGCTCAGCTCACCGCCGTCGATCTCGATGACGCGGTTGACGATGCGGTTCATGAACTCGCGGTCGTGCGAGGTCATGAGCAGCGCTCCCTCGTAGGTCTGCAGAAAGTGCTCCAGCCAGATGAGCGATTCGATGTCGAGATGGTTGGAGGGCTCGTCGAGCAGCATGGCACTGGGCCGCATGAGGAGGATACGCGCCAGCGCGGCGCGCATCTTCCAGCCGCCGGATAGGCGGCCGACGTCGCCATCCATCATCTCCTGGGTGAAGCCGAGCCCGGCGAGAATCTCGCGCGCCCTCGCATCGAGCGCATAGCCGTCGAGATCCTCGAAGCGCGCTTGCGCTTCGCCGTAGCGCCCGATGAGCAGGTCCATGTCGGCGGCGCGCGCCGGATCTGCCATCGACTCCTCGAGGTCGCGGAGCTCGGCCGCCACGTCGGACACCGGCCCGACGCCGTTCATCACCTCGGCAACGAGGGACCGGCCGGACATCTCGCCAACGTCCTGGTTGAAGTGGCCAATAGTCACGCCGCGATCGACCGACACCTGGCCGTCGTCGGGCAGCTCTTCGCCGGTGATGAGGCGGAAGATGGTGGACTTGCCAGCCCCGTTCGGGCCGACCAGTCCGATTTTTTCGCCGCGGTGGACGGCGGCTGCCGCCTCGACGAACAAGATCTGGCGGCCGTGCTGCTTGCTGATCTGATCGAGTCGAATCATGAAGGGGCACGTTCTAGCGTGAATGGTGGGCGTCCGCACGCTTTCGCCGGTCGCTGGGGGCTCCTCGCGGAGAGGTGAGCAGCCCCGAAATCCGCTGGGCGTTCTCCTACGTATAGCATGGCAATGAAAGCCATCGACCTCGACGAGTATGTCACGCGGTCCGGCGCGCTCGACGTGTCCGACCTGCCATGGGATGACATCCCGAAGCACAGGATGCCAGCCGGCGCCCTGCGGGTCTTGCGCTACATGCAAGACACCGAAGTCCACACGATTGTCTACCTGCGCGAGTTGCTGTCGACCCGCGCGATGGATGATCCGGCTGTCGCGACGTTCTTGGCGTGCTGGATCTATGAAGAGACGTTACATGGTCGGGTGCTGGCCCGATTTCTCGCTGCTGCCGGTCAACCCGTGGAGCCGCGACCGCGGTCGGCTGGGACGCTCGCCGAGCGGGTGCAGGCGATTGGGATCTCGCTGGTATCGCGGGCGTGGCCGGACTTCGTCGGCGTGCACATGGTCTGGGGTGCCATCAACGAGCTCACCGCAGTGACGGCCTATAACCGACTCGCCGCGCTGGCCGACCACCCGATCCTGTCCGAGCTGCTATCGCGCATCGTGCGCGACGAGTCGCGCCACTTCGGCTTCTACTTTCAACAAGCGCAGCACCGCCTCGTGTCGCCACGCGTCGCGTGGATCGCACGCCGCCTCGTCGATCACTTCTGGGCACCCGTTGGCAGTGGTGTTCAGCCGGCTGACGAGACACGATTCCTTGCACAGTACCTGTTCTCGGGAGGCGACGGCGCTGTTGCAGCACGCAAAGTCGACGATACCATCCGCCGGCTCCCTGGTTTTGGGGATGCTGCCATGTTGGAGCACTGGCTCGATCGATGTGCGGACGCCAGGCCTGCAGATGTCGGACATCGTACGCTCGGTCACGCCCCGGCATCGCGATGGGCGTCAGCTCAAAGCTACAGACCGGTCTTGTAGTCGTCCTCCACGAGTTGATCGATCTGCTGAGCCACCTGATCGTCAGCGCCCAACTTGGCTGCGAACATCTTCCCGAAGGAGATGCGGTCGACGGCGGGCCAGGACGCGGGCTGCCAGAGCTGTGACCGAATGAACGCCTTGGCGCAGTGGAAGAAACATTCCTCGACGGTGACGCGGATGGCCAGCAGCGCCGGCTGACCGCGGGCGGACAGGCGCTCGAGGATGGCGGGGTCGCCGGTCAACTCGGCGCTGCCGTTCACTCGGAAGGTTTCCCGGACGCCAGGGATGATGAACAGCATACCGATGCGTGGGTTCGCCAGAATGTTCTGCAAGCTGAAGATGAGCTTGTTACCCTTGCGATCCGGAATCAGCAAGGTGCGATCATCCTCGATCGCCACGAAACCCGGAGTGTCTCCCTTGGGCGAGACGTCCTGCTTACCCGCCGCGTCGGAGGTCGACAGAACTAGGAACGGCGCGCGGGCAATGAAGGCTCGCGCATACTCGTTCAGGGCGACATCGACCTTCAAAGGGGTGACCGGCGAGGGCTCGCCGATGATCGCTCGCAGTTGTTCGACCGTTTGGATGGAGTGCGGATCTCGATCGCTCATGAGGACCTCCCTGTGGCAACTGACGTGATACTCTCTCTGACGGGCGAGCGCAGCTGACGAGCCTCTACAAGAGTGGCTCGAGCTTGGCGCGTTCCGCGGGCGTGAGGTCGCCGATCAGATAGTCGACGATGTTGAGCAGCGCGCTCGGCTGCAAGGGCTTCGTGAGGTAACAGTCCGCTCCCTTCTGATAGCCGCCGAGAATATCTTCGTCCTTCGATTGCGCAGTCAGTAGCACGACGGGCAGCTCGGCATGGCCCCGTTTGCGGATCTCTTCGAGCGTCTGCAGACCGCTCAGACCGGGCATCACGACGTCGAGCACGAGGAGGTCGATCGCCGTGCCACGCGCGAGCATGTCGAGAGCTTCGGTCCCGTTCGCTGCCGTCAAGACGCTGTGACCGCGTCTCTCGATCAGCTTCGCTGCCAGTGTTCGTAGTGCTTCTTCATCATCCACGACGAGAACAGTTTTACGTTGGGCCGCCACGGCACGCCTCCTTCTCGCCGTGCCGTACTTTGTTCCCTGTGCGGCCGCGAGGGCCGAAGAGTAATACGACCTGCCCGAGGTTGTCCATGCCAAGTTGTGCACGTCGGGTACCTGGAAAACCAGAAGGGGAGGGTGCGAGGGATCGTCAGGGTTCTGTCGCTGCAGTCAGAGCAGCGCCCGGTTCCGTACGTCCAGCGACGCTCGGATTAGAATCGCCAAGCCAGGCGCCTTGGCATCCGCCGTGCTGTGTAACGCCAGCCACAATGGCCAGCCGTTACGTACTCGATTCCGGCAGGGCAACCGAGCCGAAGGGAATGAGCGCCAAGCTCCGCGGGCTGCGGCTGCGCGTGGCTTGGGGGACGTGGGTCGTAGGCGTGGCGCTGGCGTTGACCTTCCTCAGCGGGCTGGAGCCGGCGCGGATGACGCAGCTGCGCGGGCTGGCTGCGGACAACGCCGCAGGCCTCGCTGCACTTGGCCTGTCCGAGCGCTTCCTGTTCACCTACCTGACCGGTTTGGACCTGCTCCTGTTCGCCGTCTTCGCTGCGGTCGGGCTGCTCATCTTCCTGCGCAAGCCGGACAACTGGCTGACGATTCTGATCTCCTTCGGCATCATCGCGCAGGGAGCAGGGATGATACGCCCCGAAGATTCCTTCGCTGTGGTGTCTCCGGAATGGCGCACCTTCGCGGTCTCCGTGACCTGCCTGGCGAACATCTGCTCCATCGTCTGCCTGGTGCTGTTTCCTGACGGCCGATTCGTTCCCCGGTACACGCTGCCAATGACCGTCTTCTGGGCGATCTGCATCGTGGTGCGCTACGTCTTCCTTCCACAGTTTGCGCGGCCGGACGGTCGCCTGGTCGCGGGCGCGCTCGATCCGGGACCGTGGATGTCGTTCCTGATCTTGCTGCTCGCCATCGGTGGCTTCATCACCGCCGGCATCGCGCAGGTGCAGCGCTATTTCCGTCTCACAGATCCGACGCAACGCCAGCAGATCAAGTGGTGCGTGTTCGGCGTCGGGGTGGCGGTCATCGGCATCATCCTCTTCCAACTACCCGCCATCTTTATCCCTGCGGTCCGAACACCTGGCGTGCCACGCGTCGTCTTCGCACTCGTTGGCGTCCCGGCGTTCTACTTCTCCGTGATGACGGTTCCCATCACCGTGGCGTTCGCGCTGCTGCGCTATCGTCTGTGGGAAGTCGACACACTCATCAATCGATCGCTCGTCTATGCCGCGCTCACCGGTGCACTCCTCCTCGTATACTTCGTCACCGTTGGGATGCTCCAGATACTCCTGCAGGCGGTCACGGGGCAGGAATCGAATCTGGCGGTTGCCGGGTCGACGCTGGCGATCGCGGTCCTGTTCCAGCCGCTGCGGCAGCGCTTTCAAGCGATCATCGACCGGCGCCTCTATCGTCGAACCGTGAACTTCCGGCAGGCGTTCACCGAGTTTGCGCACGAGGTGCGGACGATCATCGACTTGCAGCAGCTCCTG
>JBGQHM010000182.1:0-12924 GCA_041497995.1 Binatia bacterium | reverse complement strand
TCCACCATGCCGCTGTCCAGCGGGCCGGGCCGAAAGAGCGCGAGGACGGCGATGACGTCTTCGAACGTCGACGGCCGCAGCTGCGTGAGCACCTTGCGCATGCCGCCGCTTTCCATCTGGAAGATGCCGACGGTGTCGCCCTTCGCCATCAGTTTGTACGTGGGACGGTCGTCGAACGGCAGTGTGGTGACGTTGATCTGTACACCGCGCCCTTCGGCGATGCGCCGTACGACATTGTGGATCATCGTCAGCGTCTTCAAGCCGAGGAAGTCGAACTTGATCAGGCCGATGGCATCGACGTCGCTGTATGGGTACTGCGTCATCACCGCGCCGTCCTTGTCGACGAACAGCGGCAGGCTCTCGATCAGCGGGCGCTCGGCGATGACGATCCCGGCGGCGTGCTTCGAGGCGTGGCGCATCAAGCCCTCAAGCCGCAGCGCATAGTCGAAGAGCTGTTCCTCACGCTCACCGCGCTCGCGCAACTGCTTGAGCCGCGGCTCCATCTCCAACGCTTCCTTGAGCGGGAAGTCCTTGCCTTGCTTCGGCGCGGGATAGAGCTTTGCCATGCGATCGGTGTCGGCGTACGGAAAATCCAGCACACGGCCGACGTCCTTGATCGCCTGCTTCCCTTTCAATGTTCCGAAGGTGATGATCTGCGCCACGCAGTCCTCGCCGTACTTCTCGCGCACGTAGCGGATGACCTCGTCGCGACGCTCGAAGCAGAAGTCCATGTCGATATCCGGCATCGACTTGCGCTCGGGATTGAGGAAGCGCTCGAAGAGCAGATTGTACGGCAGCGGATCGAGGTCGGTGATGTTGAGGGCGTAAGCGACGAGGCTCCCGGCCGCGGAGCCGCGTCCCGGCCCCACCGGGATGCCTTGGCGCTTCGCGTAGTTCGTGAAGTCGGCGACGATCAAGAAGTAGCCGGCGAAGCCCATCTCCTTGATGATCTTGAGCTCCTCCTCGACCCGCTCGTGGTACGGCCGCTCGCGTTCGGCGCTCCAGCCCTTTTTGGTCCGCAGCACGACGAGGCGCGTCTCCAAGCCCTCTCGGGCGACACGATCGAGATGGTCTTCGAGGCTCTCATTGTGTGGCGTTGCGAACACCGGGAACTGGTACTTCCCGAAAGTCAGCTCGAGGTTGCAGCGCGCCGCGACGTCGAGCGTGTTGGCGACTGCTTCCGGATGCTGCGGAAACGCCGCACCCATCGCCGCCGGATCCTTCACGTAGAGTTGATCCGTCTCGAAGCGCCAGCGTTTCGTGTCGCTGAATGTCTTACCCGTCTGAATGCAGAGCAACACCTCATGCGCCTTGGCGTCTTCCTTCTCGAGGTAATGGCAATCGTTGGTGGCCACGAGTGGGAGACTGAGCTCGCTCGCTAGGCGAATGAGCTCGACGTTGGCTTTCTCCTGCTGCGGCAAGTGATTGTCCTGGACCTCGACGTAGTACCGCCCATCGAACATGGTGCGGTAGTCCTCCATGACGGCGCGGGCGCGGTCGATGCTGCCGATCGCGATCGCCTGATTCACCTCGCTGGCCAGGCAGCCCGAGAGCGCGATCAGCCCGCCGTTGAACTCACGCAGCAGCTCCTTGTCGATGCGCGGCTTGTAGTAGAAGCCCTCTTTGTAGCTGAGTGTGACCAGACGACAGAGGTTCCGGTAGCCCTCCTGGTTCATCACCAGCAGGATGAGGTGATGATTGCCGCCGGCTTCGAAGTCATCGGTGCGGCTGATGCCTTTGTCTTTGCGACTCTTCGGTGCGACGTAGACCTCGCACCCGAGGATCGGTTTGATGCCAGCGTCGCTGGCTTTCTTGTAGAACTCGACGGCGCCGAACATGTTCCCGTGGTCGGTAATCGCCACCGCGGGCATACCGGCGGCCTTCACCTTGCCAATCAGTGCATCAATCTTATTCGCCCCATCCAACAGCGAGTATTGCGTGTGGACGTGGAGATGAACGAAAGACATGGTTCCCCTACCCCCTCAGCCACCCCAATTGATTCATCGGGTCATTGCTTCATTGATCCAATGAAAAAATGATTCAATGACTCACTTCTCGCTCATTCCCATTCGATCGTCGCCGGTGGCTTCGACGAGATATCGTAGACCACACGGTTGACGCCGCGGACTTCATTCGTCAGTCGACTCGATATGCGTGCCAGTAGGTCCCCTGGCAGGCGCGCCCAGTCTGCCGTCATACCGTCCACGCTCTCCACGGCGCGGATCGCTACGACGTTCTCGTATGTGCGCAGGTCGCCCATGACGCCGACCGTCTTCACAGGTAGCAGCACGGCGAACGCCTGCCAGAGGCGGTCGTACAAACCAGCGGCACGGATCTCTTCGTCGACGATCGCCTCGGCCGCCTGAAGCACGGCGACGCGTTCGGCAGTTACCTCGCCGAGAATCCGGATGGCTAGTCCCGGACCTGGAAATGGCTGACGTCCGACGATCCGCTCTGCAATGCCCAGCACCTGCCCCAATTGCCGGACTTCATCCTTGAAGAGTTCGCGCAGCGGCTCGATGAGCGCGAAGTGCATGCGCTCCGGGAGGCCGCCGACGTTGTGGTGGCTCTTGATGGTTGCCGATGGCCCCTTGAAGGAGACCGACTCGATGACGTCGGGGTAGAGCGTACCCTGCGCGAGGAATTTGATGTCCGACAGCGCCTTGGCTTCCTCTTCGAAGACCTCGATGAACGTCCCACCGATGATGCGACGCTTCTGCTCCGGGTCTTCGACGCCCTGCAGGCGGGTAAGGAAGCGTGCACTGGCGTCCACTGCTTTGATGCGGAAGTGAAACGCCTCACGGAGGAAGGTCATCACGCCGTGCGCTTCGTCGCGGCGCAGCACACCATTGTCCACGAAGACACAAGTGAGTTGGTCGCTGACGGCGCGATGCACCAGCGCGGCCGTCACGGTGGAGTCGACGCCGCCGCTGAGCGCGCACACCACGCCCGCCGAGCCAACGCGCGCGCGGATGCGCGCCGTCTCGCGCTCGACAAAGCTCTCCATGGTCCAGTCGGCTTTCGCTTTGCAGACGCGGAACAGGAAATTGGCCAGGACTTCCTTACCACGAGGCGTATGGACGACTTCCGGATGGAACTGGACCCCGAAGCGCCGTCGTGCCGGATCGGCACAGGCAGCAATCGGCGAGTTGTCGCTGTGTGCCAGCACCTGCCAGCCCGCGGGCAACGATTCCATTTTGTCGCCGTGGCTCATCCACACGGGAATGGCGGTGCGGTCAAATCCGGCGAACAGGTCGCGATCGTCATCGATGATGAGATCCGCCGGACCGTACTCACGGCGTGGCGCGCGTCCCACCTGGCCACCGCCCAGGAGCGTGAGCACGTTCATGCCGTAACAGATACCGAGCACCGGCGGGCCAAGATCCGTGATCTCACGCACAGGGAGCGGCGCACCTTCCTCGTACACGCTCGCTGGTCCGCCCGAGAGGATGATGCCCTCGGGTTGCATCGCCTGGATGCGATCGAGGGGTAGGGAGTACGGATGGATCTCGCAGTACACGTGCGCTTCACGCACCCGCCGCGCGATCAGCTGCGTGTACTGACTGCCGAAATCGAGGATGAGGATCATGAGGGAAGCCGTCAGCTATCAGCTTTCAGCTTTCAGCTTTCAGCTCAGAAAGAACCCTATTCCCTCCAACCACCTTGTGCATCGCACCCTCCTCTCCGCTTCGACTCTTAGCTGATTGCTGACGGCTGATTGCTGACAGCTACTCTTTCCGATAATTCGGCGGCTCCTTGGTCATGAAGACATCGTGCACGTGGCTTTCCTGGAGCGACGCATTGGAGACGCGCACGAAGCGCGCGTTCTCGTGCAGCGCGCCGATCGTGCGGCAGCCGCAGTAGCCCATACCCGCTTTGAGGCCACCGACAAGTTGCGCGACGATGAACGACAGTGCGCCCTTGTAGGGGACGCGTCCTTCGATGCCTTCGGGCACCAGTTTCATCTGCTCGAGCTCGTCGTCTTGCATGTAGCGGTTGCGGCTGCCCTCGCGCTCGCGCATAGCGTCGAGCGAGCCCATGCCGCGGTAGAGTTTGTACGTGCGGCCTTGGTACAAGATCGTCTCGCCCGGGCTTTCCTCGGTTCCAGCGAACAAACCACCGATCATCACCACGTGTGCCCCGGCGGCGATCGCTTTGGTGATGTCGCCAGAATACTTGATGCCGCCATCAGCGATGATCGGCAAGCCGTAGTCGCTGGCGATCCGTGCGCAGTCGGCGACCGCCGAGAGCTGTGGGACACCGACGCCCGACACGACGCGGGTGGTGCAGATCGATGCAGGGCCCATACCGACCTTGATTGCGTCGGCGCCCGCGCGTGCCAGAACGCGTGTCCCTTCCGCCGTCGCGACGTTCCCGGCAATGACCTCGACCGTTGGATGGAGCCGTTTGATCTCTTTCACGGTGTCGATCACGTTGCTGGAGTGCCCGTGCGCAGTGTCGATCACCAGCACGTCAGCGCCGGCAGCGGCCAACCGATCGACGCGTTCGGTGCGGTCGTCGCCCGTGCCGATGGCCGCAGCGACGCGAAGGCGGCCAAGATGGTCCTTGCACGCATTGGGAAACTGCGCCGACTTCTGGATGTCTTTGACCGTGATCAGCCCCTTCAGGCGGTTCTCGCCATCAACGATCAGCAACTTCTCGATGCGATTGGCGTGCAGGATTTCCTTCGCCTCCTCCAAGCCGATGCCGGGACGCCCGGTGATGAGGTTCTCGCGCGTCATCACCTCGCTCACCTTGCGGTCGAGACGCTTCTCGAAGCGCAGGTCGCGGTGCGTGAGGATGCCGACCAACTTGCCATCGCGTGTCACCGGCAGGCCGGAGATGTGGTAGCGGTGCATGATATCCAGCGCGTCGGCGATATGTTGGTCCGGATCCACCGTCACCGGATCCAGGATCATGCCGGTTTCCCATTTCTTGACCTTCTCGACTTCGAGCGCCTGTTCGTCGACCGAGAGGTTGCGGTGGATGGCGCCGATGCCGCCTTCTTGCGCCATGGCGATCGCCGTCCGCGATTCTGTCACCGTGTCCATGGCGGCACTGATGAGGGGGATGTTGAGACGGATTTGCCGCGTCAGTTGCGTGCTGCAGTCGGCGTCGCGTGGCAGAAAATTCGATTCGGCAGGAACCAGGAGCACGTCGTCGAAGGTCAGCCCCTCGGGCATGTCATAGCTAAACATAGTGCGCTCCTCCGACGATTGCGGGTGGCATCCACATACGCGCAGGCCCACCCGCCATGCGGCGGATGGGCCTGTGCTTCGCGACGAAAGAGAATATGCTTTGAACCATGGACTCTCTTAGCAAACCGCTACAGGTCTGACAAGTCAGCTTCGGCCTCTACCATATCTTGTGGTTCGCCGACTGTCGCGCCCAGGCGTCACAGTCATTCGAGAACGCCAGAGAATCACGAAAACACGAAACGTATGAAAACACGAAAGGGAGTTGGTCTCTGGATCTCCTTCCTTTTCGTGTTTCGCCATTTCGTGTTTTCGTGATTTTCCGTTAAGCCCTCCCGGCATGATCATCGCGTACGGCGAGCAGGTTCCGCGCATCGATGCCACCGCCTACATTCAGGCGAGCGCGCAGATCATCGGCGACGTCGAGATCGGTGCGCAGTCGAGCGTCTGGTTCAACGTGGTCATCCGCGCCGACGTCTACCCCATCCGCATCGGCGCTCGGACGAACATCCAGGACAACTCGACGATCCACGTGACCGGCGGCCGCTGGGCGACGATGATCGGCACCGGGGTGACAGTGGGACACGGCGTCATCCTGCACGGCTGCCACATCGCCGATCGCTGTTTGATCGGCATCGGTGCCATCGTCCTCGACGGCGTCGAGATCGAATCGGATTGTTTGGTTGCGGCGGGTTCACTGGTCGCTCCCGGTACGCGCATTCCGATGGGCCACCTCGCCAAAGGCAGTCCGGCGAAGGTGGCGCGGGCACTGCGTCCAGACGAGTTGGCACATCTCAAGCAATCCGCCGCCAACTACGTGGAACACGCGGCGGCCTACCGCGTTCATCGTGAAGCGTGAAGCGTATCTCGTCCGGGGACGTTCTTCCGAAACACGCTTCACGCTTCACGCTTCACGGCCCTGCCCCTCGGTCGCTCGCGGAAGCGCAGGCGCAGCGGTGTGCCTTGCAGACCGAACGCGCTGCGGAACTCGTTCGCGAGGTAGCGCTCGTACGCCGTCTGCACGGATGCTGGTGCGCTCGTGAAGATGGTGATCACCGGGGGCGCACTGCCGGTTTGCGTAGCGTAGTAGAAGCGTGGCCGCTTGCCATGGACGCTGGCTGGTGCCTGCGCCTGGGTCGCGGCGCCGAGCACTTCGTTCAGTCGCACCGTGCGCATCTGCGTCCGATGTGCGGCCACCAGCCGTTCCAGAGCTGGGAAGATCGTCTGGATACCCTGGCCAACCAGCGCTGAGACAAACACGGACGGCACATCCGCCAGGGTTTTGTACTGCTCGTCGATGCGACCGCGGAACGTTGTGCGGTCGCGCTGCGACTTCGGCACGGCATCCCACTTGTTGATCACAAAGAGGAGCGCGCGGCCGCGTTCCCAGGCGTAGCCGGCGATGCGCGCGTCCTGGTCGGCCATGCCCTCGACCGCGTCGATCACCAGGAGCGCAACCTCGGCGCGATCGAGCGCGCGCAGAGCGCGCACCACACTGGAGCGTTCGAGGTGCTCGTGGACGCGCGGGCGGCGACGGATGCCGGCCGTGTCGACGAGGACGTAGTCGTGGCCGGCGTGCCGGAATGGCGTGTCGACGGGATCGCGTGTAGTGCCGGGCGTCGCATCCACGATAGCGCGCTCGAAGCCGACGATGCGGTTGAGCAACGAGGACTTGCCGACGTTCGGCCGCCCGACCAGTGCCAGCGTGACGGGTCGCACTGCCGGCCCATCCGCCGCCGCCACTGCAGGTAGCTGTGCCACCACGTGGTCCAAGAGATCCTCAATGCCACGCCCGTGAGCGACGGAGATCGGAAGCACCTCTTCGACGCCGAGGGCGAAGAACTCGGCGGCCGCGTCGTCGTGCGCCGGCGTGTCGAGCTTATTGACGGCGTAGAAGACCGGCTTGCGCAATGACCGCAGGCCGCGCACTAGCTCGCGATCGACCGGATTCAGCCCCTCGCGTCCATCAAAGAGGGCGATCACGACGTCGGCCTCCTCGGCGGCGCGAGCGCTCTGCATACGCACCGCTCCTGCCAAGGTCGACTTGTCGGCATCTTCGAAGCCCCCGGTGTCGACCAGTAAGAACTCGTGATCGTCCCGTCGTACCCTGGCGATGTTGCGGTCACGCGTCACGCCGGGCTGGCTGTCGACGATGGCGTGCTGCGAGCGCACCAGCCGATTGAACAGCGTCGACTTCCCCACGTTGGGTCGGCCGACGATGGCGACGATAGCCAAACGTGGCGCTGGTGGAGCGTCGGGCAACGGAGTGTGCACTGCGTCGGTGGTCATCGCGCGCTACAGCCCGAACTCTCTGAGCAACGCCTCGCGCGTCGTCCAGTCTTCTTGAACGCGGACGAACAGCTCGAGGAACACGCGCCGGCCGAGCAGCTGCTCCAGCTCGAGCCGCGCGCCGCGGCCGATCTCTTTGATCCGCGCACCCCGTTGCCCAATCAGGATGCCCTTCTGCGAGTCCTTCTCCACATGGATCGTTGCGCCGATCACCGCGAGGTCCTGCTTCTCCTCGAACGTGTCGATGGTCACGGCCACGGAGTACGGGATCTCCTGGCGCGTCTGCAGCAAGACTTGTTCGCGCACCGCCTCCTGAGCCAGCATGCGCTCGGTCTGGTCCGTCAACGTGTCGGCGTCGTAGAAGCGTGGTCCCTCGGGCAGCACCCCGAGGATAACGCGCAGCAGCGCCGGCAGGTTCGTGCCCTCTTGGGCACTGATCGGGACAACATCGCGCCCGGGCAACAGCTGATCGATCTCGGCCAACAGAGGCAATAGCCGGGCTGGGGTCACCCGGTCGATCTTGTTGACCACCACGCACACCGGGCGTCGCTCGGTGCGTAACCGTTCTGCGATCTTGTTGTCGCCGGTGACGATACCGTCGGCGGCGTCGACGAGCCAGAGGAGCAGGTCCGCCTCGTCACCGGCGCGTTCAGCGACCTGCACCATACGTTGATTGATCAGGCTGCGCGGCGCGTGCAGGCCCGGCGTATCGATGAAGACGATCTGCGCCTCGGGCAGCGTCTTGATGCCGAGAATGCGGTGCCGGGTCGTCTGCGGCTTCGGCGTGACGATGGCGACCTTCTGCCCGAGCAGCTGGTTCAGCAGCGTCGACTTGCCGACGTTCGGGCGGCCGATGAGGGCGACGAACCCGGATCGATGCGTTGCCTTGTTGCCATTCAGGGTGTCTTTCAAGGTTTCCAAGCCAAATTCCTTATACCCGGTTCAACTTAGCACCGTTGGCAACCACTTGCGAAAACGCCGGCTGGACCTAGGGCTTCGCCAGAGCGACGTGGCCGCTCAAATTGGCGTTACTGCCGATTGCGTGGGCGACTGGGAGATGGGTCGGAACATGCCGGACCCCCCACTCGTCCCAAGGATCATGGACTTCCTGGGATACTGCCCGTACGAACCGCCGAAATCATTTGGACATTGGCTCAAGATGGCCCGCGAAGGCGTCGGCCTCTCCCAGGCAGCACTGGAAAGAGCCCTTGGGATTGCCAAGGGCAACGTCTCCCAATGGGAGCGCGGCGAGACCCGGCCCTTCCGCCGGTCGCTCATACGTCTGCGGAAATTCTTTGGCGAACCCGATGGACCGTTGCCCGAATGGCTCAGGGCCGCCACTTCTCGCGTTCCCCGAAGCCAATCCAAGGAACCGACGGAGACAGAACTCGCAACGGTTCCAACTTGCGCTAGCGGAGGCTCCTGACGGTTTGCATTGTCCCGACGAAGATCGAGTGGTATGCCGGAAATTGGGCGGGGAGGTGATATGAAGGTTGCTCGCTTCGTTGATTACCGAATGGATAGGCAATCTCCCTAATCCTTAGAAGGTGGGTGAACGATGCCTCTATTTCGGGGGGTGGTCTTCAGCGGCGGTGGAGCCAGAGGCGCTTATGGAGCGGGCGTCCTCAAGGCGCTCGCTGAGTTTGAACGGATCAAGCCATCCAAATACCCAGTCTCTCACTTTTACATCGGCTCTTCTGTTGGCGCGCTAAACGCAGCCATGGCCGCGCAGGGGCACGTCGACGAACTCGTTACGCTCCACAAGACCCTGACTACAAAAGACGTTCTGGGAGAAACATCGGCTGAAATATCTGCATGGCAAATTTTCACACGATCACGACGGGTTCCCTTCGCGTACTTCTCGAACGCGCAGCTCCAAGCGTTGATTGAGAGGAATGTCCTCCTCGACCTGGCGGAAGGATCTCACCTCGTCATCACCGCCACCAACTATAGGACGGGTGAGCTGGCAAGTTTCTACTGTTCTTCTCTCATCAAGGACTTCGCAGTTGCTGACGCAACTGAATCGCTTGATCGACAACGGCTCCGCAATTATTTCCAGATCGCCACCAAGGAATCCCTGGTTCAATCTCTTCTCGCGAGTTGCGCCATCCCATTCTTCTTTCCTCCAGTCGAAATCGACGGTGCCACCTATGTCGATGGTGGAGTTGGCAATAATACTCCAACGCGGCAAGCCGCCTACTTCGTGCGTTTTCTGGAGGATCTCAATCGAGGCCAGTGCGACTTCGTAATATGCATCGTTCAAGATCCGACGTCTTTTGTGCTCCCGCCTAATCAGAAGGCGACGATGTCGAAGATCATCAATCGGACCTTGGACGTCTATCAGCATGAGTTGTCTCACCAGATGCTTACGGGTTGGGAACGCATCAACAACGAGGTTCGTAAGGCCGACGAACGTCGTGACGAACTCGTCGCTCTTATTGAAACGGCCTCCGGAATCGATACCGAAACGAGAAAACAGCTTCTGACAAAGGTCGAGGGAATCTTCCACCTCACCAATGCCGTTACACACCGACGTAACGTCAAGCTCCTTCAAGTTCGTCCTTCGACCGTATTGCCGACAGAAAGCACCCTCGCATTCGATCCTCAGACCGCAGTTAAGGTAATCAGGCGCGGGTATGAAGATTGTCTGACCATGTTTGAGCAACGTGCGATGATCTCATCGACCGAGAGACAAGTGCTCTCGAATTTGGACAAACTTGGATTCTGAGATACATTTTGGAGGTCGGCATGAAGACATCAGATTTCAAACCTGATCCCGATAGCTACGAGGCTATGCTGCTGGTTATTGATACCGAAACAGGAGGGACCGACCCGTCACGCCACAGCCTGCTCAGTTTGGCCGCGGTGGTGTGGGTCAACGGTCGGATTCATGACCAGATTGAACTTTTCGTCCATGAGGAACCAATCGTAGCTGATCTGGAGGCACTCAGAATCAATCGACTCGATCCGGTGTGGCTCCGCGAAAACGGGCTCGCGCCGCGGCGCGTGACGCAGGAAATCGAACTCTTTATTGGCCGGAACTACTCTCTTGGACAGAAAGTGGTCCTGGCAGGACATAATGTCGCCTTCGATGTCGGATTCTTGAAGAGGCTATATGGTCTGGCTAGCTGTGATTTCTCCGCTCGCTTTTCTCATCGCACCTTCGACACAGCCACCGTGCTTCGGTACTTGAGGCTTGTCGGATTGATCCAGCTCGCTGAGTCGGATTCCGAGGCGGCGTTTCGCTACTTCCACGTTGAGCCACCGAGCGACAAACGACACTCGGCCCTTGGAGATGCACTTGCCACCGCACAGCTGATAACGCGCTTGATTGATCTTTCGCGTGATGCGTGTGGACTCAGCCGATCGGTCACGAAGCGCGCATCAATGTAGTATCTACTCCGCCTGCTCTAGCTTTTCGTACCGAGACAATGCCGGCGCGTTCGCTGAAGCCCTTCGTTCAGGAGTGCGATAATGGCAGCAGGGATCGCACGGTGCTTGTGCGGCCCTTCACTTTTTCAGCCCTTAGCGGCTGTCAGGAAATAACTTCGCATTTTGCCGCGCAACGTGGGCGGATGGTGTAGTTCCACTGTGGGCAGACATGGTGGCGGCGGATGGACAGCTGTTCCATTTCACGCTTCGCGATCTTGACGCCGGTGGGGTAGTCGCCTTCCAAGGTCGTCGCGGTGACACGCAGGCCGGTTTCGGTGGTGGTCTTGCGGATGAAGTTGACGATGGTTTCGTAGGAGTTCAGGGGCTCGCCTGCCCAATTCCGGCTGATCTGGGCGAAGAGGCGGTGCTCGATCGGGTTCCACTTTGAGGTGGCGGGTGGATAGTGGCAGACGGTGAGCGTGAGACCGAAGGGATCCGCCAGTTTGCGCTGGAGCGTGTATTTCCACGCGTGGTGGGTGGAGCCGTTGCTGCCGCCGTTGTCAGCCAGGATGAACAACCGGGTGGCCTTGGGGTAACGGGGACTGCCTTCGGTCCGCCACCACGCCGCGAGCGAGTCCAGGGCGAAGTCGGCGGTGTCGTGCGACTTGCCGACGAAGACGGCTCCGCGATTGGCGCGGACATCGTAGATCCCGTAGGGAATCGCCATGCCGACACTCTCACTGCGGAAGTCGTGATCGCGCACCGCGCGCGGCTGACGACTCCATACGACGCCGGCATTCTTGAAGGGGCCCACCACTTCCTTCTTCTTGGTGTCCACGGAGATGAGCGGGATCGCGCGCTGCGCGCAGCGCCGCCGCTGCGCGGCGATATACGCGAACTGCGTGTTGCGCTGCGGATGACTCTTGCCGGCGATCTTCTTGTGATTCACGCGCAGCCGGTAGTCGAGCTTGGCGAGCAGCCGCGCCACTGTGGTGTGCGATACCCACAGCCCCAGCTTCCCCAGCTCCGCGCTGATGTTGCGCGTCGTCTTGCGTGTCCATTTCAGGCCCGTCATAGGATCCCCGGCCGTTTCGGGCTCGAGCAGGGTGTTCAGTCGCGCGATGATTTCCGGCGTTTTTTTTCCACCGGCACGCGGCCCGCACCGGCCATCCGAACCCGATCCAGCTCGATGTCCTGCGCCCGCAACTCCTGGCGCCCCCGCGCCACCGTGTGCACGTCCAGTCCCGTCACCTCGGCGATGCGCCGGTCGCCGCCGTGCCCCACGCGGAGCGATTCCAAGCCGGCGTAGAGTCGGCGTTGTCGCTCGTTCAACGTTGCAAAGAACAGCAACACGGCGGCCTTGGCCTCGTCGGCGATCCTCACCGCGTGCTGTGCGGCGCTCTGTCCCGGCAGCTCGCTCCCCTCGCGGCGATGAAGGAGTTGGGCACGCCGCACGCTCGGATCGGTGGCACAGTACAAGTAGCGCCCATCGACTTCCTCCCGCACGACCCGTTGGCGGCGTCGCAGCGTGAGCAGCGCTTCTTTCGTCTCGACACCCAACTGGCGGTTCAACTCCGTGGCGACGTATCCTGCCGAGGAGTGCCCCACGAAATGCTCGGCCGTTTCGAGGAGGGACCCGAAGCGCGAGAAGCGCGCCTCGCCCACCTGAAAGAGCCCGCGCGCATCGAATGCCGCCATCTCCCGCAGTGTGTAGAACTTGCCGCGCTGCGAGTAGCTGCTCACGTACCCCAACGCCTGCAGCTTGCGCAGCACGGTCATGTCCACCGTCGTGCCGAGCGCGCCCTTGAGGTCGGCCATCGTGGCGACTGTGCGCCGGTGGAGAAACGCTCGCAGGGTGTCCGACGAGAACTCGATGCTGCGCATAATGTTGGATCTCCGCCTTCCTGAGGCGAATCTCTAACATTATGTGGCCTCGCAGGCAAATGCCACCGCCCGCGTGTCTCCCTTGTCTTTCAAGGCCTAGCAATGTAACCCCGCTGTCCGTGCGTCGCCCGATTATGTTTGAGTTCCGCCGCCTGCTGCGCTTCTATTTATTTACAGCCCCTTA
>JBGQHM010000181.1:0-12928 GCA_041497995.1 Binatia bacterium | reverse complement strand
TTTCCTGCGAGCCTGCTGTGGATTGATCCGGTCAATAGCACGGGCATCTTGCTGGGCAAGAATCAGACCTCCGACTCTCAGAGTCAGGCAGCATTTTCGTGGCCTGGTCTTGAGAGAAACGCCGAAGGCCGGAACTTGAGTGCGCAGCAGATCGCCGAAGCGGCGCGCTTCAACGCGCAACAGCTGCAGCGCTTCGCTGCGCGCGGGGCGTTGATTACAGACGACAATCAGCTGCTCTCGTATGGGTATGGTCGTGCCAGTTTTGCATATGGAGATCAGAAGCTCATCAATCTAAAGATCTTAGAACGCTCAACAGAGGGCTCAAACCAAACCCACCGTTAGTTCTCATGGCCCCAACTACTGCACTTGGGACGGAGTTCTCACTTGCGTGGAGCGCCACTTCGTGCGCGCCGGGGAGCGCGTATCGCACGACTTCACCATCCGCCGCGGCTTGATGCCCATCCGTAGCATGGACCCGATGGGTCCGAACTTCGCGGAGCTCTACACAAAGTGGGTGCAAGCCGGCCGGCCGTACTACCGGCCGATTCCGACCGCAAGAGACGGGTGAGAGAGCCCGCACTCAAGTGCCCCGCCGCGCCGGGGCTTGATGGGCGCGTTGTCTGCAGCGTATACACGGTCCCAGTCTGTACCGCATACGGCCCGGCCCCCCCGGGGGACGGGTGCCCCAGGTTGCGTCGGAGGGATGAGGTTATGACAGATCGGCCGCTAATGCGGGCCATTTGCTTGAGTGCTCAGTGCTGAGTGCCGAGGCCTCGGGGCCGTCGCGGGCTTTCGATCGCCCCGCTCTTGCGCTGGCGCTCTTGCTCCTGACCCACGTCCTCCTCGTCCAGTGGCAACGCACCGCCAAGAGTCCGATGATCGATTTCTATACCCTCTGGAGCGTCCCGCGCGCACTTGCGATTCAACCGGTCGACAACATCTACGCCCCGAGCGGGCAACGGCAAATGGCATCACTACTCCGACAACAGGCCACCAGGTCAGGCATTTCGCCGAGCCAACAGGCTGCCATGGATATCACATCACAGCTCTACCAGGATCGAATCGACGCCACCGGCTCCCCACTCATCTATGCAACCGTCGGCTTGCTTGCGACTGGAAACTATCCGCTCGATCGGGCGCTGTTCGCGACGCTAGCGCTGGCGTGTTCTATCTCGTCGTTGGCACTTCTGTGCCTCATAGTGGGCTACTCACTCTTGTCTATATTACTGTGTCTGTGTTTTTTCATAGGCAGTTACGAGCCACTGCTCTCGGATGTTCAAGTTGGAAACGTCAATCAGATACAACTGCTCTTCGTCAGTCTCTTCATCTACCTTATTGCGACGGAGCGGAGAGGGTGGGCCGGGGGCGTCATCGGCGCTGCGACGATGCTCAAACCAAACCTTCTGCCGATTCTCCTGTTGGATATCGCCGTGGTCATTATCGATAAGCGGCACCGGGCTCTAACGCAGCTGCTTGCGGGGGCGCTGCTTGGCATCGCCATCTCCTACGCAATCCCCATGTGGTATTTCCACAAACCTGGGATATGGATCGATTTTGCTGCCAGTATTCCCGCCACGCTCGGGCTGTCGTACTCATTGGACAGCGGGAATGTTGGCCTCTCCGCGCTGGTCTTTTCAATCACTCACATGCACGTGTCCTTGTTCGTGATGACCACGATTGCTTCGGCATTTTGCTACACCGTCTACGCAACAAGGCCCAATGGATCCCGCGCCGCGCGTGGCAGCAGTGAGCCGCCAAAAAAGCGGGTCGGCGCGGCGAAGCACGAGGCCTTCTGCGTCGCCGGCATCGGCGGCGCGCTGATGCTCCTGAGCGCCAACCTGGTGTGGATACACTACTATGTGCTCGTGATACCCACGGCAATTTATCTCTTGCGGCCGGCAGCGTCGGATGAGAGTCAGTGGCTTCGACGATGCCTGACGCTCGCTGCACTGCTCCTGCTGTCTAGCGCAGCGGACGACATGGTCACTACCACCTTCGATCAATCCATCATGATGAACACCGCACTCCTTCTAGTGACCGCGCTGACTATGGGCCAGCTCTGGCGCGAACGCCGACGCGCACGCGATCCCGCCGCCGCTTAGCGCTGCCGACCAACCCCGACTTCGCCGAACTCATCACCGAATGCGGGCTAGCGGGCCGGCCGTACTATCGACCGATTCCGACCGGAGACACCTGACGGCTGCCCGCGCTCAGGGTCGGAGCTCGAACACCCCCCAATCGTCGCCACCGTCCAACCGGTGGAATCGATTCGGCTGCGCGCGCATCCAGTCGAGCTCAACCGAGGTGGGGGCAAAGCTGACGACGTGGGTGATGCCCTGTGCATTCAACCGGGCCATCCAGGCGGTGGCGTCGGCGTCGCGGACGATGCGACTGTTCAGGTCGCCCAAGCCGAAGTGTGGAACCGAACCATCCGCCATGGGGCTCACGTAGAGCACCTCGTTCTGCAGGGCGCTGCCCAGGAAGCTGGCTGCAAACCAGTTGTCCACGGTCTGCGCCGGGCCACTGGTGACCGCGATGCGCCGCGGCTGGGCCGGATCGTCCAGCAAGAGCGCGCCGTTGACCCAGTAGCGCGGTAGGTCGTGCAGCGAAAAGTCGAATTCCATCAGGTCGCCCCGAAAGTCGGCCCGCAGGCCGTGCAGCATCAATAGCGCGCCACTCAACGCGAGCGCCACGAGGGGGACACGCGCGGCGGAAGGCGTCTGCGGTACGAGCCAGCCGAGCACGGACAAGAGAAGCAGCACACCTCCCGCTACCAACGTTGCCGCCTCGACGCCGGACGAGGACACGCCCACGGTGGTCATCTGCAACAAAAAGCTCGCGGTCACGAGCCACAGCAATCGGAGGTAGAGGCGGCCGGGCCCGGGTACTTCACGGCACCACGCAACGCTCAGCGGCACGGCCACGACCAGTGCGGGTAACAGAAATCGGCTGCTGCTGATCGTCCAGTAGTGGCGCACCACGGCAAGCCGCGGGTCGTAATACGATGCGATGGTGAGACCCAGGGCCGCCAGCATAAACAGCGCGCTCCCAGGCGCACGGCGCGCCAGAAACAGCAAGCCTATCAACGCGACGGCGACAGGAAGCATCGCCGGCGCGTGCAGGGTTTCCTTGTCGCTGTCCCGCCAACCGAACACGACTTCCATGAGCGCCGCACGCTCAGTCTCCCAATCACCGTCTCCGAAGTCGGGCCGCTTCATGTACCACTCGGTCTCCGGTGCCGCGACGCCGAGGGTGTGGCCCGCGACAACAACTGGCAGCGGTGACAGGGGGAACCCGGTCTTCCGATACGTGTGAACCATCCACGGCACGAGCACCGCACTTGCCGCTACGGAGGCCAGCGCGACCCAGCCGAATCGCTGCAACCATCCACGACGGGCGACCAGAATACGCAGCACCAGCAGCCCACCGATGACGCCGGCCGTGCTGATCGACGTCATCTTGATACCCGCGCACAGCGCGCAGGCGACAACGGCGAAGACGAACGTACCGAGTGACGGGCGCCGCAGGCAGCGGATCGCAAAGATGAGAGCGGCAGCAAAGCACAAGCACAATACCGGCTCCGTGTAGCCCGCACCGACCAACAGGCGCATCGTCGGCACCGCCATCATGAATCCTCCCGCCGACGATGCATACGGTTCGCGCGCGCCGAGCTGCCGCGCCAACAGCATCACAGCAAACCCAACCCCCAGCCATTCCAGCCCCTCGCCAGCCACCGCCAACAGGTCGCTGTGAAACGGCAGCATCGCCCAGGCCATCAGCAGCTCGGAACCACCCCAGCGCTCTCCGTATATGGCCCATGGACCAGGAGCATCCATCTGCAACCTGCCTGCGTGTTGGACCCACATGCCCGCCTTGAGTGCGTGGTACGTGACCGTGTCCCAGTCGACAAGTGGCATGAACAGGGGACGCAACAGCACCGGCGCAGCGCAGACGAACAGAGCCGTGGCGATGCCGCGGTGCGGGCTGCGGCGAAAGCGCGCGGCAAGCCTGCGTAGGGCACGTGCGTCGCGCGCGAATGTGCGGCCCAGCCCGCGGGTCGTTGGGACCAGCAGCGCAACGAGCGCCGTCACACCGATAAGCGCGGCTGGCAGCGTGAACCAGCCGGCGGCAGCCAGCACGTGGAAGCCCACTGTCGCCAGCCAAATGCCGGCCAGCACCGCACCGAGCCAGCGCACCGTGGCCGGCACCCGAGGCAGCAGGCGCGCGGCAAGCGCGTATGACGCCACGGCGGTGCCGACGACAAGCCACTCGGCGCACGTCGCGCGGATCACAAACTCTACGACCGGCTGCATACGCGAATTCCTCGCACGGCAAGGTATCACGAGGCAAACAACGCGCCGGCACGTGGTACCGGCATCAGCCGATGGCTGGCTCGAACGTGTCGGTTACGCCCACCCAATAAGCCGAGTCGCGTCGCCGCTACTGACTGAAGACGCAGAAGTATGTGCCACTACCCAACAAGTGCCAATGGTGCGCAACTGCACGCGACAATGCGTTGTGCGCTGTGTAGTCGACTGCGTCGCAGGCTGGCTCGGGATCGTCAGCCAACCACGGGATATGAGCATCCTTAGGGACGATCGCAATAGGGTTGGTTTTCTGGAGCTCCTCCCACAGTTGTGACTCGAACGTTGCAAGCTCCTCAAGCAAACACCAATCGAGCGAAATTGGGTTTCTCTGATCCATGAGCCAATGTGCGCCCGGGTAGTCCTGCAGGACCGCAAATGATCGGTGCTCTTTGAGCGCGTACGTGGTGATCAAGTTCTTGAGCTCAACGTAGCGCGCGAAGGTAACGGGATTCGTACGAATGCCAGACAGCTTCGGGAACACCTCACCGAGGTCCATTGTGAGACTTGGCCTGCCCAGGTCACGGTAGGGATACTCATAGTTGGCCTTCCAGAAGGAGACGGCGACGACGGTTGCCGCCGCGAGCACGGGAACAACATCAACAATCGGAAATCGCTCGCGCGGAAGTAATTCGTGGAACACCAAACCCAGACCGGCTACGCCGAGGATGGGCGTGGTATATCCCAAGCTCAGTTGACACGACCACGCCACGAGCACGAAGCCGAAGTGCATGAGCAGCATTGGACGGTCGGTGGATGGGAGGTTGGGAAATCGCTTGCTGAGATCGGTTTCCATCGCCGCCAGCAGCACCCTCCCGAGAAGGCTTCCAACGAGGATGAAAAACAAGATGAATCCCATCTCCCCGAAACCCTCGAGAGAACGGTCATACGCAAGCTGCGCAACATACCAGAGTGCGGCGAGCGCAAAGATTCGTGCGAAGAACGCTCCGATCTTGCGCCCCGCGACGTCGAGCAACGGAAGAATCGGGAACGCCGCCCAGACTACCGTGATCCATTGGTACTCCGACCAAGGCGTGCCGTACTGCGCGAGCGCCGACCCTGTCGACTGCGAAAGGAATTGCCGGATAAACTGCTCGAGGGCACCGGTTGCACGTAAGTACGCGTAGCAGGCCCCCAACAGCATGAGAGCCGGAAGCGCAGATGCCGCGAAGAGCTTGAGCGCCTGCCAGCGCTCCAACTGCGTCCTCCCGCGGATGACGATCGCCAGCACCTCGTAGGATGCTAGCCCCGCCAAGAGGAGACACAGCGGGAAGAAGCTCTGCTTGCAGAGCAGCGCCAAGGTGAATGCTGCGGAGGCACCCGCGCGCATCGCCACCGCCCCCCGCGGCTTGTCCGTGGTCACCGACTCGAGCAGTGCTACCAGACCGATGGTGGCGAACATCACGCCATCGGTGGTTTGCCACGGCATGACGGGGAAGTTGTGCAGCGCGAAGATGACGAACGTCACGCCCAGAATTGGGAGACGCCAGCCAAACACTATGCGCCGGCGGTGGAGGGCCCAGAGGATGGGAAGCGCTCCAGAGAACGCCATTTGCGCGTAGAAAAACAGCCGCGATGCCCTCACTTGCCAGTGGTCGGGAAACAATAGCCACACCGTGTGGAACCAAATGGTGCCGGGGGGCTTGTGAGACATGAAATCGCGATACGGAACTTCTCCGTGAGCGAGCCTCCAAGTCCACGCCATGGTCAACTCGTAATCCGTGGGATGCCAGGCACTCGACCCAAAGGATAAGAAGTAGACAACCACCAGCACGAGATAGGCGGCAGCGGTCACCGCGAGAGCGGTATGCTGGCTCACCCTTTCAGCCTGCATGCGAGCCCCCGCGACTGCGTGACGTCACGATTGCAGAAGCCTCATGCCCGACCGCTTGCAGGTCGTCACACCGGACCCAGGCCGGTCCGCTCGTCGACCAGTCGGTATCGCCGCCCGCACACACAGGCAAGGGCAGCGGGAAGCTTCTGCGAGCACGCGCACACCCACCCAACGCGGCGCGCCGGATTGCCAACCACCAGTGCGTGAGCCGGCACGTCACGGATGATGACCGTTCCGGCGCCGATGAATGCCTGCTCGCCGATCGTCACACCGCAGACGATCGTCGCGTTGGCACCGATCGACGCGCCGCGTTTTACGAGTGTCGGCAGGAAGCGCTCAGGCGGATTCTTGAATGCGACGCGTGGGTGCATGTCATTGGTGAAGACCATGTTCGGTCCGAGGAACACGTCGTCCTCCACCGTGACCTCGTCCCACACGAGCACCGCGTTCTTCACAACGACCCGATCGCCAATGCGCGCGCCGCTTTCGATGAACGCGTGGTCGCCCACATTGCAGTCGGCGCCGACGACCGCGCCCTTCATGACGTGCGCAAACGCCCACACGCGGGTGCGCGGACCAACGTCGTCACTTTCGCACAGCGCTTTCTCGTGCACGAAGACCGACGGATCAAGCGTCATGCTCTCAAGAGCGCTTTCTCGAGCGCGCTCGCAATGTAGCGCTGCTGCTCGGGCGTGATCTCCGGAAACAGTGGCAGAGACAGGACTTCCGCAGCTGCCGCCTCTGCAACCGGGAAGTCGCCGCGTTTGTACCCGAGGTGCCGAAACGCACCCTGCAGGTGCATGGGTATGGGGTAGTGCACGCCAGCTCCGATGCCGGCGGCGTGGAGTTTCTGCAACACGTCGTCGCGCCGGGGCACGCGGACGACATACAGGTGCCAGATGTGCTCGTTGCCGGCGAGCGTCACCGGCAGGGTCACGGCGTCGAGCAGCGCCAGCAGCTCGTCGTAGCGTCGAGCGGCCTGCCGGCGGGCTGCGTTCCAGGCAGCGAGGTGCGGCAACTTTGCGTTGAGCACGACAGCCTGCAGCGTATCGAGGCGTGAATTGAAGCCCGTCTCGGGGTGATGGTATTTGACCTCGCTGCCGTAGTTGCGGAGCGCGCGGACCTTCGCGGCGACGTCGTCAGAGTTCGTCAGCACCGCACCGGCGTCGCCGTAGGCACCCAAATTCTTGCCCGGGTAGAAACTCGTGCCGGTCACGACCCCAAAGCCGCCCGCCGTCGTGCCATGTCGCCGTGCGCCCTGTGCCTGCGCCGCGTCCTCGATCAGCAACATGGCGCGCGTGCGCGCATCCGCCTGGAAATCCTCCATGGCAGCCACCTGACCGTACAAGTGCACCGGCATGATCGCCTTGGTGCGCGCACCGATCAGTGCTCCCACCTGCTGCGTGTCGATGAGATGGTGCGTCGGGTCGCAATCGACGAAGACGGGCGTGGCGCCGGCGCGCACAACCGCGAGCCCGCTCGCGATGAAGGAGTTCACGGGGACGATGACTTCGTCGCCCGGACCAATGCCCACGGCACGCAGCGCCAGTTCCAACGCGTCGGTGCCGTTCGCCACACCGATGCAATGCCGCACACCCACAAAGGACGCGAATGCCGCTTCGAACGCGGTCACCTCGCGGCCCAAGATGAAGGAGCTGCTCGCGCAGACGCGGGCGAAACCGTCCTGCACCTGCTCCGCGATCTGCTGGTGCTGGGCTTGCAGGTCGACGAGAGGAATCACTGCACACCCTCTTCGCGGCCGCCGTTACTCACCGACCGTTGGATCGCCTCGAGCACCCGTACCACCGCCACGCCTTGTGCCCCGTCGACCAGTGGCGCCTTCCCGGTCGCCACACACTCCAGGAAGTCGTCACACTCGGCCTTGAGCGGCTCACCCAAGGCAACCTTCGGAATCACAATGTCGCCATCACGCAGCGCGGCGCGGAAGGACGCAAACGTATCAACGTAGGTGGCGTGGACGCGCTCCTCCGTGACCTGCTTGTCGTAGATCCGCAGGGGCTCGTTGAGGTTCATATCGTCGAACGTCAGCATGCGCCGCTCACCCACCACGGTGATGTCGCGGGCCTTGCGCGGGTTGAGCCACGAGACGTGGAGGTTGACGAGGACCTCGTTGGGGTAGCGGAGGGTCGAGAACACCGCATCCTCGATCCCTGGATTGAGCCACCGACCGCCAACCGCGGACACGCTGGTCGGCGCCGCGCCCAGCCAATAGTTCACGATGGAAATGTCGTGCGCCGCGAGGTCCCAGGCGGCATTGACGTCGACGCGTATCGGGCCGAGATTCGTCCGCACCATCGAGACGTAGTACACGCGCCCGAGCTCCCCGGCATCGAGGTACTGCTTCACCCGGCGCACGCCGTTGTTGTAAACGAACACGTGCCCGACGAGCAGAACCCGCCCGCGCTGGGCGGCGAGCTCGCACAGCTCAACGCCGTGGCGCACCTCGCTCGCAATGGGCTTCTCGACGAGTACGTGCTTGTCGCGTTCCAGGGCGGCCTTGGCGAGCCGATAGTGTGTGCTGGTTGGTGTCGCCACGACGACCGCGTCGACGCTCGGGTCGGCGAGCGCCGGTTCGGGCGCTTCCGACACCCTGACCTCGGGGAAGCGTTCGCTGACCTGTGCGAGTCGGCTCGCGTCGCGATCCACGACCCACGCCACTTCGCTGCGGCGCCGGTTGTGGAAGTTGCGAATGAGATTGGGGCCCCAGTGTCCCGCGCCGATCACCGCAACACGAATCATCCTTGGTGTGCTCCGCGACAGGAAGGCACCATCCCCGCCTCCCTACTTCTTGATTCCCAGCCCGACATACACGAGTGGCCGCAGTATCGACCACCAACCGGTAATGGGCTTCATCTTGGTCTGCCCGAGCGCTTTGGGGGGATAAATCTTGGTGACCGGCGTCTCGACCGCCCGATAGCCCAAGCGCAGAGCGCGCAGATAGAGGTACGGTTCCAGGTCGTACTCGTCGAGCCACTGCTGCGATAGGTCAACGCGGGCATCCGCCAGGATCGTGGTGCGAAGAGCGCGAAAGCCATTCGTCGATTCGGTGACCCACCGTCGCGCGACGAGCGAGAAGAGGAGCGGATGCAGACGAGTGGCGATCCGGCGGTACGCTGGCATTGCGCCGAACGTCCGGTCGTCCTTCAGGAAGCGCGAGCCTTGGACGAAGTCGGCGCGATCATCCGCGATCGGATCGAGGAGGAGCGGGATCTCTTCGGGGGAGTCTTTGTTGTTGCCCGCAATCGTCACGGTCACGTCGTACCGTTTCTCGACTGCATACCGGTAGGCCGCGCGGAGCGCCGCTCCAACACCAACTGTGCGTCCTAAGGACAGGACCGTTGCGCCCAGGCTGCGTGCAACTTCCGCCGAACGATCCGTCGAGCCGTCGTCGACGACGAGGACTTCATCGACGCTTGCCGGCATGCGCCGCACCACTTCGGAGATCTTCTTCTCCTCGTTCAGCACGGGAGCAATGACGATGAACGATAGGTTGCGATACATGCGTCGCCTGGGCCACCAAGTAGCCCACGTCATCGGCAGGGCGCAAGCTCTCGGCGCGCGTATGGCACGAGACGAGAGGTGTATCGACGCAATGCTGGTTGAGCCGTAAGCCAGCTCGGTGACCTACCGGCCCGATTCCGGAAGAGTGCCGCTACTCGAAGACGATGAACTCGAACACGATGGCGGCGTCGAGGTCGGCTTGGTCGATCATCCCGTCCTGATTGAAATCGGCCAATTGACACGAGTTGTCGGTCACGGGCCCCATCATCATGACGATGGCGGTGAAGTCGGCTGCGCTCAGTCGATTGTCGCAGTTGCCGTCTATTGGTAGACCCGGCACCGTCGTCGGAGTGGGGGTTGGCGTGACGGTCGGTGAGGACGCCGGCGTATCGGTTGGCGTCGCGGTGGGCGTGGGTGAGGCACCGGGCGTCACTGTAACGATGCGCGTCGGGGTCGTGGTCGGTGACGTGGTGGGGGTCGGGCTCGGTGTCCGAGATGCCGTCGGCGTCAGCGAGGCGGTCGGTGTCCGCGTCGGGGTAAGGGTCGGCGGTTGACTGCCGGTCGGGGTCACCGTTCGCGTCGGGCTCGGCGTGAAGGTCGGTGTCACGGTGCGTGTCGTCGTCGGCGTGGAGGTCGCCGTCGCGGTGGGCGTGCCGGTCCGAGTTGGCGTCGCTGTGACGGTCGTCGTCTGCGTGCGGGTCGACGTGGCTTGAGGCGTCGGTGTCCGGGTGACCGTCGGCGTCACCGTCGGCGAGTTGGTCCGCGTTGGGGTGGCGGTTCGCGTAGCGGTGAACGTCGGCGTCACCGTCGCCGTGGGCGTGATCGTGCGTGTGGGTGTGATGGTGAATGTGGGAGTGATCGTGTGTGTCGGTTCAATGCAGGGTGTCGACACCGGAACGTTGCGGCATCCGAGGCGGGTATCGTCGCACGAGTCGGTCGTGCACACCAAGCCGTCGTTGCAGTTCGCGAGTTGGCAGAACGTCGAGCAGCCGTCGCAGCTCAGGGTGTTACCGTCGTCGCAGGTTTCCGGGAACTCCTTGACGCCGTTGCCGCAGGTCGGGCACGCGAAGATGCACTTGGGGGCCGGGTCGACGGCGGTGCACGTGGGGTGCACGACGAGCTGTGCGGCCGGCGTCACCGCGTTCGCGGGGGGCGACGGAGCCGGCCGGCCTGCCCGGTAGTTGATAGTGTTGTGGCCGTCGGTGCCGGTGACAATTGTTTTGGCCGCATTGATCTTGCCGTTGCCGGTGATGGTGAGCTGCTCGCTGACCGTGATCGCATTGTCGCCGGCCTTCGGGGCGCCGGCCTTGATCATTCCGGTCGTTGCAAGCGTCACGCTACATCCGGTGAGGTTGGTGTTTCCACCGGTCCCGCAGGCGCCGCCTTGCGCTGGCGATTGACAGTCGCCGCCGGTGACGTTGATGGTGTTGCTAATGGCGAGCGTCCCCGGGCCGCGCTCGCCGGCGACGACAGTGACAAAGCCGCCGGTGCTCCCCTTGGAGCGACCACTGGCATCGATCAAATTGCTCAAAGTGATCGGGCCGCCCACATGCAACCGCACCTCACCGCCGAAGGAACCCCCGCTGACGTCAATCGGAGCGCTCCCGGTAAACGAAAGAACCGCCATGATGTCGACCGTGCCGCCCCTGCCCATGGAGCCGAGGTCCCCTCCGCCCTGCGCCTTGATCGGGTTGCCGCTCTGAATGGTGACCGCGCCCTTCACGTTGATATCGATCTCGCCGCCATCGCCATCTTGCCTCGACCCCGACGCGTCGATGTTCGCGGCAACGAGCAGATCACCGTAGTCCGTCTCGATGACAGCGGTGCCACCGGAGCCGGCGCCAATTCCGTCTGGGTCGCTGGATGAGGAGCCTTTGAGGTTCATGGTGCCGAGGATCTGTGCGGAGGTCCCAGCGGTGATGGTGATATCCCCGCCGTTGCCGCCGTCGCCACCGCCACTCGCATCTATCTGCCTGACGTTGACCGAACCACCCGCCGTCAGCATCACCGTCCCACCGTCGCTGCCGCTCACGTCGATGGTGTCGCCGAGATCGATCTTGCCCGCCGCGCTCAAGTCCATCTCACCCCCACCGTCGACCCCGGTGTTGCTGCCAATCGCGGACAACACCAAGCTCCCCGCAGCCGTCGTGATGTCTGCGCCGGAGCTGATGGTGATCCTACCGCCAGAATCACCGTCTGCATTGATACGACCGGCGATGATCACCGACGTACCCGCGGCGATGCTGACGGTTCCGGCTATGGAGTTCCCCGTGACATCGATGCGACCCCGGACGGTGCCTGTGCCATTCTTCTGCAGGTTGACAGCACCGGATGTCTGAACGGTGAGGTGCCCTCCATTGGGAAGTTGAGCAGTGTTGCCGCGGCCGTCGATGAAGCCGCCGGGGGCGAGCGTCAAGCTGCCGGCTTTGATGGTGATGGATCCTGAATTGAAATCAATCACCCCCGTCCCAGCGATCATCACGGCACGCGTACCAAAATCCAATACGCAGTTGCTGGCTACCACAAACGTCTTGTCGATCGTGCAGGTATTGCTGGGGCAGACGCCTCCTTCCTGTGCCACGATGTCCGCAGCGGTGCATGCATTGAGTGCCGCGGCGGTGCGACCGACCAGGCTCGCCACCAAAATGCCGATGGAAGCTAGGATTCTCGTACAACGCATGGGTGCCCGAAGGAGTGCTGATTTCGACAAGGATCGCGACGGTAAATCGGCGGCATTGGGGTGTCAAGGGAATTCGTGCTGCGCAGCCGCCAACGAGTCGACGCCGAAGAATTCGAACACGATTGCGGCAGCCAAGTCCCCGTCGTCAACCACACCATCCCGGTTGAAGTCTGCCAGTGGACAAGCGCCGTCGGTCTCCCCCAGCATCATGACGATGGAGGTGAGGTCAGCGGCCGTGACTCGCTGGTCGCAGTTGCCATCGCCTGGTGGACCCTCGACCTGTACAGGAGTGACCGTTGGCGTGGACGAGGGGTTCGGTGTGGCCGTGGCAACCGGCGTCGGACTCGCGGTCGGCGTTGGGCTCTCGGTTGGAAAGACGGTTGGAGGCGCTGTCCGTGTGGCCGTGGATGTCAGCGAAGGCGACACCGTCGGCGTAGTGCTCCGGGTTGCCGTCACGGTGACCGTCGCTGTCGGCGGAGGTGCTGTCCGTGTGGTCGTGGGTGTCAGTGAAGGCGACACCGTCGGGGT
>JBGQHM010000180.1:0-13019 GCA_041497995.1 Binatia bacterium | reverse complement strand
GCACGGCGACGCCGGGTCAGGGGCTGGTGCGGCCCGGTGCAGTACGGCCTTCGTCGGCGTGATGAGTAAGTGGTGCCCATCTTCGCGCGACGCGACCACCGCGTTGCCATCGACGATCAGGCTGTAGTCGCCATCCGCCCGCACTGGATAGAGAAGCGACACCACGGGCCGCACCGTGGCATGAGCCGCCGTGCGCTTCCCGACGTCCGCAGCCAGCACGTCCCCCTCCCAATGTACGGCAGCGTGCACAACGTGCGGCCGAGCGTCGTCCGAAACTGTCAGTACGTACGCACTGGCGCCGCGCTCCGCGATGGCGGCGCGCAAAGCCTCGAGAGGAACGGGGATGCTCATGGCTGCTCCGCGCGCGCTGCCGTATGGCGAGCGGCTCGCCCACTTCGCTTGATCGATGTCATTTTCAACCTCCACTGACTGCGCTCGGTGCAAGTGTCGCGACCCGAGCTACTTCCGTGCTCGGTCCTTCGCGATCGCGTCATACACCGCTTGCTGCAGCTGCGCCGAGACCTGTTCCATCGCCTTGCTCATGGCTTCCGCGAGCTCACGGACCTCGTTGCAGCCGCACGGCGCTTCGGCTGCGAAGCTGTTCTGCAAGACCACCGGGCTGGCGGCGCGCAACCGCACGAGTAGCGCGCGCAAACGCAGGCGCGCGGTGCACCCGGTCGGGCTCATGTGTTCCTGAATCTCCTCGATCTCGCCGCCGAGCTGGTAGTCGTTGGGGACGGGGGACGGACCCTGCTGCACGGCGGCATAAAGGTGCGAGTCGACGAAGTCCCGAGCCAGCAGGTCGGTGAGCATGGCGCTCGGGCTCGTACTCCAGCGCGCGTAGTAGTACGTGCCGCCGGAGTACGCGTCGTCGCCGTAGACGATCGGCTGACGGTCGTACATCGCGGCCACACCCAACGACGCGATACGCAGGGTCACGGGCAACGGTTGACCCGTCATCGGCGGCGGCGTGTAGGCGAGGCGGTACTCGCGGATGTCGGGCGACGGTTGGCTGAGATGAACGCAGCCGGCCAACAGTCCGCCGAGCAGCAGAAGCGCACCGCCACGCATCCTCATCGGTTCCCCCCTTCCGGCAATCGCCGCGGCGGCGGCGGCTCCGCGAACAGCAGCAACGAGGGCTGTCCCCGCAGCTCTTCGCTCAGCAACTGCAAACTGCTGGCGGTGCGATCGAGGCGTTCCAGCGTGTATTGCATGCCGGCAACCACCTGCTGCGCCGTTTGCGCCAGCTGATTGTACTGCTCGATGGTCTGCCCCAGCTGTTGTCCCAACGGGCCTTTGCTCAAGTCGCTGATGAGCACCTTCGCTTCGGCGGTCGCTTCGGTGGCGTTCTGGATGGCCGGGGCCAAGTGGACCCCGTTGGTCATGCCTTCAAGATTCTTGGTCAACTGGCTCGTGGATTGGGTGGTCGATTTCAGATTGGCCAGCACGGCATCGATGCGCTCGTCGCGCAGCAGCGCTGTCGCCGCTTGCAGAGCCGTCTTCGCCTCCGTCGAGATGCCCCCCACGTCGAGCTGCATAAATCGGTCATACACATCTTCCAAGGCGCTCTGGATCGCCTTGAAGCTGGAGCGCGAGGATGGGATGACGTCGCACGGCGGCTTGAAGTTGAGCACCGGCGCCTGATTGAGCGCGTCGCCCTTGCGGCGATCGATCTCGATGTAGCGCAGCCCGGTAATCCCGCTCAGCTCCAGCGTCGCCCGCAAGTTCGGATCGCGCTTGAGGGCTTTGGCCATATTCGAATCAATGTCCATGAGCACTTCGATAAGCTCACCGTCGGACGCGATGCCGATGGAGGCGACATGGCCGCCGGGCACGCCGCGGAACTTCACCGACGATCCCGGGTCGAGGCCCTGCACCGACTCTGAGAAGTAGGTGACGTACCGGTCGGTCTTCTCCAGGAAGCGGCTGGCGCCCAGCCAGATCGCTCCCGCGATGGCGATGACCGTCGTCACGATGACGAAGACGCCGACCTCGAACTTATTAGCTTCGGTTGCCACCGTTCGTCCTCCTGTGCACCGTTGTCGCTGGTATGCGATTGAAGAAGCCGTGGACGCGGGGATCCTGATGCTCGTCCCGCAGCTGCTGCGGCTTCCCTTGCGCCACGATCCCCTTCGCCTCGCCATCCAGCATGATGACCCGATCGGCGACGGTGAAGATGCTCGCCAGCTCGTGGGACACCACCACGATGGTCGTTCCGAGGCTACGGTTTATCTGGATGATCAATTCGTCGAGGCCCGCAGACGTCACCGGATCGAGGCCCGCCGACGGCTCATCGAAGAACAGAATGCTCGGGTCGAGCGCCACCGCGCGCGCCAACCCGGCGCGCTTCTTCATGCCACCCGAGAGCTCCGCGATCATGAAGTCCTCGAACCCCGCCAGCTTCACCATACCGAGCTTGATGCGCACCAGCAGCTGGATCGTTTCAGGTGGCAGTGAGGTGTATTCCTCCAACAGCAACGCCACGTTCTCGCCGAGGGTCAGCGATCCGAACAAGGCGCCCGACTGGAAGAGCATGCCGAAGTTGCGCTGGATGCGTCGGAGCTCATCCTCGTCGGCGGCGGCGATGTCCTCGCCGTTGATCAGCACGCGTCCGGAGGTCGGTCGGTTCAGCCCGATAATGTGCCGCAACAGGGTGGTCTTGCCGCACCCCGAACCGCCGGCGATGAACACACGCTCGCCACGCTGCACCTCGAAGCTGACGTCGTTGAGAATCGTGCGATCCTCGTACCGCGCTACCAGATGCTCGACTTGAATCGCCGGCCCTGCAGCCGGCGCCGTTGTGGTCTCAGTCGTCATAGGCCTACCAATACTGGAACAGCATGGTGAACACCGCGTCGGTGACGATGATCAGGAAGATGCCGGCAACGATGGCCGAGGTGGTGATGCGCCCGACGCTCTCCGCGCCGGTCTCTGCCTGGAAGCCGCGGAGACAACCAACGCCGGAGATCAGAATGGCGAACGCCACACTCTTGATGAGACCGGAGGCGACGTCCCAAATGCGCATGGCGATACGCGTCTGCCGGATGTAGACCTGCACCGGCAAGTTGAGGCCGACGACGGCAACCACCAGGCCACCCAACATACCCATCACGTCCGCGATGAGCGTGAGGCAGGGCAGCATCAAGATGAGCGACACCACCTTCGGCGTGACCAGAAAGCGCGTGCGGTCGAGCCCCATCGTGGTGAGCGCATCGACTTCCTCAGACACCTTCATCGTCCCAATCTCGGCGGCAAAGGCGGCGCCGGAACGTCCCGCCGCGATGATCGCGGTCATCAGCGGCCCGAGCTCGCGCGTGATCGATAGGCCGACGAGATTGGCCACGTAGATGTCGGCACCAAACTGGGTCAGCTGCATCGCCGCTTGAAAGGCGGTGATGAGCCCCATCAGGAAGCTGATCAAGGACACGATTGGAACGCCATCGAACCCCGTCCGCTCCATGTAGAACCAGGTCTCGCGCCAGCGCATCCGGCCCGGGTGCAAGATGGCGTCACGCAAGCCGAGCATGAGCTCTCCAGTGAAGACGACCAGCTTGCGGAAGTCGTAAGCCACCTTGAGCGATTCGCTGCCGATTCGCGTGATGGTACTGACGCGCCGCGGAGCGACCGGGTGCGGCGGGTGCAGCAGCGTCTCCTCATCGACCAGACTCAGGAAGCCGTCGATGGCCGGCGTCGAGCCGGCAATCTTAAGCTCAACGCCGTCGCGGGCGAGACGTTGCTTCAAGGCAAGGACGACCGCACCGCCGCCGCTGTCGAAGTAGTCGACGCCTGACAGATCGAGTCGCACCTCGCCGTGTACGCCGGCGAGCTGCGCCGTCATCTCGTCCAGCAGCCGCTGCGCCGCCTCGATGTCGACACGGCCGCGGATGTGCATGTCGGCAGCCCCCCCGCCATCCCGCTGCACGGCCAGCTGATACGCCCCCGCATTCGCCACATCGCCCTCTTAGCATTCAGGAAATCAGAGGGCGAATGCAGCGCAGTAGTACGCGAACGCCAAGAATAGGTCATGAAGCCTTGGGAGCCTCCTTCCGCTTTGACAGCCCACGAGCCCGTGCTACATACTCACGTCAGCATGTCACGGCGTCTCGCCATAGTGCTCCTGCTAGCAGTGGTCAGCTCCTCGGGCGGCGCGACGTGCCCACGCGGCGTCATGGCCTGCTCGATGGCGCAACCGGCGGCACACGACTGCTGCAAACACCGGACGACTCTGCGCAGCGACGATTGTTGCTGCAAGGCCGTACGCCAGCTCACTGCGCAGGCCATCAGCACGACGGCGCAGTACGAGAACGGCTCGGTCAAACCGGTTGCCGCGCTGCTGCATGCCGTGCTCTCCCCCACGGACGCCGCTGGCGCGCTGAAGACCGCGCAGCCACTGCGTCACGGTCCGGCACCGCCGGACACGCCAATCACCCAACACACGCTGCTCCTCCTCTGATCCTTCTCACCGAAGCGTTTCATTTTCGGTTGAGCAAGGCTCTCTCTCGCCCTGCGACGCGCGGGAGAGCTGGACAAAGGAGGACGTATGCGTCGCTTGCGAAGTGCATGTGCAGCCACAGCCCTGGCTCTCGTGGTTCCCATGGTGTCCTGGGGCGCAGACGGCGATGAGCTCGCCGATCCTCTGACGCTCGATACGGTCGTCGGTTACGCACGACAACACAACCCCGAGATCCGCGCGGCCGTCGCCAAGTGGCATGCCGCTGAAGCCCGGCCGGCTCAAGCCGGCTCGCTGCCGGACCCGATGCTCGACCTGGCCTACCATAACGAGAGCTTCGATCGCTTCACGCAGGGCAGCAGCGAGTTCGCGTGGATACGGGTCGGCGCCAGTCAGGAAGTGCCCTTCCCGGGCAAGCTCGGACTGAAGCAGCGCATTGCCACGACCGAGGCGGAGGAAACGCATCAGCTGTCGCGCCGCAGCGAACTGGAGGTGATCGGCCGGGTGAAAATGGCGTACGCCGAGTACGCGCACCTGTTCGCGTTGCTCGATCTCCTGCGCCGCAACCGCGAGCTGCTGCAGAAGTTCGCCCGCACGGCCGAGGTGAAGTACAGCGTCGGCGAAGGTATTCAGCAAGACGTCCTGCGCGCCCACGTCGAGCTGTCGCTGCTCGTCGATCGTGAAACCTCGCTTGAGCAGCGGCGCCAGAGCCAAACGGCAGAGCTCAATGCGCTCCTCAATCGGCCGCCGTCGGCGCCACTCGGCACGCCCGAGCACTCCGAGGAAAAACACCTGAAGCGTTCCGTCGAAGAGCTCACGGCAGAGGCGCTCGAACATGCCCCGGAAGTGAACGCCGCCAAGTCACGTGTCAGCGGCGGCGAGTCCATGGTGGCGCTGGCGCGCCGCGAATACCTCCCCGACTTCGTCGTCCGCGCCGACTACATGAACAAGGCGTCGTTGCTCCCCGAATGGGAGGTCGGCGTCGGCGTCAAGGTGCCGCTCTACTTCGCCACCAAGCAACGCGCGGGCGTCGATGAGGCCACGGCCACCCTGGCTGCGGCGCACTCCGAACACCAGAACACCGAGGTGAGCATCCAAGCGCGTATCCGCGACCTCTACGCACGCGCGCAAGCCGCGGAACGCCTGATTGCGCTCTATCACACCACGGTGATCCCGCAGGCGCATCTCGCGCTGGAGTCGGCCATAAGCGCGTACTCCGTCAGCAAGGTCGACTTCCTCACCCTGCTGAACAGCTTCACGGTCACGCTGGAGTACGAGATGCGCTACCACGAAGAGCTCTCCAACTTTCAGAAAGCTGTCGCCGAGCTCGAAGCGGTGGTCGGCGAACCGGTGGAGGGATGAGATGGCAGTTCACAGTCGACAGTTGAGAGTCCACAGTGGGGGATCAAGGATTTCTGTAGCGCCAGGTTTCAAGCCCGCTCTCTTCGTCTGCCTGTCCCTGCTGCTGGCACCGCCCGCCTTCGCTCAGCACGTCCACAACCCCGCCGCTCAGCCAATGGCACCAACGGCCGCCGCACCTCCCGGGGAGCGCAAGATCCTCTACTGGTACGACCCGATGCACCCGCAGTACCGATCCGACAAGGCCGGGAAGGCACCGGACTGCGGGATGGAGATGGTGCCGATGTACGCTGACGAAGCGGCCGCGCAGCAGAACCTACCCGCCGGCTCCGTGCAAATCTCGCCACAGAAGCAGCAGCTCACCGGCATTCGCACCGCACCCGTGTCCCGCCGCGAGCTCACGAAGACGATCCGCACCGTCGGCATCGTGCAGCCCGACGAAACGCTGGTGCGCAAGGTGCACACGAAGTTTCCGGGTTGGGTAGAGAAGCTGTTCGTGAGCTCGACCGGACAACCGGTAAAGGCGGGCGATCCGATCATCGCGATCTACAGCCCCGACCTGGTCTCGACGCAGACCGAATACCTGCTGGCGCGCCGCGGCTACGAGCAACTCCATCACAGCCCCGTCGCTGACGCCGCCGAGAGCTCGAAGACCCTGCTCGACGCCGCACGCCATCGGTTGCTGCTGTGGGACATCACCCCGCAGCAGATCCGTGCGCTCGACGAGAGCGGCAAGGCGCAGACCGCCGTGACACTGCACTCACCGGTCTCGGGGTTCGTCACCGCAAAGGACGTCTACCAGGGTGTCTACGTCACCCCTGAAATGGAGCTGTACACCGTTACCGACCTGTCGCGGGTCTGGGTTGTTCTCGATGTGTACGAGTACGAAACACCCAACGTCCGGGCTGGCATACCGGTCACGCTGCGCCTGAACTCTTACCCGGGCCAAACGTTCACCGGTACGGTCGCCTACGTGTACCCGTACCTCGACGGCAAAACGCGCACCAACAAGGTGCGCGTCGAGTTGGACAACCCCGGCATGCGCTTGAAGCCGGACATGTACGCCACCGCCGAGATCCAGGCATCACTGGGCGAGCAGCTCGTGGTGCCCGACGATGCGGTGTTGGATTCGGGCACCAAGCAAATCGTCTTCGTCGCAACCGGCAACGGCCACTTCGAGCCGCGCACCGTCCAGCTCGGGCAACGCGCCGACGGCTACGTCGAAGTCCTCGATGGAGTCAAAGACGGCGAACAAGTCGTCGTTGCCGCCAACTTCATGGTCGATTCGGAGAGCCAACTGAAAGCAGCGCTCAGCGGGATGACCGAAGGGCATCAGCACTAATCTCCGAGCTGACTGCTGAGAGCTGACGGCTGAAGGCTATCTCATGATCAATCGAGTCATTGAATACTGCGCATACAACCGGTTCACGGTGTTCCTATTCGTCACGGCCGCGGTGGTCGCCGGGTTGTGGTCGATGCAGAACGTGCCGTTGGATGCGATCCCGGATCTCTCCGACACACAGGTGATCATCTACTCCCGCTGGGACCGCAGCCCCGACATCATCGAGGACCAGGTCACCTACCCGATCATCAGCGCCATGCTCGGTGCACCCAAGGTGCAGGCGATCCGGGGCTTCTCAGACTTCGGCTATTCGTACGTCTACATTATCTTCCAGGACGGTACCGACGTGTACTGGGCGCGCTCGCGCACGCTCGAATACCTGAGCAAGATCCTGCCACGCTTACCCGAAGGCGTGCAGACCGAGCTCGGGCCGGACGCCACCGGCGTGGGCTGGGTCTTCCAGTACGCGCTTGTCGATACGACCGGGACGCACACCTTACCGGAGCTGCGCAGCTTCCAAGACTGGTATCTCCGCTACTACCTGCAGAGCATCCCCGGCGTGGCCGAGGTGGCACCGATCGGTGGCTTCGTGCGCCAGTATCAGATCAACGTCGATCCCAACTCGCTGCTCGCTTACAAGCTGCCGCTGGAGACGGTCGTCGATGCCATCCGCAAGGGCAACAACGACGTCGGCGGACGGCTCGTGGAGCTCAACGGCCGCGAGTACATGGTGCGTGGCCGCGGCTACGCGCGCTCGCTCGACGATCTGCAGCAGATCGTTGTCGGCAGCGACGCACGCAGCGGCACGCCAATCCTGGTGAAGGACATCGGCCGCGTCGAGCTGGGTCCGGACATCCGACGCGGCGTCGCCGACCTCGACGGCACCGGCGACGCCGTCGGCGGGGTCGTCATCATGCGGTACGGCGAGAACGCGTTGCGGGTGATCGACCGAGTCAAGGAGACGTTGAAGGAGATCGAGCCCAGCTTGCCGCCCGGCGTAAAGATCGTCACTACGTATGATCGCTCCGAGCTCATCAATCGCGCCATCGACACACTCAAGCGGACGCTGACGGAGGAGTTGATCATCGTCAGCCTCGTCATCCTCATCTTCCTCTGGCACATCCCCAGCGCCATTATTCCGATCTTCACCATCCCCATCGCCATCATCATCGCCTTCGTACCGATGTACGCGATGGGCATCAGCGCGAACATCATGTCGCTCGGCGGCATCGCCGTCGCCATCGGCGCCATGGTCGACGCGGCCATCGTCGTCGTCGAACAGACGCACAAGAAGCTCGAGCACTGGGAGGCGGAAGGGCGGCCCGGTGACTACCGCGAGGTGGTGGTCAGTGCGGTGAAGGAAGTCGGTGGTTCGAGCTTCTTTTCCCTGTTGGTCATCGCTGTGGCGTTCATACCCGTGTTCGCCCTCGAAGCGCAGGAGGGCCGGCTGTTCAAGCCACTCGCCTTCACCAAGAACTTCTCGATGATCGTCGCGGCGGTGCTGGCAATCACCCTCGATCCTGCCATGCGGCTGCTGTTCACGCATATGCGAAACTTCGAGTTTCGCCCGCGCTGGCTGGCGCGCGTCGCCAGCGCGGTTCTCGTGGGCAAGATCCACAGCGAAGAGAATCACCCGATCAGCCGGCCGCTGATGCGCCTCTACCAACCGGTCGTGGAGCTCTCGCTGCGTCACCGCTGGGCCGTGGTCTGCGGCGCGGTGCTCGTGGTGATCGCAACCTACCCTGCCTACCAGCGCCTCGGGTCGGAGTTCATGCCCCCGCTTAACGAAGGCGCAATCTTGTACATGCCAACGACGCTTCCGGGCATCTCGGTCACCGAAGCCGGTCGCATGCTGCAAGTGCAGGATCGTGTCCTCAAGACCTTCCCCGAGGTCGAGCGCGTGTTCGGCAAGATCGGTCGCGCGGAGACGTCGACCGACCCGGCGCCGTTCTCGATGGTGGAAACGACCGTGCTGCTCAAACCCGAGGACGAATGGCGCGAGGCGCCGCGTTGGTACTCGTCGTGGGCGCCGGACTGGGCGAAACGCATCCTACGGCACCTCTGGCGCGACCGCATCACCTGGGAGGAGTTGGTCTACGGCCCGAATGGGCTCAACCAAGCGATGCAGTTCCCGGGCTGGACCAACGCGTGGACGATGCCGATCAAGAACCGTATCGACATGCTGAGCACGGGGGTGCGCACGCCGGTCGGCATCAAGATCCTCGGCTCCGACCTCAAGACGATCCAGCAGCTCGGTGAGCAGATCGAGCAAGTCGTGAAGACGGTCCCCGGCACCACCAGCGTCTTCGCCGAACGCACGGCGGGCGGCTACTTCCTCGACTTCGAGCTGCGGCGTCCGGAGCTGGCGCGCTATGGATTGTCGGTCGCCACCGTGCAGGATGCGATCATGTCCGCTGTTGGCGGTGAGAACGTCACCACAACCATCGAGGGCCGCGAGCGTTACGGCGTCAACGTGCGCTATCAGCGCGCCTACCGTGCCGACATGGAAAGCCTCAGCCGCGTCCTCGTTGGCGGGATGGACGGCGCGCAGATTCCGCTCACCGAGCTGGCAGACATCCACCTCACCGAAGGCCCCGGCATGATCCGCAACGAGAACGGTTTGCTCACCGGCTACGTCTTCGTCGACATGGCCGGCCGCGACCTCGGCAGCTACGTTGCCGACGCGAAGCGGGCGGTGCGCGAGCACGTGCAGCTGCCGCCGGGATACTCGCTGGTGTGGAGCGGGCAGTACGAGTTCATGGTACGGGTGAAGGAGCGCCTGATGCTCGTCGTCCCGATCACGATCTTCATCATCTTCATCCTGCTCCATCTCAATACCGGCTCCTGGGTCAAGACCATGATCATCTTCCTCGCTCTTCCATTCTCGGCGGTTGGCGCGATCTGGTTCCTCTACTTCTTGGGCTACAACATGAGCATTGCCGTATGGGTTGGACTGATCGCCTTGATGGGTGTTGATGCCGAGACCGGCGTGTTCATGCTGCTCTATCTCGAGATCGCCTACGATGAAGCAAAGGCGAAGGGACTGCTCCGCAACTGGGATGGGTTGCGTGAAGCGATCGTTCAGGGCGCCGTGAAGCGGTTGCGGCCGAAGGTCATGACCGTCGGGGTGATGTTCATGGGCCTGCTGCCGATCATGTGGTCGACGGGAACGGGCGCGGACGTCATGAAGCGGATCGCCGCGCCGATGGTCGGCGGCATCTTCACCTCCTTCATCATGGAGCTGGTCGTCTACCCGGCAATCTACGCCATCTGGAAGTGGGGCTGGGAAGTGAAGCCATCACTCGTGGCGCAACAAACGGGGCCAGCATGACTGCCTGGGTTGCCCAAATTTGCGAGTCGTCTCTCATGCCGCTTCCCGAGACTGCGACACACGGGCTCCCGATCTTCGCACGTTACCAAGCGAGCGACTGTGGCAAGCTCCGTGCTTTGGCAAATGGGCATGACGCGCCGACGAACATTGTGCCGCAAGCCTCTGCTTCCAGTGCTTGCGGCACTCCTCTGGCTCGGCGCTGTGGCAGCGCCCTGCCACGCCAGCCGCTCACCGCACTCGGGATGCAGCCGGCCGCGCCACGCGACCTTTGTCGCAACCAGCCAGGCTCGACCCGCCGTATTCCACTTCGAGAGCTACGCGATGCCGGCGGGCACTTGCTGCGACCTCCGCAGTGCGTGCTGCCGAACGGTGGCGGCAGAGCCCGGAGCGCCGCATCGATTGGTTGTCGCGGTGCCGAGCATTGTTCCATCCTCGTGTGCCGCGGCAACGCCGGTCCGACCCGCCAGGCAGTTGGGTACCGCCGTCAGCCCACCGCTCTACCTTCGCAACGTCGCACTTTTACTGTGAGCGTGTGCGCCGTCAGGGCGCCACGAGTTGACCCGGCCCTCCGCGCCGCTTGGTGCTGGCACCGGCACGCATCGGGATGACCATGTGTACGTGTCCGCATCTAGCACGCGCGCCGACAGGCCGCGGTCCGCCGAGGCACCGACGCGTGCATCGTGTCGTGAGATTCGTCGAACACGAATGAACATCAACCAGAAAGGGAGGAAGACTCAAATGACCACCAAGTTACATAGCAGTTGGGCAAGAGGTTTCTTGGCCGCATTCGCTTTGGTCGCCGTCAGCGGTTTGGCCACCGTCACGCTGGCCCAAGACGTCACGGATCAGAACGTGGCGGACCGCGTCGCCAGCGCCAAGACAGCGCAAGACCACGAGGCGATCGCCACCTTCTTCAAGGCGCAAGCGGCAACGGCCGGGGAGAAGGTCAAGGAGCACGAAGCCATGTTGGGGTCCTGGAAGACCACCAGTGGCCGCAGCCTCAATGTGATGAAACAGCACTGCGAAGATGCCATCGCGTCGTTCAAGAAACTGCAGAAGGACTATGCAGCAATGGCGGCGGAGCAGGAGAAGATGGCCAAGAAGGCGGGCGGGAAGTAACGCCGGCACAACAGCCAGCGGCGGGGCACTGCAGTGGTCTTCGCGGTTCGAGGACGCTGCGGCAGCCCCGCCGCTGGCTGGTCGCCTCGGCACGGTTACGTCCCCTGCAATCAAGGCTCAACAAGGAGTCACCGTGGAAAAGTCAATCGCGAGGCGGAAGACATGATCTCGACGCGAACGACGCTTGTGTGTGCCGTGGCGGTGGGTCTTGCGGGTTGGTTGGGATTCCGGGCGATGGTGCCTGCGGCGCTCGCGCAACCCGTGGCAAGTTGTACGATCCCGTCGATCGACGCGAAGCAAGTATGCGCCGTCGAAAACGTGATTCAGGCGCGCGAGGGAATTCCCTGCGAGCACGACGGCAAGACGTACTGGGTGTGCTGCCCGCGGTGTGTGGACGCGTTCAAAGAACATCCCGACGCGTACCGCCTGGCCACTGATCCCGTCAGCGGCGAGGCAGTAGACAAGGCCACCGCCCTGATCCAGCCCTATGCGAGTCGCGGCTTCTTCTTTGGCTCGGAGGCGACACGCGCCGCCTTCAACAAAGACCCCGAGCGTTGGCATCACTGAGCGAGAAGTCATGGCGTGAGAGCGGTACAAGACCATGACACACATCGACCGTCGACCCAATGCGGACCTCGTCGCAACCCTGCAAGCACTCGTGAACTTGAGCGTGTCCGACATGCTCTACGCCGATCAATACTTGCGGCGCGCCGAGGTCCTGCTCCCCACGGTCTGTACGCTCGAACAGTACTTGGCCGTGCAGCACGACCAGGAGAACGTCCCACGGCTTACGAAGGAACTCCGCCAGGCTGCAGAACGTAGCGACTGGGCACGGGTGCGCAGCCTCGCGCAGCAAGCCGCGCAGACACGCGAGCGCGTTGTGGCCGGCAGCGAGCTCTTCCATATCGCCGACGCGATCTACGGACCGCGGGTCATTCATGCCGATGCTAGCGCGTTGGGGTTGACGGGAATCGTGGTGCATCCAGCCGCCAACCTCCTTGCGGCGCGTGACGCAGCGCTGGATCGGTTACGCTTCCTACTCGCGCACGACTCGGAATGGGCGCCGTTCTACAGCGGGCGGATCGCTCACTTCGAACACCTGCAGGTAATCACCGACGAGAACCCGGGCACACTGGTCGACCGGACGGAGCTGCAAGAGCGGCTCTTGCAGGCCGTTGACGAAGCCGACTTTGCTCTGGTGCAGCGCTTGGTGGACACCATCGCCACCCATGGAGAAGCCGCCACTGGCCGTTTGCGTGCTCCACGTCGGGCGGATCGCCGGGTGGAAGAACTGGCCGCGGCCTTCCCCGACCCCGCCGCGAGTCGCGCCAGCGAACTGGGCCTGAAACCACAAACACTAGCGGCGAACAAAGGCTTCAATGAGTACCTGAGCTGCTGCTGTGCGGAGCGCGCTACAT
>JBGQHM010000179.1:0-13187 GCA_041497995.1 Binatia bacterium | reverse complement strand
CGGCTCGACGCCGCTGTCGCAACAGCTCGACGCGGAGGAGTGGCGTGACCTCATCGCTCAGTACCAGCAGGCCGCCTCCGGCGCGGTCGTGCGCTTCGGCGGCCACGTCGCCAAGAACCTCGGCGATGGGCTGCTCATCTACTTCGGCTGGCCGTGCGCATCGGCATGCACACTGGGCCGGTGGTGATCGCCGACGCCGGTGAGGTCTTCGGCGAGACAGCGAACGTCGCGGCGCGCGTGCAGGGCGCGGCCGAGCCCGACACGGTGGTGATCACCGCCGCAACGCAACGTCTCGTTGCTGGGCTGTTCGTTGTGGAGGAACGCGGTGCGCAGCACTTGAAGGGCGTGCGCGAGCCGGTGACGCTCTATCGCGTCGTGCAGCCGAGCGGGGTGCGCAGCCGGCTCGCCGTCGCGGCGGGACACCTGACGCGCTTCGTCGGGCGCGACATGGAGCTCGGAACACCGGTCGATCGCTGGGAGCGGGCGCAGGACGGCGAGCGGCAGAACGTCATCGTCGAGGACCTGCACTGGTGCGACGTGTCGACGCTGGAGCTGCTGGGGCACCTGATCGCGCAGAGCCCGACGGCGCGGGTACTGCTGCTCGCCACGGCACGCCCCGGCTTCACCCCGCCCTGGCCGGCGCGCTCCAACCTAACCACCGTGCAGCTCGCCCGGCTCACCAAGCGCCAGGCGCGGGAGATGGTGGAGCATACGATCGCGCAGCAGCGCACCATCCGTCATTCCCGCGAAGAGCCTGCCCCCGCGAAGGCGTGGGGCGGGAATCCAGGCGGGGGGCGGGGTGGTCCGCAATCGGAGTGGACTCCCGCTTTCGCGGGAGTGACGGAGGCGGAGTTCTCCAATGATGTCATCAACGCCCTCGTCGCCCGTGCCGACGGCGTGCCGCTCTACGTCGAGGAGCTGACCAAGGCGATGGCGGAGCCCGGAGCGGCGCGCGGCGTGGAGGCGATTCCGGCCAGCCTCGCCGACTCGCTGATGGAGCGGCTCGACCGGCTCTCACGCGCGCGTCGCGTCTGAGCCCGAGGTGGTCGCGCGGCACTACGAGCAGGCGGGGCTGGCCGCGCAAGCGAGCGCGCACTACCAGCGGGCCGGCGAGCGGGCGACGCAGCGGTCGGCGAACGAGGAGGCCATCGGCCATCTGCGGCGTGCCCTCGCGCTGGTTGGGACCCTGCCGAAGACGCGCGAGCGCCGTCAGATGGAGCTCGGGCTGCAGATGGCGATTGGGGCGCCGCTCACCGCGGCCAGGGGATTTTCGCATCCGGAGAACGAGCAGGCCTACGCACGGGCGCGCGCGCTGGCGTCTCTGATCGGCGCGTCGCCCGAGCTGCCGCGCGTGCTCGTGGGAATGGCGGCGGCTTATTTGGTGAAGGGCGACCTCGTGACTTCGGCCGAGGTCGCGCAGGAGGCCATGGCAGCCGCCCAGCGCACGGGAGACGCGTTTGACGTGCTCTCGGCCCACAACCAAGTCGGCCAACCGTTGCTCCTCCAGGGCCATTTCTCGCGGGCGCTGCAGCATTTGGAGCAGAGCATCAAACTCTACAATCCCAGCGAGCATGGGTCTCTGGCGTACACGGCGGGACTCGACGATCCGTACCTCCGACCACATTCTTGTGCGATCGGTAGTCGCCTGGGCGAGATGCGGTTGCTCACCCGCTTGAGTCGGTCGCCCCTACTTTGCACCACCATCGCGGCGCCAAGCCCGTGATGTCGGCGGCTCAGTGAGCGGATCGTCCGGCCACACGTGCTTCGGGTAGCGGCCGCGTAGCTGTTTGCGGACTTCGGGATATGTCGTGCGCCAGAAACTCTCCAGGTCGTCGGTGATCTGTACCGGACGGTGGTTGGGAGCGAGGAGCTCGATGACGAGGGGGACGCGGCCTGCAGCCAGACGGGGCGTCGCCGTGAGACCGAACAGCTCCTGAATCCGCGCCGCCGCTGCGGGCGGCTTGGCCTCGGCGTAGATGACGGGCGTCACGCGGCCCGACGGCAGGCGGAAACTCGCCGGCGCCTCACGCTCGAGCGCCGCGCGCTGCGGGTGCGTAAGGAACCCGCGCAGAACATCGAGCAGATCAGCAGCGCGCGTCTCGGCGAAGCTCCGGCGGCCGGCGCACAACGCCTCCACCGCCTGCGTAAGCACCGCGTCGGTATCGTCGGGCCAGTCGAGCTCAGGCATCCAGCGCTGCAGGAAGCGAACGCGCTGCAACCAGCCCTGCACGTCCTCGCTAACCGTTGCCGCGCGCAGTGGATCGCGCCGCGCCGCCTCCGCCAGCACGACGCCGGCATGCTGCAGGTCAACATCGAGCTGCACGCTCTCGCGCAGGACGAGATCTTCGAACATCTCACTGGTACGCTGCACGACGCGCTCTCGGTCGAGATCGAAGATCAGCTCGCGTTGCTGGCGGACACAGGCGGGGAACATCGTCGCCAGCCATTCGGGTCGGACCGCGCTCGCCAGACGGACGCGGGCCTCCGATCGCTGACCACGCGGGCCGGCGTCGACCTCGACAGCAACGAACAACTCGGGCTCGCGAGCCACACTGCTCTCCATCAGCACGACGCCCGTGCCGCCGACCATGACACCGCGTGCCGAACCTGCGCTGCGGCGCCGCGTCACGCGATCGGGATAGCCAGCCAAAGTGCACCGCAGCAGCACCTCCTCGTCCACACGCGCGGCCAGCCGCTCGCCTCGTCCCAGTGCGCGCAGCAATTGCCGGCGGGCGCGCTCGACGGCACGCGCACTGCGGTGGTCCACGCCAAGCCTGGCGCACGCACCTGCATCGAAGTGAGCGCGCGCCGCCTCCATGAAGAGCTGCATGCGGAGCAGCAAATCGGAGGAGCCGGCTGCAGCACGTTCGACGTTCGGCGCCCCAAACGCACGCTGCTCCAAATTGATGTCACGCTCTGACGCCAGCGCCGCGAGCAGCGCACCAGTCTCGGCGCAGCCGGCGCGTTCCGCCTCGACGAGGATGCGGGCCAGACGCGGCGCTACCGACAGATCGAGCATGCGGCGGCCCGTGTGGGTGAGCCCGCCGTCCGCATCGATTGCGCCGAGCTGCACCAGCAGCCGTTCGGCGTGCTGCATGGTACCTTCACCGGGCGGGTCGAGCCACCCAAAGCGGCGCACGTCGCGCAGCCCCCACGCACGCAGCTCGAGCAAGGTACCGCAGAGGTCGAGACGCAGCACCTCGGGCACTTCGCGTTCCAAGCGGTGCACATGCTCGGCGTGTGTCCACAGCCGCAGGCAGCGGCCGGGTGCCGTCCGCCCTGCCCGGCCGGCGCGTTGATCGGCGGCGGCACGGCTGATCGGTCCGACACGCAGCGCGTTGATGCCGTGCTTCGCGTCGAAGCGGGCGGCGCGCGCCAGGCCCGAGTCGATGACTGCGGTGACGCCATCGATGGTCAGCGCGGTCTCCGCGACATTCGTCGAGAGCACGACTTTACGGCGGTCGCCGCGACGGATCACCCGTTGCTGCGCATCGAGGGGCAGATCGCCGTGGAGCGGCACGACGGAGAGCTGGTGCTCCGCAGCGAGTTCTTCCAGCGCTTCTGTGGCTCGCCGGATCTCGGCGGCGCCGGGCAGGAAGACGAGAATGTCGCCGGCGTCGTCGGGCTGCGCCAGCACCCGGCGCACCGCCGCCGCCACACGCCCGGCAAGCGGACGGTCGTCCGGCTCCTTGTCGTATTCGATCTGCACCGGGTAGACTCTGCCCTCGGATGTCAGCACGGGGCAGTCACCGAGATACGCGGCCAAGCGATCGGTCTCCAACGTCGCCGACATGACAACGAGTTTGAGATCGGGCCGCACCGTTTCCTGCAGCTCACGCACAACCGCGAGCGCCACGTCGCCCTGCAGATGGCGTTCGTGGAACTCGTCGAGCACGACGATGCCGACTCGTTCGAGAAATGGATCGCGCGTCAGCTGGCGACCCAGCACCCCTTCGGTCAGAAACCACAAGCGTGTGGCGGCATCGCCGCGTTGCTCGAAGCGCACGCGGTAGCCGACCTCGCCGCCGACGGCACCGCCGCGTTCGCGTGCGACGAACTCCGCCGCGGCCCGCGCCGCGATCCGGCGCGGCTCCAGCACTACGACTTGCTTGTCCGCAGCTACGCCGGCGTCGAGCAACGCCGCAGGCACCCGCGTCGTCTTGCCGGCACCTGGTGCCGCGCGCAACACGAGCCGAGATCCCGTCGTCAGACAGGCGACAGCCTGAGGGAGTAGTGGATCGATCGGCAATGCCTGCACGTGCGTGAGTCAAGCGACCACCGCTGCGGGAGTCAATGCGAGGCGGCACCTGTGCTCGAGCGGCGTCCGCCCTAGCCCCCCTAGAGGGAGGGACAGGAGACCGAACGGAGGGCGGCGCAACCTGTTCCGCATCGCGCAGAGGTGTGTTAGACAAGGGCATCGCTTCAAACGGAGGGTTTCTATGGATCGCATGCTGCGCGTGGATATGACGACGTTGACCATAAAGGACGAGCCCTACCCAGACGAATGGGCGGCGCTCGGCGGCCGGGCACTTTCTGCAAAAATTTTGCTGAAAGAAGTGGACCCCAAGTGCGATCCGCTGGGACCCGGTAACAAAGTGATCTTTGCGCCCGGCTTCCTCTCCGGCTCGGTAGCACCAACCTCCGGCCGCATGAGTGTCGGCGCCAAGAGCCCGCTCACCGGCGGCATCAAGGAAGCGAACTCCGGCGGCCAGGCCGGCCAAAAGCTGATGCGCCTCGGCTATCGCGCGCTGATCGTGGAAGGCAAAGCCAAGGACGCCGCCAAGCGCTACACGGTAGTCATCAACAAGGCGGGCTCCGAGATCCGTGAGTGCCCGGAGCTCAAGGGGCTACGCACCTACGCTGCGTCCGAAAAGCTCGGGGAGCAATTCTCGCAACGCGCCGCGTTCGTCATGTGTGGGCCAGCGGGTGAGCTCGGTCTGTCGGGTGCCAGCGTTGCCTTCACCGATGAAGGCCACCGCCATCCGTCACGCCACGCCGCGCGCGGCGGACTAGGCGCGGCGATGGGCGCGAAGGGACTCAAAGCGATTGTCGTCGACGACGAAGGCACGCAGGCCCGCTTGGCGAAGGACACCGCGACGTTCAAGTCGTACGTGGCCAACCTCAGCAAAGAATACAAGGCCGGCCCGCAGATCTTCCAATTCGGCACCTCGACCACCGTTCCGCTGGCCAACATGATGAGCACCTTCCCCACCCGCAACCGGCGCGAGATGCAGTTCGAAGGGGCGGACGCACTCGATGGCATGAAGATCGTGCAAGGCTTCGAGACGCGCGGCGGCGGCATGCACCACTGCATGACCGGCTGCATCGTGAAGTGCTCCAACATCGTCCACGACGCCGAGGGCAAGTACGTCACCTCGGCCCTCGAATTCGAAACGCTCGCCTTGTGCGGCTCCAACTGTGCCATCGGCGACCTCGACAAAGTCGCACAGATCGATCGGCTGTGCGACGAGCTGGGTCTCGACACGATCGAGACCGGCGGCGCTATGGCGCTGGCGATGGATTGCGGCGCCCTGGCCTTCGGCGATGCCGACGGGGCCATCGCGCTGCTCGAGAAGGTGGACAAGGGCGACAAGCTCGCCGAGACCATCGGACGAGGCGTGGTGGCCGTGGGCAAGCACTTCAAGGCCACACGCATCCCGGCGATTCGCGGACAAGGCGTCCCGGCGTGGGAGCCGCGCACGCTCAACGCCAGCGGTATCACTTATGCGACCAGCGCGATGGGCGCCGATCACACCGCCGGACTGATCGTCATGCCCGTCCCCGATCAAGCAAAAGCATCGCAGGAGGCGCAGCTCATCAACGCGTTGTGCGACTCGAGCGGCTTCTGCCAGTTCCAACAGCCTACCATCGGAGACATCCAGACGCTGTACAACGCCATGTACGCCACCCAAATGAGCTTCGAAGACATGGCGGACATTGGCTGGCACTGCATGCAGGACGAATGGGAGTTCAACAAGCGCGCCGGGTTCGGACCGGAGGACAACGATCTGCCCGCATGGATGCGCACCGAGGCGGTGCCGTCCAACGGTGCGGTCTTCGCCGTCCCAAAGGAAGAGATCATGCGCGTCTTCGAACGCATGCCGGTCTCCGACGAGCTGCGCTCGATGCGGGCGGTGGGCTAGCTCCGGCTCAACCTCACACCGGCTAGAAGCCGGTGCGGCCGCCCATTTTCAATCAAGTGCATGCGTCTACGTCAGGTTGCCCTCGTCGCGCGTAACCTCGAGCCCGCCGTCGCGGATCTTTGCGCCGTACTCGGTATCGAGGTGGCGTTCCGCGATCCCGGTGTGCGCGCCTTCGGTCTGCACAACGCGGTGATGCCAATTGGCGACACGTTCCTCGAAGTCGTCTCACCCATCGAGCCCAACACGACTGCCGGCCGTTTCCTCGATCGGCGCGGTGGCGATGGCGGATACATGGTCATCCTGCAATGCGATGACTTGGACGCCGATCGCAGACGCGTCGCTCGGCTGGGCGTACGCGTGGTCTGGAGTGCCGATCTTCCTACGATCCGCGGCACGCATCTCCATCCGCGTGACGTCGGCGGCGCCATCCTATCGCTCGACGCGGCGGACCCGCCGTCGTCGTGGCAGTGGGCTGGTAGCGAGTGGGCGACTGCGGTCCGAATGGATGTGGTTACGGAAATCACCGGCGTAGAGTTGCAAGCCGACGAGCCGCTGGCGCTGGCGCAGCGCTGGTCGGAGGTATTGGCCCGCCCCGTCGCGCAGACGGCGAGCGGTATCGTGCGAATCGTCCTCGACCAAGGTGCAATTCGCTTCGTGAAAGCCGCTGATGGCCGCGGCGAAGGAGTGAGTGGTATCGACGTCGCCGTCAGCGACCGGCCCCGGTTGTTGGCTGCCGCTCGCGGCCGCGGCATAGCGGCGACAAACGATCAGATCACCATCTGCGGTACACGCATCCGCATCGTATAGCAGCCTGTCGGACTTGGCACCCCGGAGCGACCATCGGGAGCGGACCATAGAAGTGACGCTGGCCGCAGGCCCTAGCCCACAAGAGAGGAAGTCCATGGCACCCAGTTCACCGATGGTCACGAGCGATCCGCTCAACGCGCGCCCGCGCCTCTATGCCGAGCCGACCGAGGTGGCGCCGGACGTCCTCATGCACGCTGCGTTTGTGAACACCTATGCGATGCGCACGCCGGTGGGTCTACTGCTCGTCGACCCGGGCCTCGGCAATTTGGCCGATTCCGTTCACCAGGCCGTGCGCGCGTGGAGCGACGCGCCCCTGCACACCGCCGTCTACACGCATGGTCACGTCGACCACGCCTTTGGGTTGCGCCCATTTCTGACCGCCGGCGAGAAGCCTCAAATCATCGCGCAGGAAAACTGCCCACAGCGCTTTCACCGCTATCACCTCACGAACGGGTGGAACGCCCGCATCAATCAGCGGCAGTTCAGCCTCCCCTCTCCTGTATTTCCCGATCGCTTCGATTGGCCGACACTCACCTTCCGCGAGTCGCTCACGCAACGGCTCGGCGATCTCGAGGTGCGCTACCATGCCGCCAAAGGCGAGACTGACGATGCGTGTTACGTCTGGATACCGGCGCGCCGCTACTTGTTCGTCGGCGATCTGATCATCTGGCAGGCGCCCAACTGCGGCAATCCGCAGAAGGTGCAGCGCTATCCGCTCGAGTGGGCCAACGTGCTTGAAGAGATGGCGGGTCTGGAAGCGGAGTGGTTGTTCCCCGGTCACGGCATCGCCGTGCACGGGCGCGATGCGGTACGCACCGTACTGACCGAGACAGCGCGCTACCTGCGCATCATTATCGACCAGGTGCTGGAACGGATGAACGCGGGACAAACGCCGGAGGAAATCTTCCACGGCGTCGAGCCGGACCCGGAGCTCGCTACGCGTCCATTCCTGCAGGCAAAGTACGATCACCCGAAGTTCATCGTACGCAACCTGCTACGCCTGTGGGGCGGCTGGTGGAACGGCAACGCGGCCGACCTCCTACCCGCGACATGGGCAGCACAAGCAACAGAGATCACGCAGCTCTCCGGCGGCGTGGGTGCGCTCATCACGCGCGGCCGCACCTTGCTGAGCCAGGGAGACACGGTGATGGCAACGCATGTCGCCGAGTGGGCCACGCGCGCGGTGCCGAACGACCGCGCCGCGCAAACGCTGAAACGCGATGTCTACGCTCGCCGCCTGAGCGAGGCCGAGGCACTGATGGCACAAGGCATCTACCGCGCCGCGATGAACGACGCCAAACTGGCCCTCGGTGAACCACCCGAAAGCGCCGCCGGTCTAGGCATGGGGCTGGATCGCAACCACTAAGCAGCGCGGCGAGCCGCCTCATGGTAGCGGCGGGTTTCAAACCCGCCTTCACTCACTCACGCAGACGACATCTTTCTGCATTGTGTAATGCTCGCCCCTTCTCTAGAACCTAGCGGGACATGCTGCGTCGCTTTTCGTTGCTGTGGTTCGCATGGGTAACTGTGCTGCTCCCACTCACCGCATCCGCTGTGTCCAATCAACCGCCGGCGTGTGTCGGTGACTGCGACGGACTCGGCGAGGTGACCATCGACGAGCTGATTACGGGCATCAACATAGCGCTGGGCACTCTACCCGTGGGCGCGTGTACCGCATTCGATGCCGACGGCGACGGCGCCGTGACGATCAATGAGGTTCTGGTAGCGGTGAACAACTCGCTCAATGGATGTGCGGTGTCTCCGAGTCCGACGCCGACAGACACCATGACCGCGAGTCTAACGGCAACGCAGACCGAGACACCGTCGGTACCGGCGAGCGATACTCCAACCCCGACGGTGGCGGTCACGCCATCCACCACCCCGACTAGCACGCTGACGCCGCGGGAGAGCGCCACGCCCACCACCACACCGACGACTGCTCCGACGTCAACCGTCACAGTGACTGAAACGCCGGGCGGGCCGGCGACCCCGACGGGCACCGCAACGCCGACGCCCACACACACGGCGACGGCCTCGACGGGTACGCCGACGGAGACCATCAGCGTTACGCCCACGTCCACTCACACGGCGACGACGGCGCCAAGTCTCACGCCCAGCCTCACCGCGACTCAGAGCGCGACAGCAAGCGCGACTGCCAGTCGCACACAGACGGCCACGCGCACGGCCAGCATCACCGCGACCGTGAGCCCGACACGCACCGCCACCGCTTCGCCGACGCGGACCGCTTCCCGCACCGAGGCTGGCGGCACACGCACGGCTACCTTCAGCCCCCCTGCCACCGCGACGCCGACCTTCACTCGCACCAGTACGCCAACCGCAACTGCTACACCGAACGCGACCGCCACCACCACCAAAACCCCCACACCCAGCACGAGCCCAACGATCACCCGTACTGCCACCGCGACGCGCAGCTTTACCCAGACCCAAACCGCCACCGCGACCGGGTCATCAACACGAACTCCGACCCCGACGCGCACGCGGACGCCAACGATAACGTTGACGCCTACGAGAACCCCAACGTTCACCGTCACCGCACGGCCAACGGCGACATCCACCGGCATACCCACCGACACGCGGACAACGACACCCACCCGCACGCCCACGGCGACCAGAACCCAAACGCCGACCGTCACGCCGACTCAGACGCCCACCACCACACCGACAGCGACACCGACGCGCACACCAACGCCGAGCCGCACACCAACGCTGACGCCCACAACGACGCCGACGCGGACGCCGACCCTGACGCCGACCGACACACCAACCCGCACCCCGACGTTGACGCCGACGAACACACCCACCTTCACACCAACGCGCACTCCAACTGCCACCCGCACACCAACGCCGACGCCAACCGTGACGCCGACCCCAACGCCGACGTTCACGGCCACTCCGACCCGCACACCAACACCAACACGTACGCCCACTGCGACGCCGACGCGGACGCCCACGGCGACACCATCGGCGTGCCCGTTCGTCTTCACCGACAACACCAGTGGAACGTTAGGCGTCTGCTTGTACGTAGGCGGCTGGAGTCAGATCTGCGGCCACAACCAACTGGGCGCGTCGTGGCTCACCGATGGTCAGAACGTCATCGCGGCGATCACCAGCGACCCGGTCGCCTTCTTCCGCGGCGCAGCCACGTCGGCAACGACGGCGACGTTGACCGACTGGGCGACGCAGCAGGACTTCTCCGACGCGCAACCACTGTCCGGAAGTATGATGCTGAGCGCCGACGGCCGACTGCTCATCTCACCCACCGATCCGCCGTTCAGCATTGAGGGGTGCAACTTCGACATGTACAGCGGCGTCTTCAACGGCGTGCAGGGCTCCGGTGGCGGCGCCGCGCGTCAATGAGCACAAGGAGGAGGGCTATGAAGCACGTCAGACTCGGACGCACTGGATTGCAGGTGAGCCCGTTGTGCTTGGGCACGATGAACTTCGGCCCGCTCACCAACGAAGCCGACAGCCATGCCATCATGGACAAGGCCGTCGAGCTGGGCATCAACTTCTTCGACACCGCCAACGTGTATGGCTGGAAGACCGGTGAAGGCGTCACCGAGCAGATCGTCGGCCGCTGGCTGGCACGCGGCGGCGGGCCGCACGGCGGCGGACGCCGCGAGCGCATCATCCTCGCCACCAAAGTGTTCGGCCGCATGGGCGATGGTCCCAACGATCGCGGCCTGTCGGCGTACCACATCAAGCGCGCCTGCGAGGACAGTCTGCGTCGTTTGCAGACAGACCGCATTGATCTCTACCAGATGCATCACATCGACCGCGACGTCCCGTGGGATGAAGTGTGGCAAGCGATGGAGCAATTGGTCCGCGAGGGCAAGGTCCTCTACGTCGGCAGCAGCAACTTCGCCGCGTGGAACATCGCGCAAGCCAACGGCGTGGCGGCGCAGCGCCACTTCCTTGGATTGGTGTGCGAGCAGAGCCTCTACAACCTGAACGCCCGCACCGTCGAGCTGGAGATCATCCCCGCCTGTCAGGCCCTCGGCCTCGGCGTCATCCCATGGAGTCCGCTCAGCGGCGGTTTGCTGGGCGGCATTCTCCGCAAGATCAGTGAGGGCCGGCGCGCGTCCGAACGCATCCAAAAGGCGGTGCAGAAGGATCGCGCGAAGTTCGAGGCGTACGAAGCGTTCTGCCGCGAGCTCGGCGAGCAGCCGGCGGACGTCGCGCTCGCATGGCTACTGCACAACCCGGCCGTCACCGCGCCGATCATCGGACCGCGCACGATGGAGCAGCTCACCGGCAGCCTGCGCGCGCTGGAGATCAAGCTGACGAAGGATGCGCTCGCCAAGCTGGATCAGATCTTTCCAGGACCTGGCGGGCAGGCACCCGAAGCGTACGCCTGGTAGGGCACAGCGCGTCACGAACGAGTACTGGTCGTCTGCTACCAGCGCGGGCGTTCCGACGTTCGCATGGGGCGTGTTCTTCTTCAATGGCAACTCGGTCCTCCTCGATAAGACGATCATCAACAAGTGCGTCCGTGCAGTGCGCGGTGGCTTGTGATCGATAGGCGCCGAAAAGCATGGCGCTCCTCGGGATGCTCGGGTCGGGCGTGGCGGGTTGCTGAAGCTGGTCACCGAGAGGTGAGAAGCGAACATCACATCCCCTCACCTGACCTCTACCTGCAGAGACCGTCGATTTTCTCGCGAGCGCGCCCTTCGAGACGCGTCATGCCCGCAGTCTTTAAGCGGGTATCCAGGAGGGGGCGCGGAGTGGATTCCCGCCTAAAGATTGCGGGAATGACGAAAAGACAGACCACAGTGACTGGTTCATTGGCCCAACTGATCAGCACGCACCAGCTGATTCGCATCTCAGGGCGAACGGTTCTGTTGTTGCTTTCAGAAAAATATTTCCGTTCACCCTGAGGAGGCCCCATCTTTTCGGGGCCGTCTCGAAGGGTCTGCTGGAATTTGTCGCCAGACCCCGCAAGGACAGAAACCTGGTTTCGAGCGACTCGAATTTTCCGGAAGGCGTTCTTGTGCAACTATCGTCGATTGGAGAGCTCCCGTATGATTTGCTGTCACAATGTCACTACAAGGTGTCGCACTATGACAGACTGAAGCCCGCATCCGCCATCGCGCGAAGCGTGCTCGCTTGACTGTGGGTGCCCTTTGGTGGATCTAGCGAGGCGTCATGCGTTCATCTCGGCGCCGAGTTTTCGACCGGCGAGTACGAGGAAGAATCGAATGTGACACCCACAGCGACGTGGCGGCGTTTTGCGAACGTTACGGCCGCAACGCTTACGCCCCGAACCGGCACTGAGACCCCGCGACCGCTAGTGTAAGACCAATCACGGTATTGCTCGGAGGGTGATCATGCGTATCACGTCAAAGGGGCAGGTGACGATTCCGAAAGAGATTCGAGATCGACTCGGCCTATTGCCCAACAGTGAGGTTGAGTTCGAGGTAACGGGCCATACCGTAGGCATCAAGAAGGCAACGGAGCACGGACGAGATCATGGCGCTGACGCGGGACGCGAAGTGAGCGTTGTTCTGGTCGACAGCAACGTCCTGTTGGACGTCCTCACTGAGGACCCAACGTGGTGGGCGTGGTCGCCAGCGGGCGGACACCGCCGTCCAAGCGGACGCCTCTGCCGGACTTCTACATCGGCGCGCACGCCGCGGTGGCCGGGATACCGCTGCTTACCCGCGATGCCAAACGCTATCGAACGTACTTTCCCACGGTCCGTCTCATCGTCCCCTGAATCGGCCCAACAGGTTGGCGCGCGCCCAACTAGGGAGCGCACGGACCCAGGAGATTGGAGAACACATGAAGCCTCGGCAGCGAACCCGGACCAAGAATCAGAGCAGGCGCAGGATTGCATACGAGACGTTGCTCTACGACGTCGATGAGGCGATCGCGACGATCACGCTCAACCGGCCGGAACGCCTCAACACGATCGTGCCACCCATGCCGGACGAGCTCGAGGCGGCGGTGCACCGAGCGGTCGCCGATGTCGATGTGAAGGTGATCGTTCTGCGCGGCGCCGGCCGCGCGTTCTGCGCCGGGTTCGACTTCGGCGGTGGCTTTCACCACTGGGACGGCGCGATCACCACGGGCGGTAAATGGGACCCTGGCAAGGACTTCATTTTCGCGACGGCGCCGCACCTCGCCCCGGTGCCGAAGTTCATGAGCCTCTGGCGCTCACCCAAGCCGGTCATCGCCCAGGTCCACGGCTGGTGCGTGGGCGGTGGTAGCGACATG
>JBGQHM010000178.1:0-13248 GCA_041497995.1 Binatia bacterium | reverse complement strand
GTTGCCGGCGAGCCACTCGCGCGTATACAGATTCCACGCCGTGTCCCGTACGGGTTCCACGGTAACTGGGCACCGACGGCGTAGCCGCACCCTCATGACAGAGGAGGCGCACCATTGTGTGCCTCCTCTCCTACTGCGATTGCGTCCGCCCGGCTCCCTGCACTAAGGAGAGCTTGGGACCCATGCGATTTCGCGACGGCACGGTTCGGCAGAAGGCGCTCTTCGCCACGCTCGTCGGCGTCTACGTCCTCGGGTTGGCCATGGCGTTTGCCGACAAGGTCCAGCGCGTCGGTCAGCCAGATATCGGTTGGTGCTTGGACGGGCGTGACGTCCTTTCCATGAGTGCTGATGCGGCTGTGGCCGGTCTGCAAGGCGGCGGGCGCGCGCTACGCATCAACGGACTGTCGCTGCAGGGCCGCGGATGGTGGCGGGAGCTACGACCGCATCTCCGTCTGCAGGTAGGGGATGAAAACACCCTGACCTTGGAACACCCGGATGGGACAATCACGGAGCTCACGGTCCCCGTGCACCGGCTGCGATGGATCGACGTCCTTTACGGCGAGGGACCCAACCTCCTGCTGGCCGCGCTCTTTGTCGCCGTCGGCGTCTCCAGCTTCCTGCTACGGCCCTTCGTGGCACCGAGCTGGGCGCTGCTGGCGCTCTGTTGCGCTATCGGCGGAGTGCTGACCGGCCAGTTCCTCGGAGCCGGTCCCGACAGCTTCGTGCACGTTCTCTACTATCGGGCGATGCTGGGATTCGTGTGCTGCGTTCCTTTCCATGCCGGTCTGGCCTTTCCCGTAACGCATCCGCTTCTCCTGCGTCGACCGCGTATTCTCATCCCGATCTACGCACTCGGCGCAGGCATTGCGGCTCTTCAAGTCTTGGGTTGGTACACCGACTGGGCCGGCCCATTGCAGTATCTGGGCGGGAGCCTCGATGCCAGTGTCCTCCTCGTAGCGATGGTGTTCTTCGTCGGTCGGTGCTGTGTGCTTGCCCTGGGCACGCACGACCCGCTGGTGACGCAACGCGCGCGCATCGTTTTGGCCGGTGTCCTGTTCGGCGTCGTGCCATTCGTGGTGCTGAACTTCCTGCGCGGTGCGCTGCAGATCGTCGTCATCGACATACGGATGGCGTACTGGTCGCTGACGCTACTGCTGCTCGCGCTGGGGTATCTCGCCTTGCGTCACGATCTGCTGAACGCGCGCATCGCCGTGCGCCGCGCGGTGATCTACGCGCTGGCCGTCGGTGTGCTGACTGTCCTCGCCGTCTTGCTGACGGCATTGCGGCCCTACGCTGTGGCCTTTCTGCTCCTGCCGCTGCTGTATTGGTGGCCGCGCTTCGATGAGCGGCTGAACGCCTGGCTCTATCCGAAGCGCAGTCGGTTTCCGGAGCTCGTCCGGGCCATCGGCAGCGAGCTGGCAGCGAGCCCGTCGGTCGATGCGGTGCTGGCAGTCCTGGCTCATGGCCCGGAGCGCCTGTGCGACGCGCGCACGGGGGTGGCGTTCCTGTTGCCCGAGGGACAGATGAGCGCGGTCGGATGCTCGGTCAACGGGGCCGGACGGCGTCTTGGAGATGAAGTGGTCCTGCAGCTTATGCGCGCTACGCGCCGTGAGATCCTGCGCGACCACATCGCCGTCGAGCCGCAGTACGCCAACATCAAGGAGGATTGTTACGCCTGCTTCGATCGTCTGCATGCCGATGTGATAGTGCCGCTCCTGCGTGACCAACAGGTCGTTGGTGCGCTGGCGATCGGTCCGCGAGCGACTGGCGATGTCTACGCGGCGCCGGAGCTGGCGGCCCTGTCGACCGTCGCGCAGCAGGCGGTGCAGGCGATCGCACGGGTCGAGGCGACCGAGCGACTGCGCCTGCGCGAGATGGAGTTCGCCGACCTCAAGCGCTTCTTCCCGCCGCAGATCATCGATCAGGTGATGGCGCGCGGTGGTGCCGCCGAGCTGCGCAGCCAGCGCAAGCTGGTCACGGTCTTCTTCGCCGACCTGCGTGGCTTCACCTCATTCTCCGACAGCGTCGAGCCGGAGGAGGTGATGGCGACCCTGGCCGAATACCACAACGCCATGGGCCAGCGGATCGCCGCGTTTGCCGGCACGCTTGAGCGCTTCGCCGGCGACGGCTTCATGGTGTTCTTCAACGATCCAGTCGACCAGCCGGACCATGTCGAGCGCGCCGTGCGCATGGCGCTGGCGATGCGCGCCGATGTGCAGCAGTTGCGGGAAGCATGGCTGCGCAAGGGGTACCAGATCGATGTCGGTATCGGCATCCACACCGGCTACGCCACGTGTGGGTTCGTCGGCTACGAGGGCCGCCGCGACTACGCCGTGATCGGCAACGTCACCAATCTCGCGGCGCGACTCAGCGCCGCAGCCGCGGGCGGCGAGATTCTCGTCAGCGCCCGCGTGCGCGGCGAGTTGGGCGACGGCCACCGCACCGAACCCGCCGGCGAGCTGACGTTGAAGGGATTCCACCAGCCGCAGGCGGCGTATCGTGTGCTGGACGCCGATACCCGGCAACGCGCGGCCGTCTGAGCAATCACGGACGCTTCGCACCGGCCAGAGGCCGGTGCGAGTCACTCTACCGGTCCAGCAGATCCAGCTTCTCTGCCGCCGCGAACTCCTTGCGTACCGTCTCGAAGTCCGCCTCCGTGAACGGTCGGTAACTGGTGTCACCGCGGCGACGCCAGTACAGCGGTTCGGTGCGCAGGCGGCGGCGATCGAAGTGTAGCTTCTTGAGGTTGCGCACCAGTACCTTCTGCGTCTGGGTGTACTCGAAGTCGTCGACGAGCCGCAAGAAATCGGGGAACCATTTGCGGTCCATGCTGGCGCCGTTGACCTGCGCGTCACACCACTCGAAGAATGCCTGCGGATCGAAGGTCGCGCCGTCACGGAGCTTGATTGCTGCCATCACTACTTCATCGGACACTGCGCACGGAACGCCGTACGCTACGGCCAGCGCGACGTCGGGATGCTCGCTGATGACACGTCCCACCTGACCGGCCGAGAAATTCTCGCCGTCCTTGCGGATCCAGTCGTCGGTGCGGCCGTCGAAGAACAGGTAGCGCCGGCCATCCTTGATGAAGATGTGGCCGAGGTCGCCGGAGTGGTAGATGCCGTCGCGGTACTTCTCAGTATTCGCCTTGGGATTGTCGAAATAGCCCTGGAACAAGCTGGTATCGGCGGCGGCGCGGCAAATCTCGCCGACCGCTTGCTCGTAGTTGAGCAGCTTACCGTCGGCACCGATCTCCGCCGGCACACACTCCTTGCCCGCCGGATCGAGGATCTTCACGGCGTCGTCGGTCACTTCGCCCACGCAGCCGCGAGGATCGCCTTTGCGGCGGAACGTGCTGATGGCGGCTTCCGTGGAGCCGTAGATCTCGAACATGTCTTCCAGCCCCATCCAGCGTGTGAAGCGGTCCATATCTGGCGGCGCGGCGCCGTTGCCTGCGGCGTAGCGGAACTTGTTGCGCGGGCTGTTGGTGATCTCGGCCGCGATGCGCGCTTCGTCGCCGCCGTACTCCTTCTCGATGGCGGCGAGGACGTAGTGCACCGGCTCACCGACGTAGTTCCAGAATGTCACCCCGTAACGCAAGACATCGGGGACGAACTGGCTGGCGCTGAAGCGTTCGCGCAAGCCGATCGCGCCGCCGACCCAGAAGGCGGGCATGAACCCGACGAACATCGCATTGGAATGGAACAGCGGCATGCAGGCGTAACCCACGGCGTCCTGCGCCAGTCCCATATTCGACGACACGACCATGCCGGTCGCGCACAGCTTCATGTGATTGTTGTTGATGCCCTTCGGCAGGCCGGTGGTTCCGGAGGTGTAGATCACCATGAGGTTGCGGTCGGGTGCGACGTCCACGGCAGGTGCATCGAGCGATTTGTTGTGACTACCCACTTCCGATGCGATGCATGTCTGCAGCTCGGCGCGAGCGGGAATCTGTCCCGCATCCTTCGCACCATCGACGCGCAGCACAAGGATGTTCTCGGGAGCGATGTGATGCAGCACGTCGCGGACACGGTCGACATCGGCCATCAGTCGCTGATCGACGATGAGCACACGTGCGCGCGACTGGTTGATGACGCCTGCCAGCACCTCGCCGCGCAGTCCGGTGTTCACGCCGAACAGCGTGAGACCGGCGTAGGCGCAGCCGGCATAGAGCGACAACAGCTCGAGGTGATTTTCCAAGACCATCGCGACATGTCCCGGATGCGCGTCGTCGATGTGTCCCAAACGGCGGAGGAGAAAATGGGCCATGCGCACCGATTCGTCGCGGAACTGGCGATAGGTCCAGGTGCGGTCGCCTTGCATCAGCAGGACCTTGTTTGAGGTCACTGGATGCTCGGCGCGGGCGTCGATTTGCGCACCGATAGTAAACTCTGCGTTGAAGGTAAGCGGCTCTGTTGTCACGGCGGTTCTCCTCGTGAAGCGTGTGTAGCCGTTTCTACGGCGGCCCTCCGCCAGCGTCAACAGGCGCGAGCCCGCGTGCGAGCACCCGTACGTGCGCCCGATTGTTCGGGCCGATCCGCCGTGCGATGCTGCGCCGCTGGGTGACTTCCGATGCCTGAGACGATCGCCGCCTTCGCCACGACTGCCAAGGGCATGGAAGAGCTGCTGGCAACGGAGTTGCGCGAGTTGGGCGCGATAGCCGTTGAAGTGGGACGAGCCGGGGTCTCGTTTCGCGGCCCGCTTGAAATCGCCTATCGCGCCTGCCTGTGGTCGCGTGTGGCCAATCGCATCCTGCTGCCCCTGGCGACGTTTCCGGCAGCCACGCCACAAGCGCTGTACGACGGCGTGCGCACGATTCGCTGGTCGGAGCATCTCGATGCGCGGCGGACGCTGGCAGTGGATTGCGCCACGTCACACTCGCGGATCACCCACGCGCACTTCGGTGCGCTGAAGACCAAGGACGCAATCGTCGACCAGTTCCGTGACCAGGTGGGCGCGCGACCGTCGGTCGATGTCACCCGACCCGACGTGCGAGTGAACGTCTATCTCCACAATGACAACGCTACCGTCAGCATCGATCTCTCCGGCGAGAGCTTGCACCGCCGCGCCTATCGCCAGCGTGGTGCGGCGGCACCGTTGAAGGAGAATCTTGCGGCGGCGGTGTTGCTGCTGGCGGAGTGGCCGCGACGAGCGACCGAGCACGTACCGCTGATCGATCCGATGTGTGGGTCGGGAACCTTGCCCATCGAGGCGGCGCTCATCGCCGCTCGCATCGCCCCGGGCCGGCAGCGCCCGCACTTTGGGTTCCTGGGTTGGCGAGGCCACCAGGCGGCGCTGTGGGAACGGATTCGCCGAGATGCCGAGGAGCAGGAGATCCGTGACCCGAAGCGGCTGCCACCGATTCATGGCTACGACGCGTCCGCCGCGGCGGTGCGCAGCGCGCTGGTGAACGTCGATCACGTCGGCCTGCGCGGCCGCGTGCACATCGAGAAGCGCGAGCTGCACGAGTGCGTGCCGATCCAAGCGCGGGTGCGGGGCGACGTACAGGGGCTGATTGTCACCAATCCGCCGTATGGCGAACGAGTCGGCGACAGCGAGAAGCTCGGTGCGCTGTATGCGACCCTGGGCGATACGCTGCGGCGCAAATTTCCCGGATGGACGGGCTACGTGCTGACCGGCAATCCTGACCTGGGCAAACGCATCGGCCTGCGGAGCGCGCGCCGACACGTGCTGTACAACGGTGCCATCGAGTGCCGCTTGCTGGTGTTCCCAATCTCGTCGAAACCGGTGAGCGGGAGCGACGCACCACACTGGCGGCGCGGAGGTGCTGAGGCGACTCTCAGTCGAAGAGACAAAGCCGGACCGCAGAGGCGCTGAACGGCAACGCGTGGTGCCACCGGCGGGTCACTCCTGCGGCACCATGACGTCAGGTGGGTTGGGAGCGGCGGGTACTCCGCCCTGATCGGGGCCACCCGCCGGCGGCACCGCAACCGGTGGCTCACGGATGACGTCGAACTTAGTGTCTTCGGAGCAAAAGCGCTGCTGGTTCGACCAACCGGCGCTCGCGCATTGCTGTTCGAAGCCGCCCAAGCAGACGATGTCGCCGACTTGGTATTCCTTCCCACCTGCAAAGCACTGACCCTGCGCCGTACCAACACCGGCGAGTGCCAGGATGCTCAGCAGTCCAACGACTACCTTCAATCGCTTCATGGCGCCGATGTTACATCAAAACCGATCCCGATGGCAGTGCGGATTGCGTCGGGCTCGGGCAGCTAGCAATTGTTTGGAGGACGCGCTGGCGTGGTGCGGACGCGGCGCCGCGTGCTGAAGGTACGCGGCGCCGCAATCTGCGTCAGCTAGGCTTCCAGGGTAGCGGTGCTGGGATCATCAAGCGGCTGGCCGCGATCGACCACTTGCCGCGCTCATCGAGCAAGATGCTGGAGAGCCGACCCTTGCGGGGAGGGAGTTCCTTGCCGTCGGGCGCGACGATGCCGCTGACTTCGTATGTGCCGTCGACCAGCGCCACGTCGGCGCTGACGAACCAGACGGAGTCGATGCTCAGCGTCAGCTTGGTCTTCTTCATTACCGAGTCGTGCTGCATGGCGAGCATCTTCGCGAGCTCGGCGCGGCCCTTGGCGACGTGTCCGTCGGGCTCAACTTCGTCGCCGTCTTCGACCCACATCGCTGCCATCGCCTTGGGGTCGTGTTTGTTCCACGCCATCGTGAACTGCTCGTACAGCTTACGGATCGCCTCCTCGTTCACGATGTCGGACTTCAACTTGCCTGCGTCACTCTTTGGGGCTGGGTTCTGCGCGCCCGCGGTCGCCGCTACGCATGCCACCGCTATCATGATCAGAAGCTGTCTCATCGGTCCCTCCTTCGCCAAGACGTTGAGTTGCCGATTCACACTGCAGGTGCTCTCTACAGCCGTCGCCTGCTCGCCGTCAACCATCGGCCCCCGCCTACCGCGCCTACCGCCGTCGGTCCGCCGTGCGCTGTGTGGCTCCAACGAGTGTTGAGACGGTGTGGTAGACAAGTTGGTCCATGGCGTGTGATCGTCCTGCGGCGCTCCGGCCGGACCATGATCACCGTGGTGAGCTACACGATCTACCACTCGCCCAATGCGTACCTGGGCGTCGTCCTTGCGGAACGCGCGCTGAGCGGGTTGCCGGTCGTGATCGAGCGGCGGCCGATCTGCATTCCACAACAGCGCGGGGTGAAGGTCGCCGACTTGGTCGGCAGCAAGGAGAGCCCGTCGCAAACTTCCTACCACCGCGAGGACTGCATGCGGTGGGCAACACGGCATGGAATCGAGCTGCACCTGCTCGATCCTGGAGTGTTCGCGGCGCGCGCTGCCCGCTGGCGGCAGGCGCCCTACGATCGCGAGGAGCTGCCAGCGCGTGCATACTACGCCGCGCTGGGGAGCGGGAACGAGGTGCAGCTCGACCGGGCACTGTTCCGCGCCGCTTGGGTGGAGGGACTCGACGTCAACGAGGAATCCGTCGTACGCCACGCTGCGACCGCAGCCGGACTCGATCCCGACGCGCTGCTGCAGCGTGCACTGCAGGCCGACATGAAGCGTGTTCTGGATGCGGCGCTCGCGGCGTTCGACCGTGACGCCTGTCCCGGCATCCCGACATGGGTGGTCGAGGGCGAGCGCTTTTTTGGAAAGGACCGCGTCGATTGGCTGGAGGCCAAAGTGCGCGTCTTGTCGGAGGCGCACGGCGCTTGACCGCGCCGTCCGCTGGCGGTAGTCGCTGCGCAGGGGCGCACGTGTGAGCATGGCTGACCCGGTTCTCTGGCAGTTCAAGTACTCCCACTACAACGACAAGGCGCGTTGGGCGCTGGACTTCAAAGGCATCCCGCACGTGCGCCGTTCGTTGCTCCCCGGGCCTCACGCGCCGCGCGTTCTGTGGATGTCGGGACAGAAGGCGGTGCCCGTGCTGGTGATTGACGGCAAGGCGATCGCCGACTCGACGCGGATCATCGAAGCGGTCGAAGAGATGCAACCGGATCCGCCGCTGTATCCGCGGGACGCCCTTGACCGCGCCCGCGCGCTGGCGCTGGAAGAGTTCTTCGATGAGGAGCTCGGACCACACATTCGCCGCACGTGGTTCTACGAGATCATGCCGGACGCCGATTTCACCGCGGCGCAACTTAGCATGGGTTGGGGCGCGACGACCCGGCGACTGTATCGAGCTGCCTATCCCGTGGTGAGCACAATCATGCGAGCGGACATGCGGATCAATGCGGCGGGCGCTGCGGCTGGGCGGACGAAGGTGCAGGCAGCCTTCGACCGCGTGGCGGCAGAGTTGCAGCCGAGCGGTTATCTCGTCGGCACCGAGTTCAGCGTCGCCGACCTGACCGCCGCGGCGCTGCTGTCGCCGGTGGTCATGCCCCCCGAGTTTCCGTATCCGCTGATCACCCCGTTACCTGAGTCGGCCGCACGCTACAGGGCTTCCTTGCAGACGCATCCGGCCTTCCAGTGGGCAGCGGACATCTACCGGAAGCACCGCGGTCACTCGATGGAGCGGCCGGCGTAGTCGCGCGGCTTACGGGGCTCCAACGGCGGCGCGACCGGTCAGTCCAGGAAATCGGCTTTTCGGGCCGGATTGTGTTGAGTAATCGCGTCACCGTCGCTAGTGTCAGCATACGCTAAGCAACCGGGCGAGAGGAGTGGGTATGAGTTGGTCGAGCATGGGCATACGTGTGCTGACAGCTGCAGGGGTCATGAGCCTCTTGCAGGTGGGCGCCGCGGTGGCGGAGGACTGTTCCGGGGGTTCGTTTCCGAGCACATTCGCCTTGATCCAGAAAGCGATCTTTGAGAACCGCGGATGTACCAACGACCTCTGCCATGGTTCGGCAGTATCCGGTGGGCTCGATCTCCGGGCTGATGTCGCATACCAGAATCTCGTCGATGTCGAGGCCACCACGGTTCCCGGCATCAAACGTGTCTTCGCTGGGGAGAAGGAACAGAGTCTGTTGTGGCTCAATCTCGCCGCCAAAACCGATCCGGCTGAGTGGAAGGCGCCGCTGCGGCCCATGCCGCTCGATCCTGTGCCGGCGCTGTCAGCCGATGAGCTGGATGCCATGCGTCTGTGGATCCAAAAGGGCGCGCCGAAGGATGGTGTGGTAGAGGGAACCGACACGTTGCTCAACGCCTGTTTGCCGCCGCCCGCGCCACTGGTGGTCAAGCCGCTACCACCGCCCGATCCCGGGACCGGGGTGCAAATCCGGATGCCCGCGTGGATATTGCCAGCCCATACTGAGCGCGAGACGTGCTTCGCGAGTTACTACGACGTGACCGATCAGGTACCTGCAGAGTTCCGCACCCCTGACGGAAAGGGCTTCCGTTACAAACTCAATACGGTTCGCCAGACTCCGCAAAGCCACCATCTCATCACGAATTTGTACCTGGGGGATGCGTCGCCGAATGATCCCGGGTGGGGTGAGTACCGCTGTGACGGTGGCGCGCTTGATGGCCAGAGCTGCGACCCGACGAACCTGACGTTCTGCGGGGATGGCCTGTGTTCTTCGGCTGTCACCACCAGCATTGCGTGCATCGGCTTCGGCCCGGGCGACGCCGGCCTGGGCATCAATTCAGTGGGTTTCTCCGGCACCCAGCAGACCGCTGTCGAGTACCGCTTTCCCGAAGGCGTGTATCGCGAGATTCCACTCAAAGGCGTCATCATGTGGAACTCGCATGCTTTCAATCTCACTGATACCGACGGCAAGCTGGAAGCTTGGCTGAACTTCTTCTTCGCCGCGCCGGACGAGCAGAAGTCACCTTCCATACAGATCTTTGATACGACCAAGATTTTCAAGATGGAGGTGCCGGCGTTTTCCACCGAAGAGGTGTGCAACATCCACGTGCTGGATCCAAACACGCACCTTTTCGAGCTGAGCTCGCACGCCCACAAGCGCATGAAGCGGTGGCGGACCTTCATCGGAGCGTACACCTGCGACGGCGGTCCGAACCAAGGCCAGCCGTGCGACCCCTTCGGCGCCGACTTCGCCAGCCCCGCCTTCTGTCCGGGTGCCGGCTGCACTTCAATGACGCGGCCGCGGACGGGTGACTGTAACTTCGACCAGTCTGTGACCGTCAACGAGCTCATCACGGGCGTGAACATCGCGCTCGGTACCTCATCAGTGGACGCCTGTGTCGAAGCAGACGCGAACGGTGACGGCGAGGTGGCCATCAATGAGATCCTCACTGCAGTGAACGCTACGCTCGATGGCGTGCCCGATGCGGCGCCGCGTAAGATGGACGACAGTTTCGTCTACGTCAGTCAGCTCTACAACGACCCGATCGTCGAACGCTTTGACCCGCCGATGATCTTCTCTCGACCGAATGACAGCGACCGGTCGCTCACCTACTGCGGGTTGTACGACAACGGCTTCACCAACCCGACCGAGGTGAAGCGTAAGTCGACGTCGCCGAATCCGCCGATTGCCGTTCCCGGAGTCGGTGGGCCCTGTCAGACCCCGACGAACTGCGTTGCAGGACAGATCGGTGCACCGTGCACCGGCGCCAACCAGATCAAGCGGAATCAGTCATGTGACTCGGCGGCGGGCGCGGGTGACGGGATGTGCGACGCGTGCCCACTGCATGGCGGCGTCACCACCGAAGATGAGATGTTCCTGCTGCTCGGTCAGTTCTACGTGCCGTGAGTTCCACCGCGGGGCTGGCGGCCGCCTGCCCCGCGCCATTTCCGCGCCCGCCTTGCGGTAGCGACCGTTACGGGCACAATGGAGGCGCGATGCAGTACCAACACTTGGCCGCGTTGCCGTGCGCTACGGCGTGAGATGTTTCAGCCTCGGGGTCATTCTGCTGGTGCCACTCATGGCTAGGGCGGGTGCCCCACGCGATGGCGACCGTTTCGTGAACCGTGCGGGTCCGCGCGACCTCCCGGGGTTCGGCGAAATGTTCCCCTTCTTTCTGCGCAAGGCATGGACGTCGCTGGTGCCGCGCTCCGGCGGGGCGCGTCTCGTTCCGTTTGATCGGGTGGCGATGATGCGTAACCCGAGCATCACTTGGATCGGACACTCCACCATGTTGGTGCGCATGGACGGGGTGACGTTCCTGACGGATCCCATTTTCTCGGAGCGCGCCAGCCCGGTGGGCTTCGCCGGGCCAAAGCGCCTCGTGCCGCCCGGTGTGCCGCTGCAGGATCTGCCGGATATCGACTTCGTGCTGCTCTCGCACGATCACTACGATCATACCGACGTGCCGTCGGTGCAGGCCCTCGCAGCGCGTGGTGCCCGCTTCATTGTGCCGCTCGGGTTGGGTGAGCTGGTCCGTGCGGCAGGCGGAGACGCCGTCGAGCTGGACTGGTGGCAGACCGACGAGATCGGACCCATTCGGATTCATTGTGTGCCCGCGCAGCATTTCTGCGGGCGGTCGCTGGCCGACGGCAACCGCCGGCTGTGGGCCGGATGGGTGGTGGAGGGACCCACGCGCCGCTTCTATCACGCCGGCGACACCGGCTACTTCAAGGGTTTTGCGGAGATCGGCAAGCGCCTCGGACCGATCGATCTCGCGGCGATTCCGATCGGCGCCTACGATCCGCGTCCCATCATGCATTCGGTTCACCTGAACCCAGAAGAGGCCATGCAGGCAGCTGTCGACATGAGCGCGGCGCGTGTCATCGGCATGCACTTCGGCACCTTCGACCTCACCGACGAGCCGCTCGACGAGCCGCCGCGCCGCTTCCACGCGGCGGCAGAACAGCATGGCCTCGAGGTCGATCAGGCGTGGACGCTTGACGTGGGTGAGAGCCGTCGCTGGTAAGCGGCCAGGCGTGGACGTATGCACATCAGACAAGCGGCGAATCGGGGGTGCTTGACTCGACGTTGGTTCGAGGCGAAGGTTTCGACGTGCTGTGTACGAGTTGCGGAACGGAGCTGATCTCCGGAAAAAAGTTTTGTCACCACTGTGGTGCCGCCGCGACGGTTCCGTGTCCGAACTGCGGCGCGACGGTGGACCCCAGCTTCCGGTTCTGCCCCGATTGCGGATTTCGGATCGCCGCCGAGGTGCAGGACAATGGCACTGAAGCGGGTAAACCCTCGGCCCCGCAGGCTGCTGCCGCCGGCAACGATCGCCTCGCTCGGTTGCCGGCGCTGATTCCCGCCGAGCTGGCCCAGAAGATTCTGGACAGCAAAGGCGCGGTGGTCGGTGCACGTAAGCTAGTGACGGTGCTGTTCTGCGATCTCGTGGGCTCGACGGCGATCGCCGAGCGCCTCGATCCGGAGGAGTATCGCGACCTGCTCGGCGAATACCTCGAGGTGGCCTTCCGCGAAGTGTACAAGTTCGAGGGCATCGTGAATCAGCTCGCGGGTGACGGCGTGATGGCGCTCTTTGGTGCCCCGATCGCCCACGAAGACGCACCGCATCGCGCCGTGCGAGCGGCCCTCGCCATCCGCACGGCGTTGGGTGAGCTGAACGAGCAGCTCCGAACGCGCCGCGGCTTCGAGCTGCAGGCGCGCTTTGGGATCAATACCGGCCCGGTCGTCGTCGGGGCCGTCGGCAACGATCTCAAGCTCGACTACACAGCGATCGGCGATACGACGAACCTCGCAGCGCGGATGCAGTCGCTCGCAGAGCCCGGAGCGATCCTCGTGAGCGAGACCACCTATCGCCGCGTGCGCGGATTCTTCCAGCTGCAGCCCGCCGGTGTGTTCGATGTGAAAGGCAAGAGCGAACCGGTTGCCGCCTATCGCGTCCTCGGTGAAAGCGAAGCGACGACGCCCATGGCGATCGCCGCCGCCCGCGGCCTCACCAAGCTGGTGGGGCGCGATGCGGAGTTGGCGCAGCTGCACGCGTGCTATCAGCGTCTGGCCGGCGATCTCGCGCAGGTGGTTGCGGTCGTGGGCGAGGCCGGCAGCGGCAAGTCCCGGCTGCTCTACGAGTTCAAGCAGCAGCTGGCCAACGAGGACGTCATCTTTCTCGAAGGCCGCTGCTCTTCGATGACCCACGGACTGCCCTATGCGCCGTGGATCAGTATGCTCCGACAGCACTTCGATCTGGCACCTGATTCGCGGGGTGGGTCCGGGGCGTGCCCCGAGAAGCTGGCACAGCAGCTCCGCAGCCTTGGTAAGGAGTTCGAGGAACTCCTGCCGTATTTGTGCCGGATGCTTGCGGTGCGAAGCGATCAACTCGCCGATGTCTCAGCCGACGAGCTCAAACGCCAGGAGTTCGAGGCTATGGCGCGCCTCATCGGCGGTCTCAGCAAGCGCAGCCCGGTGATCATGGTCATCGAAGACTTGCACTGGATCGACGACCCGTCT
>JBGQHM010000177.1:0-13249 GCA_041497995.1 Binatia bacterium | reverse complement strand
TCCGTGGCCGCGGAAGACGCCTTGCGCCCGCAGCGCCTTCCACATGCCGGCGTTGTTGGCGGCCAGCGCCTTCAATGCCTTCGCCGCCCGGTCCGCCAGTTCGGCGGCGTCACCGTAGTCGATGGCGACGCGTTCCTGGGCGCGCAGATCGGCTTCGGCGGGCGGTGCGAGCGCGGGCGCGTGCCCCGCCGCTGCTTCCTCCTGGATGCCGCGTAGCCGTTCAACCAAGGCGCGTTCGGAGTCCGCGCCGACGACCAGCGCGCCACGCAGCGGCGCCTTTCCTGAAATTGTTGCAGCCGTGGAGGCGGGCCTGAAATCCGCCGCGACGCGCACGGAGGTCTTCGTGTCGCTCGCCAGGCGGCCGGGGACGTACTCCTCGAGGACCACATGGAAGTTAGTGCCACCAAAGCCAAAAGCGCTGACTCCGGCGCGGCGCACGCCCGCTGCAGACACTTCCCATGGCTTCAGCTCGGTGTTCACATAGAAGGGGCAGTGGGCAAAATCGATGTCGGGGCTAGGGCGATCGAAATGCAGGCTGGGCGGCAGGACCTTTTCATGCAGCGCCATGACAGCCTTGAGCAGCCCTGCGGCACCGGCAGCCGCCTTGAGGTGGCCGATATTCGATTTCACCGAGCCCAGCGCGACCGTCCCCTGTGCAATACCAGCTTCGCCGAAGACCTCTGCCAGGCTCTGCACCTCGACCACATCGCCGACGCGCGTCGATGTGCCGTGGCCTTCGACCAGCGTTACCGTCGCAGGCGACAGCGCAGCGTTCTGCCAAGCGCGTTGTACAGCCAAGCGCTGGCCGACCGGGTTGGGCGCGGTGATGCCCTTGCCCTTGCCATCGCTGGCACCGCCGATGCCGCGCAAGACGGCGTAGATCTTGTCGCCAGCGCGTTCGGCGTCGGCGAGGCGCTTGAGCAAGAACATCACTGCCCCCTCACCCATCACAAAGCCATCCGCACCGTCGGCGTAAGGCCGCGTGCCGGTGGCGGACAACGCGCCGATCTTGCAGAACTTGACGTACGATGATGCGCCCATGTTGCGATCGATGCCGCCGGCCAGCACGGCGTCATAGTCGCCTTGGGCAAGTCCCTCGGTCGCGGTGCTGATCGCGGCAATCGCCGAGGCACATGCTGCGTCCACAACGTAGTTCGGGCCGTGCAAGTTGAGCAGGTTGGCGACGCGCCCCGCGATGCAGTTCGACAACTCGCCCGGCATCGTGTCCTCGCTGATCTCGGGAAAGCGCCTCCCAACGCCCGCATGCATCTCGGCGGTAATGGCCGCCTGCACGGCACGTGGCAGCGCGGCAAAGCTCGGAGCCGCGGCAAGCTCGTGCGCATACTCGGGGAAGGCGATGCGCAGTGCAGTCAGGTAGTGGTGCTCGCCGGCCATCGCGTTGCCGAGGATGACGGCAGTGTGCTCAAGATCGAGCGGGCGTTGCGGGTGACCGTAGTCGAGGAGCGCCGCGCGACTGCAGGCCACCGCCCACTTCTGTCCGTCGTCCATCGCGTCGCTGACGCGCGGCGGGATCGGCAGACCCCATCCCAGTGGATTCCACTCCCACTGCCGCACCCACCCGCCGATCTTCGAGTACGTCTTGTCGGGCGCCTTCGGATCAGGATCGTAGTAGAGTGCCGGGTCCCAGCGCTCCGGCGTCACGTCCGTGATGCTGTAGCGACCGTTCTTCACGTTCTGCCAGAACGCCGCCGCACTCGGCGCGTCGGGCAGAATGGCGCTCACCCCGACAATCGCAATGGCCCGGTGTGCTGTCTGTTCCATGGACTCTCCAGTGCTACACTTATGCGGCTTGCCGTGATGCGCCGGCGCCGCGTCCGTAGAGGACGTCGGCGATGGCATCCATATCGGTGACGAGCCCCGCCTGGGCCCGATGAATGGCCGGCAGCCCCAGGCGGCTCTCGAAGGCTGGCAGTTCCGCATCTGGCACCCCGCCGGCTCCACAGATCCAGCGCAGCCCGTCGCCGGCCACCTTCATTGCGACTTCGCGCGCGAAGATGCGGCTCAGTGCCGCGAGGCTGCTAGCGTGAAAGCGGCCGTCGCTCTTCGGGTTGAGGTGTCCTTCGGCCGCAGCGACGGCGCGCTGAGCTAGAAGCGCGGCGCACTCGGCGTACGCGATCAATTCACCCAGCCGCAACAAGATGTGCTGGTGGCGGGTGAGGCGCGCGAGGCGCGCGCGTTCCATTACCTCGGCCAGTGCAGAGAGGCCGAGCGCGGCGATGTTCGCGCCAGCGGCGGGGTGGCGGGCGTGCAGCGTTTCGAGTTGCCGAGCTTGGTCGCGGTAGTGTTGGCCGCGCGTCTTCATGTGCAGCTGCCAGCGGTCGCGGCTGATCGTCATCTCCATGATCTCTGAGGTGCCCTCGTAGATAGTGGTGATGCGCACGTCGCGCTTGATCTTCTCGACCATGTACTCTTTCGTGTAGCCGTAGCCGCCCAGCGCCTGGATGCTGGCGTCGGCGGCCCAGTTGGCAGCTTCCGTCGCCAGATACTTGGCGATCGCCCCTTCGGCGTTGAGGCCTTGCTCGCCGCCGTCGAGGCGTTCGGCGACGTGCTCCATGTACGCGCGGCTGGCCTCCAATCGTGCGACGTGCGGTACGATCAGCTTGTGCGTGTAGCCTTGCTTCCCCGAGAGCGGGCCACCGGCCTGAATCCGCGTCATCGAGTAGGGAATCGCACGATCGAGCGCTGCCCACCCGGCGCCCAGGCCGAAGGCGGCAACCATCAAGCGGGTGTATCCAAACACTGCCTGCGCTTGCAGCAGGCCCTGTCCTTCCACGCCGCCCACCAAACGGTCCGCATCGACGCAGACATCGTCAAGCGACAGCGCCGCGGTATTGCTGGCACGGATACCATGCTTGTCTTCCGGCTTGCCGTGGGAAAAGCCAGGTGCGTCCTTCTCGACGATGAACCAGCTCGGTCCACCCGGCGCATTGGCAAGGATGGTGTACACGTCGGCGACGCCGCCATTGCTGATCCATTGCTTGGCGCCGCTGAGCTTGTAGCCGATCACGCGGCCGTCGGTTTCGACGCGCACGGCGGCGGTGCGCAAGGCTCCGAGATCGCTCCCGGCGGCCGGCTCGGTAGCACCGTAAGCCATCAGAATGCCCTCATCGGCGATGCGGCGCATCCAGTATTCCTTCTGCTCCGGCGTGCCGCCGACGCTGATCGGGTCGCTGCCGAGGAAGGTCGCTAACACGCCAGTGGCAATGCCAACATCGATCCGCGCCATGCGTTCGCAAATCCGGTAGAGATCGAAAGCTCCACCGCCCATGCCGTTGAAGGCCTCGGGGACGAAGAAGAGTTGGATGCCCAGCTGCGGCCCACACATTTCGCGGATGATGTCGACGGGGAACTCGTCGCGCGCGTCGAGCTCGAGCAGCTTCTGATCGGGCAACCGGCGCGCGGCGAACTCGGTGAGCGCCACGAGCGCGGCATCCAGCGTTTCTTGGTCGAGACCTTTCGCCAATGTCATGTCCTTACATTCCACCCACCAGCCGATGGCGGACCTGCTCACTTCCACTTGTGGATGCCGCAGGCGACACCGAGCCACCTGTAGTGTGTTGACGCGGGACCTTTGATCCCGGTGGAGACTCACACGGACTCGGTGGGAACCGTCGTGTCCCCGGTGTGAGCGACAGGCGTGTACGCCGAGTGTCCTCCCTGCGACCGTTTCTGACTAGACCGCAATCGTACGCACGTAGAACTACGGGGTTCTCAGGTCTCGGGACATCCCACATGATCGGGGCGCGACTTCTTCGGCGCTCGAAACCACAAGCGGCCACTGCGCTGCGGCACGGCGGAGCATCGAAGTCGTGTTCGTCGACGGCAGCGACTATTGTTCCGGTGGACGCCCGTTCCGGTAGTGGACAGCATGTAACGGCGTCCTCATCGAAGGTTTCGCACGGGGCCGGATCAACAAAAATCCCGGCCACGGCCAAGCGGTGATGCGGCAGGCGCAATTTCAGAACGAGGGAGGCGACCGCCGCGCATGAGCACTTCGTGTTTGGGCGCTGCGCCTTCGAAGTCATCCGACGTTCACCGATGCCCGACGACGGCGTGCAGCAGGTAGTTGGTCGGGTAGATGTCCACGGACGGCTTGAAGTAGCGTTGACGCAGCACCGTTGCGTCGGCGATCTCGCGCACACGGAAGCCCAGGCGGGCGACGAATGGCTCCGCGTCCTCCGGATGCAGGCCAAACGTCACTGGTTCGCCGAGCAAGGCCAGTAAGTTGGAGCTGAAGCGCCGGGCCGTGGAGAGGATGTCGGGTTCGTCAGGGAGGTACCACAGATCCATAACCACTGCGGAGCCGGGCGCGCTCATCTTCGCCAGGGTCGAGAGGGTGGATTTCACCGCGGTCCGGGTAAGGTACATCGCGACGCCTTCCCAGATGAAGAAGGTTTGCCGTCGTGTGTGGAAGCCGGCTTTGCCCAACTCGTCGCGGAACGATTGCGTCTCGAAATCGACCTCTACGCGCGTGACGTTTGTCTGAGGCAACTCGTCGAGATGCTGCTCGACAATGCGCCGCTTGCGTTGGCTGGTTGCGGGGTGGTCGACTTCAAAGACCGGGCGACCGCGGAGCTGCCGCGCAAAGCGGTAGGCGCGCGTGTCGTATCCGGCACCTAGCACGACGACTTGCTCGACGCGCTTGCGCAGCGCGCGCAGCAAGGCATCGTCGATGTAGCGGTGACGCGCGATCACGAAACGCCGCAGGCCGTCAGTAGCCCAGTCGGCGTAGCGTTCGATATTGGGTGGCGCGTCACCAAGGGTCAGCGCGGCGCGCGCCAGTGGCCGAAGGAACCACTGTGCATACTGATCGTCAACGACACGTTTCGCCGCCGGATGCGCGTGCTCGTAGGCACGCATCATACAGACAGCCTCGGCGGTGCGACTCGGAAGGCGGCCGAACATTGCTGATCACCTGCTGACGGCGGTGGCGCGGGCTGCGACGGACGTCGCTGGCCGACCCAAGCCTCAACCAGTCCGCTAACTCCGGCGCCGGCCCGCAGACGCGGACTTGGCCCGCGGCGAGGTCACCGTGTGTAAGTTGGTTGGGGGTTCGTTGGCGGCTCGGTCCTTCAGGGCGGCGAACTCCTTGGCCACGCCTTCGACCAGTTCGTGCAGGTCCGGCACGGCGTCCCAATCGGCGTTGAAGCCCCAGTAGAGCATGCCGTTGCAACTGAACAGGGCAATGCCGAGCGTCTGGTTGTGGAACAGCGGCACCAGCGGGTAGGTAGCCCCCAGCGGCGAGCCAAGGAAATACAATTGGAACTGCGGCCCCGGGACGTTGGTGATCACGACGTTGAAGGGGCGCTGCATGGCGTAGAGCTGACTCAGGATCGACAGCAGGCCGCCCATGTTCGAGTCGCCCAGCTCCTCCATCATCTGGATGCCGGCGGCCTGACCGGACTTCTTGAGCCGGGCGGTGGTCTGCATGACAAGGTGGAACCGTTTCACCGGGTCGCGCTCGGCGAGTGGCAGCGCCGCCATCATCGACGACACCCGGTTGCCGAGCGTGCCGCGCTCGTCGACGCTCCGCACGTTCACGGGCAGCATGGCACGGAAGTCGAGCTGCTGGACGCGGACGCCGCGGTCGTGGAGGAAGCGCCCGAGGGCGCCCGACGCCACCGTCAGGACGACGTCGTTGATCGTGCCGCCGAGCCGCGTCTTGACGGCTTTGATCTCGTCGAGACTCATATCGAGCCAGTCGAAGCGCCGGTGTGGTCCGACTTCGTCGTTGAGCGGGGTGGGCGACGCCGAGCTGAGGGCGGCGCCCAGGCCGGCACCGGCGGTGCCGAGCGAATTGCTCAACGAGCGCAGGGCGCCCACTGGATTCCAGAGGGCGCCGCCCACCGTTTGGACGGCGCTGAACGTCTGGGTGACGCGCCGGTTGATCTCGTCAAGGAACAGATCGCGCGGGCTAGGCGCGGGACGGGTTTGGAAGGCCCGTGGGTGGCTGATCCTCTCCTCGATGTCTTGGCGGGCGCCGATCAACGCCGTGCTCAGCTCGACACTGCCCACGCCGTCGATCATGCAGTGATGCGCTTTGGAGATCAGCGCCACGCGGTCGCGCTCGATGCCGTCGACGACCCAGAGCTCCCACAGCGGCTTCCCGCGGTCGAGCCGCTGCGACATGATGCGGCCGGCGAGTCGCTTGAGCTGGCGTTCGTCGCCTGGCTTCGGCAGACTGACATGCCGGATGTGGTAGAGGAGATTGAACCGGTCGTCATCGACCCACACCGGATTGCCGAACGCGGGGGTGCGTGCAAGCTTCTGCTGGTAGCGCGGCACGCGGTGCAAGCCGGCCTCCACGAGGCGGCGGACCTTGTCCATATCGGTCGCTCCATCGGCATCGCGGAGCGGCGCGGCGTCGAAGAGGGAGACGGAGCCGACGTGCATGTAGGCATTCGCGAACTGGTCTTCCGTGTCCAGGAAGGTGGCGTCAAGAGCGCTCAAGCGCTCGTAGTAACTGTAGGACATCGTGTTTACCCTCCTCGCAGGTGTTGCTGCGGCTGGATGTGACCCTTGCGGCCTGCTTGCTCGATCTGCCTGCGCAAACTCCGTGCTTGGTCTCTCCCCTGCCTCGGTTCGGCTCATCCCGCCTTCAGTCGTTGAAAGGCGCGAACGAAGAGGTCCACACCGGATTGCGTTTTGGCGGCGGCTTCCTCAAGGAGTGCGCTGCTGACTTGATCGTTACTGTGGGTGCTCACATCGAAGCCGTACCGATGGAAACTCGAACGAAGTTGCGTGATCGCGGCTGCATGGATCACTGGAGCCTGCTGCATCGACGCCCACGTGCTGCCGTATCCGACTGCCTCTTCCTGGCTGTCAAAGAACCGCTCAAAGTACGGCCGTTGCGCGGTGACTAATGATCCATCGGAGACATACTGGGTGACCGTCCAGCGCCAATTGCCTGGATCATCCCCCAGGCGACACCGATCCACCTGCAGTGTGTAATACACGTTGGACATGAGCCTCGGTCGGCTTCCGGTTGGAACCTGCTGAATTTGACGCGAGACCTTGATCCCGGTGGAGGCTCACACAAACTTGGTGGGGGCCGTCGTGTCCCAGGTGTGAGCGAGAGGCGTGTAGCCAGAGTATGTCTGCTTCCGACAGCGTTGTCTAGAGCGGTAACCATTCAGGACTGCTGCGCCACGGCGCGCACCACCAGCGCTCTGCCTCCCGGTGGGGAAGACCGGTCAAACCCGAGGACATGTCCCGCGTCGCGCGTCTGCGGACCGTGCTGGCTCGCGCCAACGAGTCTGGGAACCGCTACCGCCGAGACCAAGGCGCCGACCGCATCACGTTTCGCGACGAACTCCACGAACACGTCGCCGGCCCACTCGCACCGCTGATCAACTCGATTATGATCAGCCTTGAGAGTAAGCTTCAAGCTGGAGAACGGTCGTGAAGCTTCATCCAGCGGGCACGTTTGACAATCGGGCGAAGGACTACGCTCACATTCGGGCCGTACCGCTGGCTGCGGCGATGGGCGCGGAAATTCTAGGGGTGCAGATCAGCAATCTAACGGATGCGCAGTCCGCGGAGATCCGGCACGCGTTGTTCCGGCACAAGATGATCTACTTTCGCGACCAGGACATCACTCACGCGGATCAGGAAGCGTTCAGCCTGAGGTTCGGCGACTTCGCCGAGGATGCTTACACCAAGGGTGTGGAAGGCCATGTCAACGTCCAACCCGTGATCAAGGAAGCCGACGCCCGCGTGGCCATGATCTTCGGCTCGGGCTGGCATACGGATTCGCCCTTTCTCGCCCGGCCGCCGGCGATCAGTATGTTGTACGGGGTCGACATTCCGCCCTTCGGCGGTGACACGATGTGGGCCAACTCGGCGTTGGCCTACGCGCTCTTGAGCGACACCATGAAGGCAATGATCGCCCCGCTCAAAGTCCGCATGTCGATGCGTGACGTGCTGGGGGCGGCGCAATCGGTGATGGAACCCGACGACAGCCCGCTGGGCCGGCTGGCGGCATCGCGGCACGCGAGGCAGCTCGACGAAGAGATCAAGAGAAAGGTGGAAGGTAGCGCGCATCCGCTGGTGCGGACTCACCCGGTGACGGGGGAGAGAGCGCTCTACTGCGATCAGACCTATGCGGTGGGCATTGACGGCATGACCGAGGCGGAGGCGGAACCGCTCCTGCGCTTTCTCGGCGAGCACATCACGCAACCCGCCCTCACCTGTCGCCTGCGCTGGGCGCCCAAGACGTTGACGATGTGGGACAACCGCCTTTGTTTGCATCAGGCGTTCAACGACCACGACGGCTACCGACGCGAGATGTACCGCACCACCATCGCCGGCGAAGCGCCGGTTTAGACGCCATATCGGCGGCGCTCGAACTCGGCCATGGCCAGTGCGTGGCGACGGAGCGCCAGCCGGCGACGGTGAGCAGCGGCGAGAGTGAGCCGTTGAACGGCTCGAAGGTGCAGACGATCCAGAAGATGATCGCCGCGGGTGGAGTGAAGAGAATGAGGAACAGCGGCCCCAGCGTCGTGCGAACGAATTCGACGACGGGGCTCTCGCTGCCGGCGGCCCAGGTGGTGAGCTTCTCGGCGGTCAAGGGTTCCGACATGGCGGCGTTCCAGCACATGGGTTGCCCTTCACTGACCAGATGCCGCCGTCCACTCCAGAGACGGGTTCGCATCTGACTGCGCTCTCCGTTTCCCAGTCCGCGATTCTTTGGATCCTCCGGAGAATGGGTCGAAATCCGCGCGTGTGCGGCGCTTCGGCACGACGTCGCTGCACCAGAGAACGCTAACGGCCGACGCCACCGCGCAAAAAATTGCGCGAAATTCGCTGGTCGCGGTTTTGGTGGTTCTCCATCTGCGAGGCGGGGCGAATATCCGGAGAATGGCCCCCCACAGGGCGCGCCTGGGTACGCCGCTCGGGTGTGCGCTCTCAATAGACGCCGGGGATGATCTTCCAGGGCACGCGCCGGCAGTACTCCTCCCAGTACGCGCCATACTTCTTGCGGCAGCGCCGATCGTCACGGGTGGCGCGGTCCGTCAGCAGGATGGTCAGGAAGACGACGTAGAAGTAGGGCACGAAGTGCGTGCATCCGGCCGGCAAGCTCCAGGCGAGCGCGAGCGTGATCTCAGGCACGTAGTGGAAATGGCGCGCCACGCCCCACCAGCCGGAGGTGAGGAGGAGGCTTTCGTGCTGCGTGCCGTCGGCGGTCGCGTAGCGGGCGCGGATCAGATCGGGCGGGCGGCCCCACACGGTTGTGTTGCCGTTCGTGGCCCGCACCCGCTGGCGCTGGGCGTCGGCAACGTAGTTGACGGAGATCGCACCGATTCCGAGTACGAAGATGGCAGCGGCAAGCGGCCAAGGCAGGTCATTCGGGCGCAGCACCAGGTACTGCGCGGTGAGCGCATAGACTGCCGGGACCCAAGCCATGACTCCCCAGCAAATGTAGTAGCCGAAACGGTCGTGCATGATGTCGAGCGAGGTGAAGTAACCGCTCTCCCACCAGAAGAACTTGAACAGGTAGACGACCGTGATCGCGACGGAGATCAGCATCGAGTTGCTGAGGTGCCCGCCTAGCTCGGCCTGCTTGGCGGCGAAGGAGCAGACGATCAAGCTCCAGCCCATCATGCTGAAGCGGCAGTTGATGAGCTGCTTCAAGTTGACGCCAAAGAGCGTGGGGTGCAGCTCGACGCCCCAGTAGTAGTCCCAGATGAAATTTCCGGAGATGCTGCGATCCTCCGAACTGGGCCAATAGCGGCCCTTGAAATAGAGAAAGAGGCAGAAGACCAAAGCGAAGAGGACGAGTGTCGCGAGGATCTCGCCGAAACGATCCCAGACGATCCCGGCATTGAAGAGGTGGAGGCCAGAGGAGCAGCCGAAGAACAGGGCGTGGGTAACAAGCCAGGCGCGGACTCCATTGAGCTTGTAGCGGGGGCGGTTGCCGGTGGGTGTGATGGGGCCCTCGAAGATCTTCCCGGGGAGCCATTGGAGGACGATTCCCTGGGGCACGACGAAGATAAGGACGATTGTGGCCGCGCTCGTGCTTGGCCATGGCCAGTGCGCGGCGACGGAGCGCCAGCCGGCGACGGTGAGCAGCGGCGAGAGTGAGCCGTTGAACGGCTCGAAGGTGCAGACGATCCAGAAGATGATCGCCGCGGGTGGAGTGGAGAGAATGAGGGACAGCGGCCCCAGCGTCGTGCGAACAAATTCGACGACGGGACTCTCGCTGCCGGCGGCCCAAGTGGTGAGCTTCTCGGCGGTCAAGGGTTTCGACATGGCGGCGTTCCAGCAGCGCTGCTTGTCGTGCACCGATGCAGGCGGGTCAGGATTACTGCATGGAACAGCTCGGCTTACAACGCATTCATGGGTTGCCCTTCATTGATAAGATGCCGCCGTCCACTCCAGAGACGGGTTCGCATCAGACTTGCCCTCTCCGTCATTTTTCGCATCGGCCGCAGCCGCTCAGCGCATGGCTTTGCGCAGGCGGTCCATCGCCTCACGCAGCCGGTCGTCGGTTACCGTGAGCGAGAAGCGCACAAAGCCTTCACCATACTGGCCATAAGCTGTCCCTGCTGCCACGACGATGTGCGCCTTCTCGAATAGGAGGGTGGCGAAGTCGATGCTGGACATGCCCTTGGGCGTGGGCACCCAGAGGTAGAAGGTCCCGCGGTTGGGCTGGAAGCCGATGCCGACATCTCCGAGCGTCTGCAGCACCAGCTGCCGGCGCTTTGCGTAGATGCCCAACATCTGACCGATGTTCTCGCCGCAGCGCGCCAAGGCGGTAATGCCAGCAAACTGGATCGCGTTGAACACGCCGGAGTCGGTGTTCTCCTTCACCTGCGAGATCGCCGCGATCAGGTCTTTGTTGCCGACCGCCATGCCCAGCCGCCACCCGGTCATGTTGAACGGCTTCGAAAGCGAGTTGAGCTCGACGCCAACGTCCTTGGCACCTGGCACCGAGAGGAAACTCAGCGGCTTCTCTCCATCGAAGACCACTTCGATGTACGGGTTGTCGTAGCAGATGGCGATGTCGTACTGGCGGGCGAACTCGACTAACTCGCGGAGGAAGGCAGGTGTGGCGGTCGCGCCGGTCGGGTTGTTCGGGTAGTTCAGGAACATGGCGGTGGCCCGACGCGCCGCGTCGGTTGGAATGTCCGACAGCTTCGGCAGGTAGCCGTTCTCCGCACGAATGGGGACGTTCACAGGTTCGCCGCCAGCCATGAGTATACTGGCCCGGTAGGCAGGATACCCGGGGTCGGTCATGAGCACCGTTTCACCCGGGTTGACCCGGGCAAGCACAAAGTGATGACAGCCCTCCTTGGAACCGATGAGCGCGAGGACTTCGGTCGCCGGGTCGAGAGTCACCTGGTAGCGGTCCGCGTACCACTTCGCGACTGCTTGACGGAAGCGCAGCATGCCTTTTTCCTCATCCGTCGGGTAGCGATGATTCGCCGGATCGCGTGCCGTGCTGGCGAGCTCGTCGATCACGGGCGCGGGGGTCGGCTCGACCGGGTCGCCGATGGCCAGGCTGATGACGTCAACCCCTGCAGCGCGGGCTTTCGCAATCTTATTGCGTAGTTCCACGAACAGGTACGGCGGGATCTTCTTCAATCGATCAGCGGTCCGCATGTCGCTCCCCTTTCCTCGGCGCGGAAGGTCACGGAAATGGATTCGGCAGTAGCATCGCACCCCAATCCGGGCAAGCGGTCTCCTCACGCAAAAGGCGGTAAGTTGTAAAATTTCAACAGACAATGTAAAGGAACCTGAACAGGAGTAGCCCCGAGACGCCGCAAGGCGTCAACGGGAATGCGGGGTTTGTGGTGTAGGCTGGCATCGCCAGCGGGAGAACTCCTGCGGGATAAGTGCCGGCAAGGGCGGGGAGGCTCAACGCGGATATGCCCCATCGGGCATTCATTGGTATCGGTTCGAATCTCGGCGATCGAAAAGCCAACTATCTGGAGGCGATCGAGCGGATTCAGAAGCTGCCCGGCACCCGTATCGTCAAGCAGTCCTCCCTGTACGAAAGCGAGCCCCTCGGCGATGCGAAGACGTGGTTCGTCAATGCGGTCATCGAGATTGAAACCGAGTCGTCGGCCGACGACCTGCTGAAGCGCCTCAAAGCCATCGAGACCACCATGGGACGGAAGCGCGTCCGTGGCAAACGTTGGGGATCGCGTATCATCGACCTCGACATCCTTTTCTTCAACAGCGAGATCATCAACAAGCGTACCCTGAAAGTGCCGCACCCCGAGATCCAGAACCGGCGCTTCGTCCTCGCACCGCTTTCCGAGCTGGCGCCACAGCTCGTTCACCCAAAGCTCACCCTTTCGGTATCGGAGCTACTCGCCGGCATAAAAGACAATAAGAAGATTCATCTGCTGCGAGCGTAGACACGCCGCCATGGCGGCGCCGCAACGGGGTACCAACGATCGACATGCTATTGGCGCTGACAGCCTCTAGAAGCCGCGCGTCGCTCTCGCCAGGGCAGGGACCCTGGTGAAGGTATGCATTCTGCTGTAGCAACCGTTCATGCAAGCGAGAGGCACTTGGTCGGCACCACTTCCGCTCATCTTTGCACTGCTCGTGCTGCTAACGGTCCTCGTCTCCGTGCCCGTTCTGCCATAAGGATCGGCACTCCCAACGTTCTCGCGTTTGGTCTGGTCGTCCGTGCGCGTCCCCATCGCGGTTGACGACCATCTGCACACGCCATAGGATCACCCAGGTCGCATGAAGCGCTGGTTTGCACTGTCCGCTATCGGGCGGGACCGTCCGGGGATCGTCGCCGATCTCGCCGAGCTAATCTACGAGTGCGATTGCAACCTCGAAGACTCCAGCATGACGATCCTCGGCAGCGAATTCGCGGTCCTGCTCCTGTTGACCGGAGAGGGCGAAGGCGTCGAGCCGCACTTGTCGGCGGCCTGCAAGCGCGTCGAGTGGGAGAAGCGTTTGACCGTATTCTTCCGCCCTCTAGAGGGTGAGCCGATCCCTTACGGGGTCGCCGGGGCCTGCGTTTTCGAACTGCAGGCCACCGGCGTCGACAAGGCAGGCATCGTCGCGAAGGTGGCGCGCTGTCTTGCCACCCACAACATCAGCATCACGCAGATGTCGACAGCGTCCCGCCCGGAGCCGGAGAGCGGCACGCCGATCTACAGCATGCGTATCGCCATGAACGCTCCCGACGGCTTCGACCACGCTGGCCTCCGGCGCGAACTGGACATCATAGCAGCGTCATTGCACATCGAGCTGAACCTGC
>JBGQHM010000176.1:0-13331 GCA_041497995.1 Binatia bacterium | reverse complement strand
CTACCTGCCGGCGTACGGCATGTTCGCCATCACGGCATCTCTTCAGGTCGCTATCGCCGCCGCATTTGTCGCTGGCATCAGCCACAGCGCGGTCTCCATCCTGTTGACCTCGGCTGCGCAGGAGCGGGTTGCCGACGACGTATTGGGCCGCGTCATGGGCGTGATCTCGCTCGTGGCCCGCGGCGCCCACGCCTCGGGTCTGTTGCTGATCTCACCCCTGTTCGCAATCATCGCTCCGGCTTCGATGTTCGCAGCGGCAGCAGTGTCAATCCCGCTGCTGGGAGTCGCTGGCGCTGTCGTTGCTCAGCTCCTCGAGAACAGAGCTGGGTCCAGACTCAACTGATCCTCCGTAACCTTTCCGCGCCCGGTCGGTTCATATGTGTGGGAACACTGGTCCGTAGATTCAAAAAGCGGGCTACGCGGTACCAACCCAAAGGGAGGAATCCATGGCTAGCAAAGCGAAACCCATTCCGGACGGCTACCACGGCGCGACGCCGTACTTGTGCTGCAAGGACGCCGCTGGCGCCATTGCGTTCTACAAGAAGGCGTTCGGCGCAACGGAACTGATGCGCTTGGCGGACCCGACTGGAAGGATCGGCCACGCGGAGGTCAAGATCGGCGGCGCGGTAATCATGCTCTCCGACGAACACCCCGAGATTGGTGTTCGCAGCCCACAGTCCCTCGGTGGCACCCCGGTAGGGATCCACCTCTACGTTGAGGACGTGGATGCGCTGTCGAACCAAGCCGTCGCGGCCGGCGCGAAGCTGGTGCGCCCGGTCGCGGATCAGTTCTACGGCGACCGTACCGGTACATTGGAGGATCCCTTCGGACACCGCTGGTACGTCGCCACGCACATAGAAGACGTATCGTCCGAGGAACTGGGGAAGCGCTACGCGGCGATGATGAAGCAGTAGCAAGGCGCTCGTGGCACGGCGCTGGTGATTCCGACCACGTGCCACCTGCCATATGCCACGTGCGCGAGGCGCGCCCACATATTGGTTGGTCGGAGGCGCGCCTCGTCAGATGTAGCGCTTCAGCGCCGGCCACACCTCGGCGAGTGGCCGCTTCAGGTGGCGGCAAACGTACACCGGCAGGTTGGTCTCGTACGCCATCGCGTACTCCGAGACGACCGTATCGGCTTGCGTCACGGCCTCGAAGAGTTGCTGCAGCTGCTCGCGCGACGCGCCGATCACGATCGCTACCTCGCCCGTGGCGTTGCCCGGACCCCACAGCCAGTAGGTGTTGTGGCCGCTGAGCGCTGGCGGCAGGCCGTATTGGGCGCCGAAGAAGTCGATAGCGCCCGCCTCGCCATAGTTGCTCGCCACGATCGCGGCGCGGGCACGGTCCTCGGGCGGCAAGGCCTGGTATACGCGAGCGACGGTCGCCACCATATTCTCCCAGCCGAAACGGTCGGCGAAGTGCTGCGGCAGCGCGACACGCTGCTGGCGTTCCTCTTGCGGTGCTTCGACACCGATTGCGGACGCGTAGCGGATGACCGATGCCGGCGGCAAGATTGGCACAGCCAACGGGACAACAACCAAACCAACCACAATGACGAGGCCCAGCACAACCGGCCGCAGCCAGCGCCAGCCGCGTCGCGCGCTCAGCCGCTCCCACGCAACGCCGCCGGCGGCGAAGAGCATCGGGTAGGCGGGCGCCAGGTAATACGCCTTCCCGTGCTGGACGATGAGCAGTGTGAGGATGGCGAGGTAGGCGATGCCGAGTGCGCGGTAGGCGCCGGCCACGCGCGCGAATAGTAGGTAGACGAGCCCGCCTACCCAAATGGGGACGGCCCCCGGGCTGGTGTACAAGACCTGTGCGCCGAGGTAGGTGCCGGCAGACATGGCTTGGATCTTCAGCGCGCCGGCATTGCGCATGAACTCCAGCGTCGGGAACCCGTTGGCGATCTGCCAGATGACATGAGGCAGGAAGAGCAGCGCAGCGACGGCACCGGCAAGCCAGAACCATATGCTCAGCAGAAGGCGGCGCTGCCGGCTGAGCACGAGGCCGACGAGCACACCGAATACCAGAAAGCCAACGCTGATCTTGTTCAGCATCCCGAGGCCCGTGACGGCGCCGAACGCCAGCCACAGCCGCGTCTCGCCGGTGTTGATGATGCGCACCAGCACGTACACGGCACCCAACCAGAAGAGCAGGTCGAGCGCGTTCATCGAGTAGAAGGTCGCCATGCCGAGCGCGGCCGGCATGAACACGAACGCGAGCGCGGCCAGCACTTGCGCGAAGCGCCCGCCGCCGAGCTCCCGCGCCAGCCAGCCGGTCAACACGACCATCGCCGCACCCACCAGCACCACCGGTAACCGGATGGCGAACAGCGAATCGCCAAGCAGGGTTCGCGTGGCAGCAAGTACAGCGATGGAAAGCGGCGGGTGGTCGACGTAGCCCCAGGCAAGGTGGTCGCTACAAGCGAGATAGTAGAGCTCGTCGCGGAAGTATCCATAGTTGCCGATGGTCGCAAAGTGCAGTGCGGTTGTGGCGAGGGCGAGGAGAAGCAGCAGCCCGGTCGCATGCGTGTTCGGCTCGGGTCGGGTTACGCCTCTACTCATGGGCGTCTGTGTAGCGCGACTCGCGTGCAGGAGCCAAGGCCGCGAACGCCCGAATCAACGAGCACCTCGGTACGGCAAGCGCCTCGACCTCGTTCGCCGAGCTTCCTCCGCGCGCTGGCACGGCCACATAGAATCCAGTACTCACTCGGAGACAACGAAAGCCCATCACCATGCGCCTTCTCTTCACCTTCGCGGGTGGTAGCGGTCACTTGGAGCCACTCATCCCGATCGCCCGCGCCGCCGAGGTTGCGGGCCACACCGTCGCCTTTGCGGGTCGGCCCTGGATGATCCCGAAGGTCGAGGCCCTTGGGTTCTCCGCCTTCGCTACAGGGTCGGATGTCGGCCTCACGCCACAGCGGCTTCCGCTCGCCGCAGTCGATCTGGAGCGGGACAGGCGGGCCGTCGGTGCCGGCTTCGGCCGTCGCATCGCGCGCCAGCGGGCAGCCGACATCCTCCCGCTCTGCACCGATTGGCAGCCCGACCTCCTGGTGTGCGAGGAGCTGGACTTCGGTTCAATGGTCATCGCTGAGCGGCGCGCACTTCCCTATGCAACCGTGCTGGTCAGCGCTGCAGGCTCCTTCGTCCGGCCCGATATCGTCGCTGAGCCGCTGAACGAGGTGCGTGCCGAACACGGTCTGCCACCCGATCCCGATCTCGCGATGCTCAGCCGCTACCTCGTCCTGTCGCCCTTCCCACTCAGCTATCGCGATCCCGCCTTCCCGTTGCCAGCCACGGCACACACACTGCGTTTACTTGCGCGTGACGCTGCGCGAAACGACACCGCACCACCGTGGATCACGCGCATGGACATCGCGCCGACGGTCTACTTCACGCTGGGCACCATCTACAACATGGAATCTGGCGATCTGTTCCAACGCGTGCTGGCGGGGCTGCGCGATCTTCCGATCAACCTCATCGTCACGATAGGACGCGACATCGATCCAGCTGAGCTCGGCGCACAACCTGCCAACGTTCACATCGAGCGATACGTTCCTCAAGCAGTGCTGCTGCCTCATTGCCACCTGGTCATCTCGCACGGCGGCTCGGGCAGCGTGATGAGCGCGCTGGCGTACGGTCTGCCGATGGTACTGATCCCGATGGGTGCCGACCAGCCACTGAACGCGGCACGCTGCGAGGCGCTCGGTGTTGCCCAAGTACTCGACGCCGTGGCAGCCACGCCACAAATGGTGCGTGAGGCCGTATCGCGTGTGCTGGAAGACTCAACCTATCGACAGACCGCCGAACGCATTCGGGACGAGATCGCCGCCCTCCCTGGGCCGGAGCACGCCATCATGCTGCTCGAACGACTCGCGACGGAGAAACGACCACTCTGCCCGCCAATACTGGACTCGGTCGCGCGCCGCGGCGCAACAGCGTAGCGTTCATACCTCGCAGGGAGAGGAAAGAGACCAATGCCTTCAACCACCATCCGCTTCTACTTCGACTACATCTCGTCGAATGCCTACCTCGCCTGGACCCAATTGCCGAAGCTTACCGCCAGATGCGGCAGCACAATTGACCCGATACCGGTCCTCTTCGCCGGTCTCCTCGGCGCGCACGGACAGCTGGGACCCGCCGAGATTCCCGCCAAGTCGCTGTGGATGGCCAAAAACAATTTTCGCAAGGCCGTGCAGCTCGGGGTGCCACTGAATCCGCCCGCCTTCCACCCGTTCAACCCGCTTCTCGCACTGCGCGTATCGTCGCTTCCGCTGGAGCCGGCGGCGCGCACGGCGCTCATATCGGCGCTGTTCGACGCGGTGTGGGTTCGCGGTCTACACGTGAGCGAGACCGCCGTCGTCGAACGCATCGGCGATCAGATCGGTCTCTCGGGGAGTGCACTCGTCACCGCAGCGCAGCAGGACGACTGCAAGGCGCTCTTGCGCCGACAGACCGACGACGCCATCACCCGCGGCGTGTTCGGTGTCCCATCAATGGAGGTGGCTGGTGAGATCTTCTGGGGCTACGACGACTTCCCGTACCTCGAGTTGTTTCTCGCAGGGAAGGATCCGCTGCCCTCGCGGCAGAACTGGCCTGGTCCGCCGCGAGCGTCGGCGGTTCGGCGCAGGCCCGCAAAGTGATGGTTAGCCCAATAGTTAGCCCTGATGTGACGAAAACAGATTCACCGCAGAGGACGCAGAGGGACGCAGAGGGTTCTATGCGCAGACTCTCTTGTCGTTTCAGAGATCTCATTCCTGATGAAGTTTGAAAGCGGTTCCATGTGAAGACCCTGCGTCTTCCTCCGCGTGCCTTTGCGTCCTCCGCGGTGCACACTCTTCTGTCATGTTGAGGTTAGGTGACGTTCTCAGGGCTTCGCCTCCCAGGGCGGAACGACACAACCACGCCGGCACCTGCGAGGCAAAGTGTGAACGCGAACAAGTGAAACTGCCGCTTCGTCACGAAGTCGTCGGCGGCGATGAAGGCCCCTGCAACGCAGATGACTGCAGCGGCGACCCGCACAGGGAAGGGAAACAGGCCGAGCGTACTTCCAACCAGAAGCGCGCCGGCGACGGTAAGAGCGACTCCCGCGAGATGCCAGTAAAGACTTCCACCAAAATAAGCCGGGCCTGCCGGATAGAGCGTAGAGCCCACAACTTCGTGGACAACGCCGACGAATAGTATGAGAGCCGATAGCGCGGCCGCGATCGCGTGCCGAAGCGGAACATGGCGATCAGGGAACTGCATCGGAAAGGCGGCCCGGGAGCAGACGGCGATGCTACCTACTTCCGCTTCAGCTACGGATTCCACCCGTGCCTGGTGTATGCGCGATGTCGACGGTAGGCGCGGCGACACGGTGTGAACGACGCCAGGCGTTCAGCCCGGCGATGAACCCACCTCCTACGACCACACCAATGACCCACGCACCGCCGTGAGCAAAGATCGCGTCGTGCCGGGCGCGCAGCGCCAAGGCGATGCCGAAGCCTACCGCCAGCGCCGCGACCGGAAGCTCACGCCAGACGAGTCGTTGACGCCCGGAGACGACGGCTGCGAACGGCACCGCGGATGTGGCGGCAAGGTAGTCGGCGTAGGGCGTGCCACGGCGCGCGAGCAGCTTGATATCCTGATGCCAGGCGCCGAGAGCCGAGAGAAGTGCGAACCCAGCAAAGAATACCGTCCCGACGAGACGGGTCGCAAGGAGGGCGTGCGCCAGTGCGAACAACGCCAAGCCCGCGAAGAACGGATGCCGCGTGATTCGCTCGATGCCGCGTACCGCGCCGATGGGCGGCCCGAAGAGCGCCGCCGGCAGGCTCGGATACATCGCGAGTGCCGGAGCGGTCAGTGCAAGCCCGGCGACGGCGACGACCATCAGCGTCGCGCACAGCGCCGGTATACTCGCTAGCGCCAGACCCGCCGTACCTTCGAAGCGATGCGCTGCATAGTACGCCACGAGCACGCCGAAGGACGTCGCTGCCACCAGGTAGAAGAACGCAATGAAGCCGAGCTCACCGAGGCGTGCGACTAACCGGCCGCGGATCGGCCCGGCCGCGAGGCCGATGTGCGTGCCACCGAAGACGACCCACAGCAGGCCGACACCGAGAGTCGGTTCCATATGACTCCTCCTTCAGCTCTTGTGACGCGCCCGCGCGCTTGCCAACGGCACCACGTTCTGCAGCGTCTCCGGCGACAGCGACTTTCCCTGAGTGAACGCCGCAATGCCGGCATCGAGGAGGGAGAAGAAGGCGCCCAGCGCCTTCAAACGACTGGTGATGAACGCAGCCTGTTCGCGCTCGGCCTTGCTACTCGGCGCGCCAGCCTCGGCCGTCGCGCGGGTACTCTCCTCGACGGCGACGAGCACCTGACGGACGTTGAAGCGATACCGGCGCTCCAAGATCTCGCGCATGAGGCGCCAGAAGTCGGTGACCGCTTCATAATGGTCTTTGCGTGAGCCGCCAACCGGCACCCGCCGGACCAAATGCCACTCGACCAACCCCCGGATGTTGACCGAGACGTTGCTCTTGCTCTGCTCGAGCTCGGCTGCAATCTCGTCGAGCGCCAGTGGTCGGGGGTGCAAATAGAGGAGCGCAAAGACCCGCCCCTGCAGCTGCGTCAAGATGCCTGAGGTCGCTGCCGCCGTCCCTATGCCATCGACGAAGATACCCGCGACTCGCTCCATCGTTTCATCCTTGTCCTTGAGTATGAACGTTTAGAACATTCCGAACGTTCTGTCAATATCATGAGATGCGAATGTCTTTGCCACTCGGGCGGTGGGCACCAGGACTTGCCTGGCAGCCGCTCGCCACGATAGAGCCAGGTTGCTCAGCTCATCCACAGGAGGACGCGACGATGGCGTGGGATTTCGAAACGGACCCAGAGTTCCAAGCAAAGCTCGATTGGATCGACAGCTTCGTCCGCGACCAAGTCGAGCCGCTCGACTACGCGTTTCGCGAATCGGGCGCGCCGTATGACCGCAAGAATGCCGTGTACAAGAAGGTTACCGATCCGTTGAAAGCGGCGGTGAAACGGCAAGGGCTCTGGGCATGTCACCTCGGGCCGGAGCTCGGCGGTCTGGGATACGGCCAGCTCAAGCTCGCATTGATGAACGAGATCCTCGGCCGCTCGGTGTGGGCGCCGACCATCTTCGGCTGCCAAGCGCCGGATTCCGGCAACGCCGAGATCCTCGCCGCGTACGGCACGCCGGCGCAAAAGAAGAAGTACCTGGCGCCGCTACTCGAAGGCGACATCGTCTCCTGTTTCTCAATGACCGAGCCGCAAGCCGGCGCCGATCCGCGCGAGTTCAAATGCCGCGCCGTGCGCGACGGTGACGATTGGGTGATCAACGGCGAGAAGTACTTCTCTTCCAACGCCAACCTCGCCGAGTTTTTGATCACCATGGTGATCACCGATTCCACCGTCCCGGTCCATCAAGGCGCCTCGATGTTTCTGATCCCTGCCGACAACCCGGGCGTGAACATCGTCCGCCTGGCGGGGCTCGGCGGTGAGCCGCTCGGGCAGGGGCATCACGCGTACATTCGCTACGAAGACTGCCGCGTGCCCGCGGAGAACTTGCTCGGCGGTCCGGGGCAAGCGTTTGCGATCGCGCAGACGCGGCTCGGTGGCGGCCGCATCCATCATGCCATGCGCACGATGGCGATGGTGAAACGCGCCTTGCGCATGATGTGCGAGCGCGCCCTCAGCCGCCGCACGCAAGGCGACGTGCTCGCCAACAAGCAGCTGGTGCAGCAGTACATCGCCGACTCGTTCATCCAGATCGAGCAGTTCCGCCTGCTCGTCCTCTACACCGCGTGGCACATCGACAAAGGGCATCGCAACGAGGCACGCACGTACATCGCCGCAGTGAAGGTGCAGATGGCGGAGGTGTTGCACGACGTCGTGCGCCGCGCCCTGCAGGTGCACGGCGCCCTCGGCTGCTCGAATGAAACGCCGCTCGCCGGGCTGTGGATGGCGGTGCCGGTGATGGGCATCGCCGACGGGCCGACCGAGGTCCACAAGGTCACCGTCGCCAAGCAGGTCCTCAAGCAGTACCAGCCCTACGAAGGGCTGTGGCCGAGCGACTTCCTGCCGGCGCGAGTGGCCGAGGCACGTGCACAGTTTGCAGAGTACTTGGAGCACGACGTGGGGAATCTTTGAAGACCGCGCAAAGTACGAATCACGAAAGCACGAAATGCCGAAACCACGAAATCAGACTTTCGAACTTTCGTGCTTTCGTGATTCTCTTCGCAGGGTAGACTTCGGAGCGTTGCATGGACGAGCAGGAACGGATCCAAGAACTGGTAAAGCCTGAAGCGCTGGCGCGTTGGATGGACGCGCGGCATCTGCCCGGCGAGGGCGCGCCCGTCGTGGCGCGCTTCATCAGTGGCGGGGCATCGAACGAGATCTTCGAGATCAAGCGCGGCAATGTGCGGATGGCGCTACGCCGTCCACCGCGCAAGGTGCCGACGGGTCGCAACGAAACCATGCTGCGCGAGTACCGTGTGCTCGAAGCGCTCAACGACACCGACGTGCCGCATCCGCGTGCCATCGCGGCCTGCGATGATCCCTCACTGGTCGGGGCGTGCTTCTATCTGATGGCTCACGTCGACGGCTGGTCGTGCATGAACCTCAGCGGCGCGCCGGGCGGCTCGCCACCTAGTGGCTGGCCGGCACCGTTCGACACCGACCTCACGGCGCGGCAGGGCCTGGCGTACGAGCTGGTCGACGCCATCGCCAAGCTCGGACAAGTCGACTGGCGCGCGCGCGGCCTCGAAGGTTTTGGAAAGCCGGAAGGCTTTCACGAACGACAAGTCGATCGGTGGCAGGCACATCTGAAGGCGTTCACGTTCCGCGACATCCCCGGCCTCGATGCGGCGGCCGAGTGGCTACGCGGCTCTCGCCCGCGCTCGTACAAGCCTGGCATCATTCACGGCGACTATCAGTTCGCCAACGTGATGTTCCATCACGGCGCGCCGGCGCGCATGGCGGCGATCGTCGACTGGGAGATGGCGACGATCGGCGATCCGCTGTTGGATCTCGCGTGGGTGATCATGAGCTGGCCAGACCCCGACGAGGATCGTACCGGCAGCGGCTACGTCGACTACACCGGCATGCCGACGCGCGCCGAGCTCCTCGAGCGCTACGCGCGCGTCAGCGGCCTGCCCGTCGACGAGATGGACTATTACGTCATCCTCGCCCGCTACAAGATGGCCATCGTCCTCGAAGGCGGCTACGCGCGCTACGTCCAAGGCGGCGCCGACAATCCGAAGATGGAGATGTTCGGCAACGTCGTCCTCGACATGGCGCGCAGAGCCGCGGAGCTGGCGCGGACAACTAAGCTGAACCGATGATCCAACGGCTGGGGCGTGGCGCAACGCCAACGACCCCGGCACTGCTCGGATTGCGTTTGCCGGCATGCTCCAAGCATGCTAATGGCACGCCATGGCCAACCTTCAAGTGAAGAATGTTCCGGAGTCGCTGCACCGCAAGATCCGCGCGCACGCCAAGCGTCGCGGACGGACGGTGCGTGATGTCGTGCTCGACGCCGTGACGCGTGAAATCGAACGTCTGGAATTTCGCGCCCGCTTGGCGAAGCGCGAACCCGTCGACCTCGGACGCCCGGCAGCGCGAACGCTGGAAGAGGTACGCGAGGAACGCGAGCGAGAGACCGCGCGATGATCGTGGTGGTGGACGCCTCTGCGGCGGTTGAGTACTTGCTCCAGACCTCGCTTGGGGTTCGCGTAGCGAGCTTGATCGAAAGCGCTGATGTGAGCGCTCCGGAATTGATGGATGCCGAGGTCTTGTCGGTCCTCCGACGCGAGGTCCTCGCTGGGCGCCTGGCCGAGCGGCGCGCGAGTGAAGCGGTTACAGACCTTCGCGACTGGGGCATCGAACGCCTGCCGCACAAGCCACTGCTCGACGACGCGTGGATGCTGCGGGGGCATGTGACCGCCTACGACGCCCTGTACGTTTCCGCGGCGCGGGCACGGAGTGCCGCGCTGATAACTGCGGACGGTCCGCTTTCGAGAGCACCGGCCCTCGGCGTCGTCGTGCACAACGTGCGACCGGCCTGAGCGGCGGCCGCGCCCGCCGATGTGAATGAACCAAGAGGCCTCACCCGCTTTGTGCGTTCATGACAGGTGCCGCGATGGATCAAGTGTGCGACTCGGGAGCGCGACCCTTGCGGCCCGCGGCGTCGTGTTTTTCAGCCGGGGCGCGGTCTGGGTGTTCGCTGAACGCCCCGCGGGCACTACCGAGGCTGCGGCAGACTCCGGCGGGCCTCCAACTGCGCGACGATCTCCGCATGCTGCCGGCGCCCGAGCGGATACGACCGCGCGATCAGTGCAGCGCCGGCCAGGAACAGGGCGGGCACGGCTGCGGTGAGGACGCGAATGGCGAGCAGCGCCGTGTCGGACTGTTCCTCGCCGGGCACGAACCCCGCCAGGTCGAGCAGCAAACCGGCGAGTGCGACACCGGTGGCACCGCCGAGCTTGCGCAGGAACGTAAACGAGCCTGCGTAGATGCCGTCCCGCCGCTCGGAAGTGAGCAGCTCGTCCGAATCGACGACATCCCCGAGCATGGACCATGGCATCAAGTCGGCAACGGCGTAGCCAATGCCAGTTGCGGCAGCGACCGCGAACATCACCCAGTGCGGCCACGCCGGCTGCAGGAAGAGCAGCACCAGCTGCGTGCCGATCCACCAGCACACGCCGACGATGAAGACGGTCGCCTTGTCGGCGTGGCGTGCGGCGCCCAGCCAGAGCGGCAACGACAAGGTGGCCGCAACGAGCATGGTGGCCATGATCGCGGAGAAATCGCCCTCGCGCCGCAGCCAGTACGACATGTAGAAAATGATCATGGCGGCGACGAGGTCGAGCGCGATCCGCGCGCAGAGGAACAAACCGACGAGGACGCGGTAGGCGCGGTGTGCGAGGACACGGCGCACGCTCTCCGCAAAGCTCATCTGGTCCGGCCGCGAGAAAGCCGGCCGCTCCCAAGTGACCGCGTAGACCACGAACCATGGCACCGCCATCCACACGCCGAGCGCGATGCCGGTGCGCGCAAAGCCGCGCGCGCCGCCTCCTAACAAGTCGACCAAAGGACGCATAGCCACAGCGGCGAGCAACGTACCGAGCACAGCGCCGAACTGGCGGAAGACGTTCAGCGTCGTGCGCTCGTCGTAGCCGAGCGCCAGCTCGGGCAGCAGCGCCATGTATGGAACACCGAGCATCGTCGAGGCGGTCGTATGCAGGATGTAGAGGGCGGCGTAGGCGGCGAACAGCGTCGCCTGGCCATGGATTGCGAGCGCCTGCCAGAGCAGCGCGAAGCTCAGACCGAAGGGCAGCGCGGCGAGCAGTAGATACGGCCGCCGCCGCCCCCAGCGCCAGCGCGTGATGTCTGAGATCCGCCCCATCAGCGGATCGGTGATCGCGTCGACGGTGCGTCCGACCAACAACACGAGCGCGGCCAGCGCCGGCCGCAGCCCCGCAACTTCGGTCAGGAAGAACAGGTAGAGCAGCGACAGCGCGGAGAGCGCGACATTGAGCGTATGATCACCGAAACCGAAACCCACCTTGACGTGCAGTGGCAGCGGTGTCCCTGCGCCCTGGTTGTCGGATGTGCTCAGCCGTCCCTCCGTGACGCGGACACTGGCTGAGGCTCGTGACGACGTCAATGCAGCGGAGGTGGGCGCGCTTTGAAAAATGGTGGCACCGGCCTCTGGCCGGTGCGTGCAGGCCCGAGAGTCGAAGAGAGAATCCACTGTCGTAGAACCGCCCTCGCGATAGCCGAGGTGCGGTGGTATGCCGGCTGCGCATGGACTCCGCGCCTGCAATCGCCCGGCCGGCACCACGGTTTGATGCCGAAGTGGTGGCCTACGCCGGTCTCACTCTCGCCAGTCTCGGCTGGGCATCGGCATACATCGCCGGGAAGCTGGCGCTTGAAGAACTGACGCCGCTGACCGTCGCGGCGTTCCGCTTCGCCGTCGCGGCGCTGGTGTTGGTCCCGTTCGGCGTCCGCGCCGCACCATGGCGCGAGATGCGTCGCGTCGCCGTCCCGCTCACCGTTCTCGTCGTCTGCGGGAGCGTCGTGTACCCGTGGGTATTCTTGTTGGCCCTGTCGCGCACGACGGCGACGAACACGTCGCTGCTCATCGCGCTCAATCCGGTGTTCACCATCCTGTTGGCGCCGCTGATCGGCGAGCATCTCACCAAGCACCGCGCGGCGGGCGTGGCGCTGGCACTGCTCGGCGCGGCAACCGTGATCACCAAGGGAGACGTGCGACACCTCACGGCGCTGTCGCTCAACGCCGGTGACCTCCTGGCCGTTACCGCGGCGGCGATCTGGTCGGTCTTCAACCTGGCATCGCGGCACGTCGTGGCACGCCTCTCGCCGACGTTCATCAACAGCCTGGTCTACGTCGTCGGCGGCATCGCACTGTTCGGGCTCGCCGTGCCGGAGCACCCATTGGCGCAGCTGCATGCTGCCAGCGGCACCGCGCTGCTCGGCGTAGTGATCATGGCGCTGGGCTCGTCGGTGCTGTCCGGTCAGTTCTTTCTGATGGGCGTGCGCGCGCTGGGAGTCAGCCGGACCGTCGTCTTCATCTACTTGATGCCGGTCATGACCGCCGTGCTCTCCACGCTGCTGCTTGGCGAGCACTTCCAGCTAGCACAGGGCGTCGGCGGTGCGGCCGTCTTGGCTGGTGTCTACTGGAGCACACGAACGCACCGCGCTTGAACACAACCTGGCCCTGCAGAGCACGAAACTCGGAGGGACTCTACGACGCCGCGTCGAGCTTCGCGACGTCGCGGTCGAGGGCATCGAGCAGCTCGCGCTCCCGAGGCCCGAGCCGGCCTGCGGTGCGGAGGGTACGCAGGCGGTTTTGGCAACGCTTCATGAGACCGACGACGTGCTTGACATCTTCCGTCTCGCAGGCCCCCGCGAGTGCAGCGACATTCCTGCAGCTGATGGCCAGGTCTGCCACCCAATCAGCGTTCGTCGGATCCAACTCAGCGAGGCGCTCGGCAATGGCAAGGCTGGCGCGGTACGCGGTGAGCGCCCCGCTCAGGTCGCCCTGCGCGCCCAGCACGTCGCCGATCTTGTTGTGGCTCACCGAGAGGTCGCGTTGCCACTCGGTGTGCGACGGGTCCTGTGCGGCCAGCCGCTCGGCGATGGCGTGGCTGGCGCGGTAGGCGGTAAGCGCCCCGCTCCCGTCGCCCTGCGCGCCCAGCACGTCGCCGATCTTGTTGTGGCTCACCGAGAGGTCGCGTTGCCACTCGGTGTGCGACGGGTCCTGTGCGGCCAGCCGCTCGGCGATGGCGTGGCTGGCGCGGTAGGCGG